>CABSMQ010000011.1:0-37419 GCA_902478965.1 uncultured Collinsella sp. | reverse complement strand
CACTTCTAGCTTCGTCGGCAGCGTCAGATGTGTATAAGAGACAGGTTGAGATTGCCGACAACGCTGAGGTCGAGGCCATGGACGAGAAGTCCGCACTTGCCCTTATTCGCGCTCTGCGTCTTGCCCCCAACGGTGTGATCCGCCGCAACGTCGCCACCGACGGCTCCGTCGAGGTTTCCTCCAACATCGGCGTGGTTGCCACCTCTGACGACCAGGTCAAGATCATGCTGTCCCCGCGCTCCTCGATCACCTCGCTGCAGAACGAGTTCAAGGACCGCCTGCAGACGCTGGCCGATGTCCTGGGATTCGACGCCAAGTTTGAGTTCGAGTATCCCGGCTGGAGCTATGCCGAGCATTCGCCGGTCCGCGACATCTTTGTCGAGAGCTATCGCGAGCTCTTTGGCTCCGAGCTACGAATCGAGTCCATTCACGCCGGCCTTGAGTGCGGCCTGTTTGCCGAGGCCCTGCACGGCCTGGACGCCATCGCCGTGGGCCCGACGCTCTCCGATGTCCACACCCCGGACGAGAGCATGGAGCTCGCTTCTGCCGAGCGCTTCTACGAGCTGCTCATCGACGTCCTCAAGCGCCTCGCTGCGTAAAGGTTGCGCTAGCAGCAGTCCGAGCCACGTGCTGGTGGATTGCAAATGACATTATGAGAGGGGGCACCCGAGCTTTTGCGACGGGTGCCCCCTCTCTTCTTTTGGGAAATGGGAGATTACGGACACCTAGCCCATATCCGCCTTGATGAGGTCGAGGGTGCGCTGGCAGTTTTCGCAGACGGGGCCGAGCATATGCTCGCGCAGGTTCGCCATGCCGGGCAGGTCGGCGTATTCGTCCATGACCTCTTCCATGCAAATGGGTACCTCGTAGGCGAGGTCCATCATGGTCGCAAAGCAAAACTTCTCGGATAGCCCGGCATCGGTGAGCGCCGCCTCCAGCGCGGGGTCGCCCATACCGTAGTATCGGCGGATAGCGCCTGGGCCGATGCGCCCCACACGATTTTCGCCGCCAACGCTCATGGCAAGGCGCGCTCGGCGGCGCATACGTTCGTATGCCAGCCCCGATGCAACGTCATACATACGAGCCATCATAGCTGTGCCGCCGTTTCCAAGAAGCAGGGAATAGTTCTTCGCATGCGCGTCCGGTGCGCCGATGATGGCGTTAAAGAAAAGTATCTGCGTAAACAGATACAGGTTAAGTTGATGGTGGCTCGTATTGACGAGGAGTTCCTGAATATCGCGTGCGGTCGGGCCGCCGTCTGCCGTGTACTTTTGAGCGGGCATCACTCCAAGAGCCTGACAGAGGTCTTCTTGGTGTAGACGCATGATTGTTCCGTCTTTGACTTTCACGCGGTCATAGCGCTCAACAATGAGGGCAGGTTCGTCCTCAAACATACGATATTCGACGTTTGCCGTTGCGATACCGGCGCGCTGGGCGCTTTTCATGCAGACAAACTCATTAAGAGCCTCAAGTTTAAATCCGATGACGCCATTTTTGAAAATATGCGTCGTGGGCGAGGAGCCCACGCATTCGCACCAGCGACCGTCTATGAGTGCGAGAGCGAACTTGCCCTGATTGCCTCCAAGTGACCAACTTTCATCTAGGCCCATCCACGATGCATTGCGGTCATCTCTGATTGACTTGAGTCGCAGTGCAATCTCGTGATCGCCTATAGGGCGGTATTCGCTGGTGCGATGCAAGACGGCGTTGACGTCTTCTTCGGCGCAAAACTGCACTCCACCCGGACAGTCAAGTCCGATATGGCTGAGCAACGCAACGGGATTGTTGGACCTAACGTCGAATTCGGCAGCAATCGCTTTTCGTTGGTCCTCGCTGTCGGGTAGAAGGCCAAACAAGTACGGATTCATGACCTGTTGGCCGTATGTGCGATTTGATACGGGTATATTGGTCGATAGGGTTGGCCCGTCATAGTCATGATCGTAGGTAAAGCTGATAAGACCGTTCTCATCTTGCGTGAGCGTTCCCGCAGGTACGCCGCAAATAATGGTCCGAAGTGATGTTCTGGCCATTGGCTATTTCCCTTCGGGCTTGGTTTGGTTAGATGCGTTTGCGGCAATCGAGACTCCGAGATTGGACATGGCGAAATCGGCGAAGGCCCTGTCGTAGAGCTCGGACGTAAAGGGGACATCTGCGAGAGCCGGAACGGCTGCGCTGCGACGGTTGCGATGGTGAAAACGTTGAGCGTGATGGCGCCTGGGGGTACTACGAGGTTGCAAATCAGCATGCGGGGCGTCGACTGGTTGCTCGTTTTTCGATTCGTCGATATCCCCTTGAGCGGCGAGTGCCAGTCCAAGAGCACCGAAAACTGCCAGCAGCTTGTCGAGCCGAATGCCCGTGGCATCTCCCAGCTCGAGCGATGCGAGCAGGCGCTCCGAAACACCGGCTTTTTTAGCGAGGACGGCACGGGTGATCCCTTGCGCCTCGCGTGCCTGACGCACGTAGATGCCAGCTTGGCGCGGTGTGGTGATGGGAAGGATATCCACGGCGATCTCCTAACGTGCAGACTTTTGCATATCAGTATGACATGCAAAAGTCTGCATGAAAAGGCCTCATGCAAAACTCTGCATGAGGCCTCATACGGACGTTTAGTTTTGAAGGGTGTTTTACAGCACCAAAATCCCCAGGTGCTCCAGCAAAATCTTGAGGCCGATGAGGATGAGCACGACGCCGCCCACGATGGTGGCGGGTTTTTCGTAGCGCGCGCCAAAAGTGTGGCCAATCGCCACGCCGGCGACGGAGAAGATAAACGTTGTGATGCCTATAAGCGATACAGCGGGCACGATGTCGACCGAGAGCGCGGCAAATGAGATGCCCACGGCTAGGGCGTCGATTGAGGTGGCGATAGCGAGGATCAGGTACTCGACCAGGTCAATCTTTTCGGCATCCTTGCCGTCGTCTTCATCCTCGTCCTCGGTAAAGGCTTCCCACAGCATTTTGCCGCCGATGAAGGCGAGCAGGATAAAGGCGATCCAGTGGTCGATGGGGCCGATGATGCCCATAAACTGGCTGCCAAGCGCCCATCCGATTACGGGCATGCCGGCCTGAAAGCCGCCGAAGAACAGGCCGAGCACCACGGCGACTTTAAGGTTGATCTTTTTCATGCCGAGACCTTTGCAGATGGAAACGGCAAAGGCGTCCATCGAAAGGCCAACGGCGAGCAACACGAGCTCTGCGAGTCCCATAGTCTGGCTCCCTCTCTGCGGGCGGGCCCGCGTGTACCTCTTGAGGGAGTAATAAAAAAGACCCGTGGCGTACGCGTTGCGCGCACAGCCACGAGTCTCGTTCATTAAGGCAAGCCAGGCCGCATCGGCCAGTGTGTTGACTTACCGCGCCACCAGAGGCGAATCCGGTCACGCGACTACTCCCTCATTTATGCGAATCCCGATGCTACCACATGAACAGCTGATTTGGGTTGGGCTCTCAGCTGTGTTCGCTCATTCTGTAAGCATCGGATTTCGCAAGCGCCGCAGGGACAAACCGTGAGAAACTATTTAGCGTTTATGGAGCGTATACGATGGGAGCGATGCCTTGGATAAGAACGAGCTGCAAAAGCGTATGGAACAGGCCATCCGCCTGACGGCACCTGGTCAGCCGATTCGCACCGCCCTCGACATGATCATCGCCGGTCACCTGGGCGCCCTTATCTGCGTCGGCGACACCGAAAACGTGCTCGCTGCCGGTAACGACGGCTTCCCGCTCAACATTTCGTTTACCTCGAACCGCCTGTTCGAGCTTTCCAAGATGGACGGCGCCATCGTTATCGATGGCGACCTCACCCAGATCCTGCGCGCCAACTTCCACCTCAATCCCGATCCCTCGCTTGCCACGAGTGAGACGGGCATGCGTCACCGTACTGCCGCTCGCATGTCGGTGCTCACCGATGCCATCGTGATCTCGGTTTCGGCCCGTCGTGCCGTCGTCAACGTGTACGTCCACGGTAAGAGCTATGAGATCCAGCCCGTCACTACCATCATGAGCTCGGTCAACCAGCTCGTCGCCACGCTCCAGACTACCCGTCAGTCGCTCGATCGCTCCCTGCTGCGCCTGACGGCCCTTGAGCTCGACGACTACGTCACGCTCGCCGACATCACCGGCATCTTCTCGAGTTTCGAGATCATGCAACAGGCAAAGACCGAGCTTAAGGATTGCATCGTCAAGCTGGGTAACCAGGGCAAGCTCGTGCAGATGCAGCTCGAGCAGCTCGCGGGCTCCAGCATGGATACCGAATACGACTTGATGATCCGCGACTACGCAAGCGATTCCTCTGAGGCCAACGCCGAGAAGATTCGCGCTGAGCTTGCCCGTATGACGCCTAAGGACCTGTCCGACCCGCAGCACGTGGCGGCAGTTCTGGGCTATGACGACTTGGACGAGGACTCCGTCATGACGCCGCTGGGCCTGCGCACGCTTTCGCGCGTGTCCGTCGTGCGCGACGGCGTGGCCGAGAAGATCGTCGACGAGTACGGCTCGCTGCAGGAGCTCATGGATGACATCAGCGAGGATCCGGAGCGCTTGGGCGACTTTGGCGTCAACAACCCTGCCATTCTTGCGGACTCGCTGTACCGCATGAAGGGCACCAAACAGGGGAACGCATAATGGCGCCCGTATGCGCCGTGGTCGTTGCCGGCGGCAGCGGCCAGCGCTTTGGAAATCCCGGCGGCAAGCAGCTCGTTAACGTGGCGGGCCGTCCGCTCATGAGCTGGTCCATCCGCGCGTTCGATCGTAGCGACAAGGTCGGCCATATCGTCGTGGTTTGCCCTGCCGAGCGCCGTGCCGAGATGCGCCGCTTGGCTATCGACCCGTTTGACTATGACACGCCCATCAGCTTTGCCGATGCCGGCGATACTCGTCAGGATTCCACCCGCGCCGGCGTGCACGCGGTGCCGGCGGGTTTCGAATATGTCGCTATCCACGACGGCGCCCGTCCGCTCATTACGACCGAGGCCATCGACCACGCTATCGACGTGCTCGTGAGCGACCGCTCGCTCGACGGTGTCGTGTGCGGCCAGCCCGCGATCGACACGCTCAAGATCGTCGATGGCGACAATATCGTCGAGACGCCGCCGCGTGAGCTCTACTGGGCAGCGCAGACGCCGCAGATCTTTAGCGTCGATGCTATGAAGCGCGCCCATGCTGCAGCCATTGCCGAGGGCTTTATCGGCACCGATGATTCGTCGCTGGTCGAGCGCATGGGTGGGCGCGTCCGCTGCGTCCAGAGCCCGCGCGATAACCTTAAGGTGACGGTGCCCGAGGACCTGCGTCCCGTAACCGCGATTCTGCTTGGCCGCATGGCCGAGGGAGAGGACCTTCCCCATGTTCAGTAACCTGCGCATTGGCCATGGCTACGACGTCCACCGTCTGGTGGAGGGGCGTCGATGTATCATCGGCGGTGTCGACATTCCCTACGAGCGCGGCCTGCTGGGCCACTCGGATGCCGATGTGCTCGCGCACGCCTTGGCCGACGCCATTCTGGGCGCCTGCCGCGGGGGAGACATCGGCAAGCTATTCCCCGATACCGACCCCGCCTATGAGGGTGCTGATTCGATGGTGCTGCTCGCTCGCGTGATGGGCTATGCGCGCGAGCTGGGCTTCGAGTTTGTCGATGCCGATTGCACCATTGCCTGTCAACAACCCAAGATCACCCCGCACCGCGATGCCATGCGCGCCAACCTTGCCCATGCCCTGGGCGTTGACGTCGAAAACGTGGGCGTCGCCGCTACCACGACCGAAAAGCTCGGTTGGGAAGGCCAAGGCGAGGGAATCGGCGCCTGGGCCGTCTGCCTGCTACAGAAAACCGTTAAGGAGTAACGAATGCGTATCTACAACAGCGCTACCCATAAAAAGGAAGAGTTCCAGCCCATCGAGTCCGGCAAGGTCCGCATGTACGTGTGCGGCCCCACGGTCTACGACAACATCCACATCGGCAATGCTCGCACGTTCATCAGCTTCGATGTGATTCGTCGTTGGCTCATCGCGAGCGGCTATGAGGTCACGTTCGCCCAGAACCTCACCGATGTCGACGACAAGATCATCAAGCGCGCCAACGAGCAGGGCCGTACGGCCGCCGAGGTCGCGACGGAGTTCTCGGATAAGTTCATTGGCGTCATGCGCGCTGCCAACGTGCTCGATCCCGACGTGCGTCCCCGCGCTACCAAAGAGATCGGCCCCATGATCGCCATGATCAAGACGCTTATCGAGCAGGGCCATGCCTATGCCGCCGATAACGGCGACGTGTACTTTGCCGTGCGCAGCGATCCCAACTACGGCCAAGTCTCGGGCCGCAACATCGACGACCTTATGGTGGGTGCACGCATCGAGGAGAACGAGGACAAGAACGACCCGCTCGACTTTGCCCTGTGGAAGGCCGCCAAGCCCGGCGAGCCCAGCTGGCCGAGCCCTTGGGGCGAGGGCCGTCCCGGTTGGCATACCGAGTGCGCCGCCATGGTGCATCGTTACCTGGGCACCCCGATTGACATCCACGGCGGCGGCTCCGACCTTGCCTTCCCGCATCACGAGAACGAGTGCGCCCAGGCCACCTGCGCCTGGCACCAGGGCTTCTCCAACACCTGGATGCACACGGGCATGCTGCTGGTAGACGGCGAGAAGATGTCCAAGTCGCTCGGAAACTTCTTTACGCTGGCCGAGGTTCTCGAGCAGCACTCCGCTGCCGCCCTGCGCCTGCTGATGCTGCAGACGAGCTATCGCTCGCCGCTCGACTTCTCCTGGGAGCGCCTGGAGGGTGCCGAGAATTCGCTCACGCGTATCGCCGGTACGGTCGAGAACCTGCGCTGGGCCGCGAACCATGCGACGGCCGATGCCGATGAGGCAGCATCCGAGGCGTTTGCCGCCAAGTCCGCCGAGACCCGTGCCACCTTTAAGGAGTGCATGGACGACGACTTTAACACCGCCGGTGCCATGGGTGCCGTCTTTGGCTTTGTAACCGAGTGCAACCAGTACCTGGAGCAGGCGGGCGACGCTGCCGACAAGGCCGCCGCGCTTGCCGCCGCCGATACGCTGGCCGAGCTGCTCGATACGTTTGGCGTTGAGCTCCCCGAGCCCAAGGTCGAGCTGCCGCTGGGCCTGCTGGGCGTTGCCGCCGGTTTGGTTGCCTACACGGGTGACGACGTGGACGAGGCTGCTGCCAAGATTCTCGAGGCCCGCGCCGAGGCCCGTGCCGCCAAGAACTGGGATCTGGCAGATGCCATCCGCGACCAGCTCAAGGACCTGGGCCTCACCATTGAGGATACTGCCGCGGGCACTCGTATTAAGAGTCTCTAGTATTTGTCGACCGTTCGAGGTGCGGCAGATTGCCTTGAAAGAGGAGGGCATAGACCTGGTGGTCATGCCCGACGATTGAAAGGCAAGGTGCCGTGGCTCGGACGGTCGATTCTTGTTCGTTATCTATTTAAGGAGGCCGTTTTATGGCCGACAATCGCAAGCGTGCACCTCGTGGCGGCAAGCAGGCCGCTTCCGGCTCGCGTCCGATTCGCCGTAACGACCGCGCTGCCGCTCCCAAGGGCCAGCGCAATCGTACCCAGGCCGCACGTCCGCAGCGCAACCGCGACAATGTTCAGGCTCCCAAGGGCGAGTTTATCGAAGGTCGCCGTGCTGCCGCCGAGGCGCTGCGTACCGGCTTTCCCGTCAAGTGCGCGCTCATTGCCGAGGGCGGGGAGCGCGATGCCGCCTTGTCGCGCCTGGTCGACGACCTCAACGCCGCGGGTGTCCGCATTAAGTATGTGCCGCGCGCGCAGCTCGACGCGCTGTCGAGCCATGGCGCCCACCAGGGCATCGCGCTCGAGGTTGGCAACTTCCCCTATGCCGATGTCGCCGATATTCTCGACCGCGCAGGCGAGGGCCCGGCACTTGTCGTGGTGCTCGACCACGTGACTGACGACGGCAACTTTGGCGCCATCGTGCGCTCTGCCGAGGTTGTGGGCGCGGCCGGCGTCATCATCGCCAACAAGCGTGCCGCCGGCGTGACCGTGGGCAGCTACAAGACTTCAGCCGGCGCCGTCATGCATCTGCCTATCGCGCAGGTGCCCAACATCGCCCGTGCGCTCGATGACCTCAAGGCCGCTGGCTTTTGGGTGGGCGGTGCCTCTGAGCACGCCGAAGGCAGTTGCTGGGATGCTCCCTTCGAGGGTCGCGTGGCGCTCGTCATGGGCTCCGAGGGCGACGGCATCTCGCGTCTAGTGCTCGAGAAATGTGACTTTTTGACCAAGCTTCCCCAGCGTGGCGTGACCGAGAGTCTCAACGTTGCCCAGGCGACCACCGCGCTGTGCTTTGAGTGGCTGCGCCGCAATGCCGGCGAGCTCATGGGGGAGGAGTAGCGCATGTCCAAGAAGAACCGCGCCAAGTCCAAGGCCAAGCGCTTTGGCGAGGGCTCGGCCAAGCCGATTGTTTCGGCTGCGACCTATGGCGTGGGCGGCAATGCGTTTGCGCAGGCTATCGCCGACCCAGTCTCGACGGTGCACTCCAACAAGCCCGAGCTGCTGGTGGTCGACGGTTACAACGTGATCCACTGCACGCCGCGCTACGAAAAGCTCGTGTACGACCATTCCGACGATCCGTATTCCAGCGACGTTCACGATATGGCGCGCACCGCCCTCATTAACGACGTTGCTGCCTTTGCCCAGGGCCGTTACGAGGCCGTGATCGTGTTTGACGGCGCGGGCAATATCTCCAGTGAACGTCCCAACCTGCCGGCCCGCGGCGTGCGCATCGAGTTCTCGCCGACGGGTGTTTCAGCCGATACCGTGGTGCAAAAGCTCTGCATCGAGGCGCGCGAGGAAGGCCGCGCATGCTCCGTGGTATCGAGCGACGGCACGATCCAGGCCGTCGTCATGGGCAAGGGTGTCACGCGCATCTCGAGCCGTATGCTGGTGGACGAGATCAAACAGATCGATAACGACGTTCACGAGGCAGAGGAAGCTCCGCAGATCAAGATGACTCTGGGCAGTCGCCTGAGCCCCGATGCCCTGGCCAAGCTCAAGGCCCTGCGCGGGAGGTAGGGAAGTTGGCGGGGCAATGCTGCCTCGCTAACTCCATTCAGCGATGTCGATCATTCTTTCGAGGCGCCACGTTAGCGCCTTTTTTAGATATGGCAGCCTTGCCGTGAGCGCGTCGTTTCTGGAAAGAATCTCGATTGCCTCGTCAACGAAGCCTTCGAGTTTGTCGCCGTCAAACCAGCCCATGTCCTCGACGAGCAACATTTGTTTGGCGGGGCTTGAATGAAATTGTGCGCTGGTAAAACTGTGCTCTCCCGCCCTAAGCTCCTCTAGTGATATGTTGCACCAGAGCGATGAGCCCGAATCGAAGATGGGGGCAGGTCTGCAAGCTTGCGTGTTTACGTTTCGCACGAGGCCGAAGTTGCGCCAATGACGATCGTAGTTGGCAATGATGTCGTCACATACGATCATGCGGTCAAGGGCATCCTTGACGCCTGTCACCCCGAGCTCCTCGCAGTTTGCTACATATCGCTCGTAGTCGGTTAGCCGTTCATCTGCGTTTGCGTGCTGGTTTACATAGAACGCAGGGACATACTCTTCTTCATCAGTTAAGAAGACATCGCATGTGCTCAGGGCGGAAGTGCCCGTGCCCTCGAGCGAGTAAGGCACATAATCGCAGGCGTTTAGGATGCGACGGTGGAGCGCGGTCGCCACCAGCTCGTTATAAGGTTCCTGGTCCAGGTGCGCTCCTGCCTTATGCAGAATTCGACGTTCGCCCTCGCACGTCCAGTACTTTTGAAGATTGCCGTCCGAGGTGTTATCGGGCTTTGCGGCAGCCGCTTTTCCCTCTGGGGCAAAGGGTGCAATGGTTAGCGAGACGTCATCAAAGGCGTTATTGAAGAAGTTGATATCCTCCCAGGTGAGACCGGAACCTTGGGGCCTAATCCAATACTGGTCGGATAAGGAGAGGCCGAGATTTCGCTGGACGAGTTCATCGGGAACATCGACTGCGGCTTCTGCAAGCAGGGAGGCTAGCCCAATGCGTGCGAGCGGGATACCGCGGCCGCGCCACCAGATGCGGAAGGAGTCTAGCGATATGGGGCTATTAGGGCCAAATACTCCAATAGGGGCGTGGGCGTAATCGATGTCGGCGCCGATGTGGGTAAAGTCTTTTCGCGATGTGCTGTAGACCAGCTGAGCGACTTCGTACGTGCGGTTCATGAGGGTGAACGCGATCTCGCTCTTACCGTGGCCGCGGCGGGGACGTCCCCCCGTTTTGGTCACAGAGCGGAGTCGCGTGTCGACGCTGTCTTTGTCGATGAGCCATACACCAGAAGCCTTGCGGGCCTCAAGTGCTCCGTTTTTTATGAGCTCCTGCACCCTGCGCGGAGTGATGCCGAGCAGCTCGGCGGCTTCTTTGGTAGTAAGCATCGCGAAACCCTTCGTTAGAACGAATAGTTTTATATATAGCAATTGTAATTAAAACTATTCGTTCTAACGAATGGTTTTGAGATTGAGGGCGAACCGACAGAAATGAACGGGCCTGGTACCTGTTGTTGCTGGATTTTGCATATTTGTATAACGCCGTGTGGCCTGTTGCGCCTCGTCCGCAATTCCTTTATTCTTAACTGGCTTCGCGCGAAAGCGCCAAGTGTGCCAGTGTGGCGCAACGGTAGCGCAACTGATTTGTAATCAGTGGGTTGCAGGTTCGATTCCTGTCACTGGCTCCATGAGAGTTTCGGGATCTGTTCCCTTGTGGGACAGGGCCCGTTTCTATTTATGTCGATAAGTCAGCGTGTTTGGCGCCAACCAAGCTTCAGGTTTGTCTCGATCCGTAACACGAGTGGGCTGAAGACCCTCCTTATAGTTACAGATCGAAACATTGCCAAGGGAAGGCCGATAACATCTCGATCCGTAACACGAAGAGGCTGAAAACCGTTCTTACTGTTACAGAATGAGACGTAAGCGGGGGTTTCTGCGAAACATCTCGATCTGTAACAGATAGGGGAGGAATAACCCTCTTACTGTTACAGGTCGAGACATAGGCCGGGGCGAGGTTGGTCATCGTCATCGAGCGTGGATTATCGGACACACGAGCGTGGAAAATCTTCCGCCTAGTGAATGAGCGTGGATAATCTGCCACTTTGGATTCGATGGCACGGCAAAGTGGGAGATTATCCACGCTCGATTTCAAACGGAAGAAAATCCACGCTCGATTTTGCCTGGGAAGAGCAATCTTCTGTCTGGGCAGCCCCGATCTCGACCTATATATAGGTGCAAATAAGCTGGTATCGAAGTTCGATACTGAAGGTGTACTCCACTACAGCAAAGTGTTACCTTGGGAAACGTCACCTCAGTATCCAAAACCACTGTCCTTCATATCCAAACTCAATAAAACCGCAGGTCACGGCTATATAGATACGCCCGGCACCGTGTATCTAGAGGTTTTCGTTGACAGCCCCCAAGGTTGCATCGTATTATCTTTCTCGTTCGCGGGGGCGGCGGTCCAAAAGACCAAAGGACCTGCGGATACTTGAACGATTGGGAGTTTGCCCGAGTGGTTAATGGGGACGGGCTGTAAACCCGTTGGCTCTGCCTACATAGGTTCGAATCCTATAGCTCCCACCCGTCAAGTGCCTGTATAGCTCAGTCGGTAGAGCACTTCGTTGGTAACGAAGAGGTCACCAGTTCAAGTCTGGTTGCAGGCTCCATCCGGCGGTGTAGCTCAGTTGGTTAGAGCACACGGTTCATACCCGTGGCGTCACTGGTTCGAATCCAGTCACCGCTACCATAGGTAACACGGTGGCTTCTCAATAGTATGTTGAGAGGCCACTATGGTATAAAGGCAAAGTCCCGTCCGGGGACGACCTGTTTAGAGGAGGGCTTTATGGCCAAAGAGAAGTTTGAGCGCACTAAGCCGCATGTTAACATCGGCACCATTGGTCACGTCGACCACGGCAAGACCACGCTGACCGCTGCCATCACCAAGGTTCTCTCCGAGACCGAGGGCTGCAAGGCTGACTTCACTGCGTTCGAGAACATCGACAAGGCTCCCGAGGAGCGCGAGCGCGGCATTACGATCTCCGTCTCCCACGTCGAGTACGAGACTGCTGCCCGTCACTACGCTCACGTTGACTGCCCGGGCCACGCTGACTACGTCAAGAACATGATCTCCGGTGCTGCTCAGATGGACGGCGCTATCCTGGTCATCGCCGCTACCGACGGCCCCATGGCTCAGACCCGCGAGCACATCCTGCTCGCCCGTCAGGTCGGCGTTCCCTACATCGTCGTCTTCCTGAACAAGTGCGACATGGTCGACGATGACGAGCTCATCGACCTCGTCGAGATGGAGACCCGTGAGCTCCTCTCCGAGTACGATTTCCCCGGCGACGACATTCCCGTCATCCGTGGTTCCGCTCTGGGCGCTCTCGAGGGCGACGCCAAGTGGATGGACGCTATCCGCGAGCTCATGAAGGCCGTCGACGAGTACATCCCGACGCCTGCTCGTAACAACGACCTCCCCTTCCTGATGGCCGTTGAGGACGTTATGACCATCTCCGGCCGTGGTACCGTTGCTACCGGCCGTGTCGAGCGCGGTGAGCTCAAGCTCAACGAGCCCGTCGAGATCGTCGGCATCAAGGATACCCAGAACACCGTCGTTACCGGTATCGAGATGTTCCGTAAGTCCATGGACTTCTGCGAGGCTGGCGACAACGTCGGTCTGCTGCTCCGCGGCATCAAGCGCGAGGACATCGAGCGCGGCCAGGTTCTCTGCAAGCCCGGTTCGGTTACCCCGCACACCAAGTTCACCGGTGAGATCTACGTTCTGACCAAGGAGGAGGGCGGCCGTCACACCCCGTTCTTCGATGGTTATCGTCCTCAGTTCTACTTCCGTACCACCGACGTTACCGGTACGGTCAAGCTCCCCGAGGGCACCGAGATGGCTATGCCTGGTGACCACATCACCATCGAGGGCGACCTCATCCACCCGATCGCCATGGAGGAGGGCCTGCGCTTCGCTATCCGCGAGGGTGGCCACACCGTCGGTTCGGGCATCGTCTCCACGATCATTGAGTAAATTAGCTCTTTGATATAGCTGACTTAGAGAACCCGGCACTTATATGGGTGCCGGGTTCTTTTCTGCAATGGATATTGAGCCGTTGCTGGTGTCGAGAGGATCGACAATGGTCCTGGATGCACCGTCGATTAGATCTCGATGGCTTCATTGATGTGTTCCAAATATGAATGGATCCACCGAGAACCAATTGACTCGAGGTTTTCATTGACAGCACTTACGTGGAGCTGATAAAGTAACAACTCGTGCCCGTACGGGGCGGAAATGAAAGGTTCAGGATACATGCGTACTCTAGTTACTCTTGCGTGCACTGAGTGCAAGCGCCGCAACTATACGACCACCAAGAACAAGTCGACCATGCCTGATCGTATGGAGATCAAGAAGTATTGCCCCTGGTGCCGTCATCACACGCTGCACAAAGAGACTCGCTAGTCTCTAGTCACATACGCCAGTAGTTCAATTGGTAGAGCATCGGTCTCCAAAACCGAGTGTTGAGGGTTCGAGTCCTTCCTGGCGTGCCAGTCATTATTCCGTAAGCTCCCAATTGGGGGCTTACGGTTTACTCATGTATAAGCGCATTGCGCGGAGGTAACCCAAATGGCCAACAAGAAGAACAAGAAGAAGGCTCAGCAGCAGGCGCCTGCCAACAACGCTGCCGCCAACTCCAAGGTTGAGGCCAAGAAGGCCGTTGCCAAGAAGAACGAGAAGGCTGCGAAGTCCAAGAAGAACGAGAAGCCTGGTTTCTTCGCCCGCACCAAGAAGTATTTCGCTTCGGTCAAGTCCGAGATGAAGCGTGTCACGTGGCCCGATAAGAAGGAGCTCGTGAACTACTCGGTCGTCGTTTGCGCTTCTCTGATCGTCGTCGGCGTCGTCATCGCTCTGCTCGATGCTGGCTTTGGCGAGGCTCTTGCTCTGTTCTCTGGATTGAGGGGCTAAACCATGTCTAAGCGTTGGTACGTCGTTCACACTTACTCTGGATACGAGAACCGTGTTAAGTCCGATCTCGAGCATCGAATCGAGACTATGGGCATGCAGGACCGTATCTTTGATATCGAGATTCCTATGGAGCGTGTCACCGAGATTAAAGAGGGTGGCAAGCGTGAGACCAAGGATTCCAAGATTTTCCCGGGTTATGTCCTTGTCCGCATGGAGATGGATGATGATGCTTGGACGTGCGTTCGTAACACGCCTGGCGTCACCGGTTTCCTGGGCGGCAACGGCAAGCCCGCTCCGCTTTCCCGCGACGAGTACAACAAGATGACTCGTCGTCCCGGTAAGGGCGATTCGCCCAAGCGCACTTCGGTTGATATTGAGGTCGGCACGTCCGTCCGCGTCACCGATGGCCCGCTTACCGACTTTGATGGCAAGGTCTCCGAGGTTAACACCGAGGCTGGCAAGCTCAAGGTCACGCTGATGATCTTTGGCCGCGAGACGCCGGTCGAGCTCGACTTTAACCAGGTCGCTGTCATCGCTTAAGTTTTCGTCCGTTCGCGCGAGCGTGCTTCTTCTGTGACTGCTCATCTCAGGAGTGCTTCTAACACGTGCGTGCTTACGATATAGCAAGTACTTCACACTCGTGATTCGAAAGGAATGACCATGGCTGAGAAGAAGGTTGCCAACGTCATTAAGCTCCAGATTCCTGCTGGTGCAGCTAACCCCGCTCCTCCCGTCGGCCCCGCCCTGGGCGCTGCTGGCGTGAACATCATGCAGTTCTGCCAGGCCTTTAACGCCGAGACGCAGGACAAGAAGGGCGACATCATCCCCGTTGAGATCTCTGTCTACGAGGATAAGTCCTTCTCCTTCATCACCAAGACCCCGCCGGCGGCTCACCTCATCAAGAAGGAGCTGAACCTCAAGTCTGGTTCCGCTAAGCCCCAGTCCGACAAGGTTGGTCAGCTCTCCCAGGAGCAGCTCACCAAGATCGCCGAGATCAAGATGCCGGACCTCAATGCCAACGACATTGACGCCGCCAAGAAGATCATCGCCGGTACCGCCCGTTCCATGGGTGTCACCATCGCTGAGTAGCGATTTCTTATGGTAACAACGGATGCTCCGACCGGGGTGCCCGTTAAATGTGTGCAATAGGGCACACGATACGATGTGGGAGGGCTCACGCCCGTTTAACCACAGGAGGTAATGCACATGGCTAAGCATGGTAAGAGCTATAACGCCGCTGCCGAGAAGATCGACCGCGCCACACTCTACACCCCCCTTCAGGCTGCCAAGCTCATCAAGGAGCTCGACACCGCCAAGTTCGACGAGACCGTCGAGGCCCACTTCCGTCTGGGCATCGATACTCGTAAGGCTGACCAGAACATCCGTGGTTCCATCTCCCTGCCCCACGGCACCGGCAAGACCGTTCGTGTTGCCGTCTTCGCCGAGGGCGAGAAGGCCCGCGAGGCTGAGGCTGCCGGCGCCGACATCATCGGTTCCGACGAGCTCGTCGCCCAGATTCAGAAGGGCGAGATCAACTTCGACGCCGCTATCGCTACGCCGAACATGATGGCCAAGGTTGGCCGCATCGGTAAGATCCTTGGTCCCCGTGGCCTCATGCCGAACCCCAAGCTCGGCACTGTGACCATGGACGTCGCCAAGATGGTCTCCGAGCTCAAGGCTGGCCGCGTTGAGTACCGCGCCGACCGCTACGGCATCTGCCACGTGCCCCTGGGCAAGAAGTCCTTCTCTGAGCAGCAGCTCGTCGAGAACTACGCTGCCCTGTACACCGAGATCCTGCGCGTCAAGCCCTCTTCTGCTAAGGGCAAGTATGTCAAGTCCATCTCCGTGTCTTCCACCATGGGCCCTGGCGTCAAGGTCGATCCCGCTGTCCAGCGTGACTTCCTGGCTGAGTAACTGCTAGTTACTGCCTGAGTACAGCAAGCATTGCTAAAGAAACCCGGTTCTGCCTTGTGCAGGACCGGGTTTCTTGCTATCGCGTCAAAACCACCACAAAGGGGACAGTGTCCCCTTTGTGGTGGTTACCAGGGTGTTCTGGCGGTTGAGGACTCGATGGCATCGTGGCGTTTGAGCTCGCGGCGCATGGTTTGCGAATTGAGCCAGGCTGCCTGCCAGCCGCGGATGGGGTAGCGAGTCTGGTCGAGCTCAAACTGCGTATAGCCGCAGGCGTTGATGATCGTCGTTCCACACGCATGCTGCCGTTCGCGCTGAAAATCGCAACCGTAGCTTTGGTGCACATGCCCGTGCACCATGTAGTCGGGATTCCAGGATTCGAGTGCTGTGTTAAAGCACTCGAACCCTCGATGCGGCAGATCGTCCAGATCACCCATACCGGCGGCGGGTGCATGGGTAAGCAGAATGTCGCACCCGCCGACCATCCTAACCTTACGCGACAGCTTACGCATGCGCTTGGACATCTCGCGTTCGGTGTACATGTTGGCGCCGTCGCGATAACGCATGGACCCGCCAAGGCCCGCAATGCGAATCCCTCGGTACGTGTACACGCTGTCTTCTACGCAGATACATCCGCCCGGTGCATGACGTGCGTAGCGGTCATCGTGATTGCCGCGCACGTAGATGAGCGGTTTGTTGATGACCGTGACCAAAAACTCAAGATAGTCCGGGTCCAGATCGCCAGCGGACAAAATCAGGTCGACTCCCTCAAAGCGTTCCTTGCGAAAGCACTCCCAAAGGCATCGTTCTTCGGTATCGGCTATGGCAAGGATTTTCATAGGGCAGGGACTTTCGGCTCATCGTCGAGCTGCGGAATGGTGCCTACCACGTTGTCCGCCAGCCAATCCATCTCGACAATCTGCGTGCTCGGCAGCGGAGGGAAGCCTTCGATCTGTACCACGCCGTTCTGGCTATGGAGCTCGCCGCCAAAGGGGTTGATGGATCCCTCAACAATGCCGTTGCGGAGCAACTGCACGAGTTTGCGCGTCTGGTAGGGTAGGCCCGGAGCGTAACGGATGTCGATAACGCCGGAGCTCATGCCGTACCAGTAGTTGACGGCACGCACTTGGTTGTCGTCGCTGGTCTCGTCCCACGTGCCGTGCAGAAGGCTGCGAACGATGAGCTCGTAGTAACGGCCCCAGTTCCATACGGGCATGGCGATGCCGGTGACTTTGCCGTCGACCAAGCGGTGAAGCCCGTAGGCCGTTGGGTCTTCGAGCGACTTTGACATGTCAGCGCCGGTCATGACGCTTACGCCTTCGCGGCACATGGCTTCGGCAAGACCACCGGCGGGAACATCGCCCCAGGTGAGGATGACCTGCGCGCGCGGGTCGAGCAGCGAGGCGCCAATCGCAAAGGCGTTGATCTCGCTGAGTGCGCCCGAGGCGAAGACCGACGCGTGGTAGCCGATGCGGTGGTTGTCCGCCATGCTGGCGGCAAGGGCGCCCAGGAGGAACTTGGCCTCGTACATCTTGCCAAAGTACGAACGGACGCTTTGATGGGGAAGGCCGATAGAGCAGTTGAGGAACCGAACCCGGGGATACTCAACGGCAGCCCTGAGCGTGTATTCCATCAGGCGGTGCGAGGTCGAGAAGATGGCGTTTGCCCCATGTTTGACAGCCGTTTCCACGGCGGCGTAGAACATGTCCGGATCGTGACAGTCCTCGAACGCCTCGGTGCGCACGATACCGTCAAAGTGCTCATCGAGATACTGACGCCCTTGGTCGTGCAGGCTGTCCCAGCTCGACGTCGCACAGGGGAACTCATGGATAAAGGCGATGCGCAGGGGGTTAGCCGCCGAATAGACGGTCTTGCCCATAAAGAAGTTGAGCACGCCGGAGGTGGACTTGGCGGGCGCCTTTTCCTCGTCGACGCTCGGTGCTTCGACAAGATCGACCTTGTCCTCGTCATTTTTGCCGGCAATAACCAGCTCGCGCCAGATCTTGCACAGGCGGTTTACGACTATATCCGTCGGCGTATCCAGCAGGCGGTCCTGGTTGTACACATTGAGGTAGACGAGCATGGCGTCGGCGGGCGTAATGTCCAGGTGGTCGCCGCCTGCGCGAAGGTAGGCGCGCTTAAAGAGCAGGAAGGTGTGGCGCAGGTAGTCGACCTTTTTCTGCGGCCATTTTTCGATAAGGTTCTGACCGAGCATCTTGGCGAGCGTCTCGTAGCTTCCCTCACGCGAGAACTCGATCTCGTATAGGGGGCAGACGCGCCAAAACGCGCAGAACTCGCCGTACAGGCGGCTTTCGACGGAATCCCATGTGCCGGGGTAGAGACGGGTGACCTTGGCCGAAACCGTCGGGGCGTCCAGGAATTTGAGGACACTGACGCGTTTGTTGCCTTCCTGGACATAGAACCGATGCATGAACTCGGTGACGATGATGGGGTCGCGATATCCCTCGGTTACCTGGATGTCGTAGAGGTTGGACCACTTGCGGGCGAACTCGGTGCCAAACGGCAGTAGGGGCATAAAGTTGCATGAAAAGGCGGACTGACGGCCCTTGGTAACCGTACCGACGACCATTTCGAGCGGAATGTCTCTCAGGCCGACATTCTCTCGCTGGCCTAAGGGGAGCTGGGCAACCAAGCTATCGAGGTCCGTGAGGTACGGGTGCTCGCTTTGGCTGATGGCGCGACGGCGTCCCTGCTCGCCGCGCTTGCGTGCTTGACGATAGGCCTCTTCCATGATGTTGCTCCCTTAGTCGTTTAAACAACTATATGAACCATGGTACCACGAATGAAAACCACAACAAAGGTGCCTGTCCCCTTTGTGGTGGTTTAGG
The DNA here is from genome assembly GCA_902478965.1 of uncultured Collinsella sp. Classification (GTDB taxonomy): domain Bacteria; phylum Actinomycetota; class Coriobacteriia; order Coriobacteriales; family Coriobacteriaceae; genus Collinsella. The sequence goes on along the minus strand of CABSMQ010000011.1, from coordinate 18,679 downwards.
CAATGATGGGGGCGATGGCGCGGATGCAGGCGTCGGCAGCGGTGAAAGTGGTGCTGTCGTCGCTGACGATAAAGATGATCTTGCCCTTAATGCCAAAGTCGCCGATCTCGCTAAAGAGCACATACGGCTCCTTGTCAAAGCCCGAGATGGGCGAGACGGCCGTTTTGGTTGCGCTCGTGAGCTCGTCTGCCAGCACGTCAAGGGAAGCCCACTTAGACGTGTCCTTTACGGCAACGGGCACGGCCACGCGCCCAAAGGGCATCAAATGCACGAGCGTGTTCTTGGAGATGTTGGAGTTGGGGACGATGATGGTCTGCCCGCAGGCATCTTCGATGGTCGTGTGGCGCCAGGTGATGTCCTGGACCACGCCCGACACGCCGCCGACCTCGATATTGTCGCCAGGCTTGATGATGCCCATAAACGTAACCTGCATGCCGCCAATAAGGTTTGACAGCGTGTCCTGAAAGCCGAGCGAGATGGCGATGCCGCCGACGCCAAGAGCGGCGACGAGCGCGTTTGCGTTAATGCCAAAGCAATTGTCGAGGATAAAGCTGCCGCCAATCATCCAGATGACGGCGCGCGCGATGTTGATGAAGATACTCGATGCCGGAAGCGGGTTATCGTCTCGGTTAAGCAGATGGTTCAGGGTCTTGGATACGACCTTGGTGGCGACGGCGGTGCCTATCGCCAAGATGACGGCCCAGATGATGTTGTGGACCCACCGTTGCTCAAAGAAATGAAGAATCGGCTCAAACAATTCCATGTAGGGAAAACCTCCTTATGATCGTCCAACCATGATACCCACCAAGAAGCCCGTCCGATCAAATTCGGACGGGCTTCTGTGCTCGATATAAGGTTTACGCGGCGGGGCTGCAAGGCCCGGCGGTGTAGCTTAGCGTCGACGCTTCCAGATAATGCCGAGGATGATGACGATGATGCCGCCGATAAGGCACGCGCCAACTACTGCCAGCGTGCGGTCTCCCGTTGCGGCGAGCTTACTGCTCGTCTTCTTGGTGCTGACCTTCGTGGTCGTCGTGTCCGTCTTAGGCGAGGGCTTAGGCGTCGGGGCCGGTGTGGGCGTGGGGTCCACGGCTACGGAGCCGAAGCTGATGGTGCCGGCGAGTCCGGCCATCTTGCTCTCCCAGCCGTTCTGCCCAATCAGCGCCCTCAGCGCCGCCTCGCACGTGCCCCACTCGGTGTACTTGGTGGCGTGTGCAAAGGTGGGAAAGTCGGTCATGTTGGTAATGATGTAGTTGTTGGTGGCGACGGTATAGGTCTTGGCGGGGTCGAGCGTGCTGCCGTCTTTGGTGAGTGTGGCACTCACAATGCGCTTGCCTTCGGGCTGCGTCCAATCAATCGTCACGTTGATGCCGCCAAAGGAGAGAACGCTGCCAGAGTCATCGCGCCACTTGTACTTGTCTTGCGCCTCCTGCTCGGTGTGACCGGCCACCACATAAGCCTGCTGAAGCTCGTAGCTGTCGTTGCAATCGTCGCTGATTTGTAGCGAGTGCTCGAGCGCTGCGAGGAAGTCCGCGCCGGTCATGGTCCAGGTCTCCACGGTGTTGCCGTAGGGCGAGATGGCGATGACGTTGCCAGCGGTCACGTTGCCCGCCGCGATGCCGCCGCGGATGCCGCCAGCGTTTTCGATAGCGAGGTCCGCGCCCGTCAGGGCAAGATAAGAGCCGCAAATCACGTGGCCGATGGTCTGGGCCTTGGTGGTGTCGCCCTCCTTGCTGGGACGGAAATCGGTGGTGCGCACCATTTCCCAACCATGCGTGCCTGCGGCGTCCTCGCCGTAGAAATAGTTGGTGGTGGATGTGCCGAGCATCTTGTTCGATTCGTTTTCAAAGTCCTCGTCGAGCGGCTTGATCTTGTTGCGGACGGCTTCAAGGCGGCTTTGGTAGTCGGAGCCCTTGTCGGGGTCTGCCAAAAGGTCGTTGACGTTCTTGGCGGTGTAGAGCTTCTCGTTGCTGTCGTCTGCAGGGACCGTGACCGTGTCATCGTCGGTCGTCTCGGTGCCATTCGTGTCGTATTTGTACGGAATGGAAAGCAGTCCCACCTCGGCAAAGGCACTGCCCGCCTCGACAACGTGGATTGTCTTGCCGTCGGCTCCCGTCACCTTCTCGTTAAGGTTGATGTGCTCGTGGCCTGCGATAAGGGCATCGACGCCACGGAGTCGCGTGGCAAAGGTCTTGGCGTCGAGCGTGTGCGCGATACACACAACAACATCGCAGCCCTCCTTGCGCAGCTGCTCTGCCTCGGCATTGATGGCGTTCGCGGCACCCGAGAACGACGTACCCGCGACCAGGTCCGCGCGCAGCGAGGATCCCAGCGACTCATCCATGGCGCCCACGACGCCGACCTTGATTTTGTAGTCGAATGTGGAGTGATCTTCGCTATCCTCCCAGGTGCGATCGAGCGTCTTCGTGATGCTCGAGCTCCATACGCCGCTCGTAGACTTTGCGTTCGCGCAGAGCATGGCGAAGGGCGTGCCAGTGGTGCTGTAGCCGGTCATGGTGCGGAGTTTGTCCGCGCCGTAGCTCCAGTCGTGGTTACCTGGCGTGGTCGCGTCGTAGCCGTCGGCATAGAAGGTGTCCATGAGCTCGGCGATGCTCTTGCCCTCGCTCATGGTGGCGAAGGACTGTCCGTGGAAGGTGTCGCCCGCATCGAGTAAAAGATCGGGGGCGTTGCCCTGGGCGCTATAGAGAACCGCCAGTCCGTCAAAGCCCACAGTGCCAGTGCCCTTGCTTTCGTTGTAGCTGTACTTGTGGCTGCCGTGGATGTCGTTGGTGTGCATGACGGTCACAGAGCCGTCAATAGCGGCGGGCAGGTTCCCCGCGAAAGCGAGGCTTGGGATGCCTGCGAGCGCGCCGGCAAACAACGCGGCGGCTAACGCAAGGCGGGGGAGTCTTTTCATGGCAGTTTCCTTAGTCCTTAGCCAGAATGTCTGGTTGAATATCGGATTATCGACATAATATGCGAAAACCGCCGCAAGGGCGTCTGTCCCTTTGCGGCGGTTTTGACGTTTGCGCAGATAAAACCTACCAAAATAAACCTGTCCCTTTTTGGCAGGTTTTAGCTCAGCAGCATGCGGTCGTTGGCGAGCTCGCCGCCCGAGACCTCCTCGAACTTCTGCAGCAGGTCGGCTACGGTGAGCGACTTCTTCTCATTGCCCGCCACGTCGTAGATCACGTGGCCTTCGTGCATCATGATCAGACGGTTGCCCAGACGGATGGCGTCGTTCATGTTGTGCGTGACCATGAGCGTGGTCAGGTGGTTCTCGTCGACGATCTCCTCGGTCAGGTTAAGCACCTTAGAGGCCGTCTTGGGGTCGAGGGCCGCGGTGTGCTCGTCGAGCAGCAGCAGGCGCGGCCTGGTGAGCGTGGCCATCAGCAGGGTGAGTGCCTGGCGCTGGCCACCCGAGAGCAGGCCGACCTTGGCGTTGAGACGCGTGTCCAGACCAAGGTCCAGGCGCTTGAGCAGCTCGACGTACTCATCTTTCTCGGCCTTGGTGACGCCCCACGAAAGGCCGCGACGCTGGCCGCGACGCTTGGCGAGGGCCAGGTTCTCGGCGATCTGCATGTCGGCAGCGGTACCGCGCATGGGGTCCTGAAACACGCGGCCCAGGTACTTGGCGCGCTGCGACTCGCTCAGGCGCGAGATGTCGGTGCCGTCGAGCTCAATAACGCCCGAATCGAGCGGGTACACGCCGGCGATCATGTTGAGCAGCGTGGACTTGCCGGCGCCGTTGCCGCCGATCACGGTTACAAAGTCGCCGTCATTCAGGGTGAGGTCGACGCCGGTGAGCGCGCGCTTCTCGGTGACGGTGCCCTTGTTAAAGGTCTTCTTGACGTGCGAGAGCTTAAGCATCTGCCTCATCCCCCTTCGTGTAGGAGCTGCGGAGCTTATAGCGCTCCCAAACCACGGGCACGCACAGGGCCACAGCGACAATCACAGCGGAGAGCAGCTTCATGTCGTTGGCGTCCATGCCCAACTGCAGCACGATGGCGCGGATAAGGAAGTACACCACGGAGCCAAAGACGGCGGAGGCAAGACGGACGCTAAACTGCGTGAGGCCGCCGGGCAGCAGACGGCCGAGCACCTCGCCGATAACAATGGCGGCAAGACCGATAACGATGGCACCGGTGCCCATACCAATGTCGGCATACTTTTGGCTCTGGCAGATGAGCGCGCCCGAAAGGCCGATGAGGGCGTTGGAGAGCACGAGGGCGATCATCTTGGTGGAGTTGGTGTTGACGCCCAGAGCGCGGATCATGTACTCGTTGTTGCCGGTGGCTCGCAGCGCCGAGCCGATCTCGGTGCCAAAGAACCAATACAGGATGGCAACGATAGCCACGGCGAGCAGGATGCCCAAGATGATGGCAACGGTGGACTGCGGCAGACCGGTCATATTGCTGACGGCCGAGAACACGGTGCCTTTGGCAAGAATGGGCGTATTGGACTTGCCCATGATGCGCAGGTTGATGGACCACAGGCTGATCTGGGTGAGGATTCCGGCGAGGATCGCAGGAATCTCAAAGACGGTGGTCAAAATGCCCGTGACGGCGCCCGCGATGGCGCCGGCGCACATACCGGCCAGCACGGCGAGCAGCGGGTCGACGTTGTTATTGACGATGAGCACAGCGCAGACGCAGCCGCCGAGGGCAAAGCTGCCGTCGCAGGTCATATCGGGAATGTCGAGCAGGCGGAACGTGATAAACACGCCAAGCACCATAATGCCCCAGAGGACGCCCTGCGAAACGGCGCCCTGCAATGCAATGAGCATGCTTCATACCTCCTAGGATAGGGTGGACACGTGATTCACCATAATAGCGGTAACAATGCATAGAAGAGTTACGGACAGACGTTTTGTTTTACCTGAAACAAGCAGGGCGGACGCCGGTCTACAGCGCCCGCCCCTGTGGCTCAGATATTGAATAACGCGGCTAAAGCGCGAGCACGGGCTCTAGACGCATGCCGCGTATGGCATTACGCGTCCAGGGCGGAAAGGTCGATGCCCAGGGCCTCGGCCATTTCGTCGTTCTTGACGACGACCAGGTCCTTGCTCGAGAGGTGCTTGATCGGCATGTCTTCGGGCTTGGCCTCGCCCTTCAGGATCTTAACGGCCATCTCGCCCGCGGCGTAGCCCAGGTCCTCATAGTTGATGGAGAGGGTGAACAGGCCGCCGGCCATGCACATACCCTCCTCGCCAGTCACGAAGGGAAGCTTGTTTTCCTTGCAGATCTGGCCGACCTGCGAGGCACCCGCGGCGATGGTGTTGTCGGTGGGGGAGTACAGCGCATCGACCTTGCCCACGGCAGACTCGACGACGGACTGAATCTCGTTGGAGCTCGAGACGGTGAAGTCAGCGTACTCGAGGCCCAGCTTGTCGAGCTCCTTCTTGGCGGCCTTGATCTGGACGTCGGAGTTGGACTCGGCGGTGCAGTAGAGCAGGCCGACCTTTTTAACGTCGGGCAGGACCTTCTGCATCATCTCGAGCTGCTCGGCGACCGGGGTGAGGTCGGAAGCGCCCGTGACGTTGGTGCCGGGCTTGTCGTTGTCCTGGACCAGGCCGGAGGCGGCGTAGTCGGTGATGGCGCAGCCCACGATGGGGATATCGGCCGTGGCGCCGGCGGCAGCCTGCGCGGCGGGCGTGGCGATGGCATAAATCAGGTTGACGTTGTCGCCCACAAACTTGTCGGCAATGGACTTACACGTGGACTGGTCGTTCTGGGCGTTCTTCTGGTCGATCTTGACCTTAAGGCCGCTCTCCTTGATGGCCTTGACAAAGCCGTCGTTGGCGGCATCGAGTGCGGAGTGCTCGGTGAGCTGCAGAACGCCGATGGTGTAGTCGGAACCGGCGGCAGCAGAGCCGGAACCAGAGTTGCCGCCGCATCCGGCGAGCGGGGCGAGCGCGAGCAGGCCAGCGGAGACCAGAAGGCTCCTGCGGCTGATGGTGATGTCCTTCATATCATTACCCCCAGTATAAAAATGGCTGGAAACACTGCACTGGGACAAAGTGCAAGTGGAACTATAGTAGCGCTGATGTCCATTTTTACAACAGCCTGGCGGGTTTTTTAATACAGAATCGGATGGGCGGTACGGGTAGTCGAATGGGCGGCGGAGGGTCTTATGCGGCGGAGGAGGCGTCGTCCTCGTCCAGGGCGGCGAAGAGCTTCTTGCCGTCGAGGAGACGTGTGGTGACGTTTCTCATTCGGCCAATCTCTACGGTACGCAACGTGTCATCGGCGCCTCGGGCGTCATAGACCGTTCCCAGCAAATAAGAGATGCCGTCTCGTTGCTTGATGGCAAAGGGACGGAGTGTCATCCGTGCTGCTTCGGTTTCGCCACGCGTCGTGACGCTCGAAATATCAAAACTCACCGTGGTTCCGTGGTCGATGGCCTGCTCGACGAGCTCGCACGTGTCGATACGCTTGATGGGCGTGCGTGTTGCCTTGGTAGCCTTGCTGCCTGCGCTCGGAACGGGTTCGGGTGTATCGAGGTAGCCGCGAACGTCGGCACTCGCCATGGCAACTAAGTGCTGCGCCATGCTCTTGCGGATAGCGATAGGCGTGGAGCGGTTGCGCATGACCATACCGTGGAGCCGGATGATCTCTTCATCGGTGAGCGGACGGGTAAGAAGTTTGTAGCCCACGCCGCGTTTGTACTCAATTTCGTATCCGGCATGGCGAAGCGCGGAGATGGCGGTGTAGATGCTGCGCCGCGCCGCCGAGATGGGCATGCGGGCGGGGTCGTCGGGATGGGCGAGGCGCCGGATCAACTCATCGGAAAGCATGGCCTTGTCCTCGCCAGTGTTTTCGCTTAATAGTTGCAGGATGCGAACGGCGCGATAGACTGCCATCGAGGCGGCGCCTCTCGTCGTGGTGTCGTAGGTTTCAACAGCGGCTTCGGTCATCGTGCCCACGTCCTTTCCGTTTTGGGTGGCGACGGTATGGAGCCTAGGACGTGGGGCTTTCCCAGGGGCGCAGGGCGCTCTGGGCGGTCGGTAGTCGTCGGCAAACGGCGGGTCGAGTTTTCAACAGCCCTGCTCAACTGACCAAAACCTTGCCAAAAGCTTGACGGATGCTGTTGAAAAAAGCGTCTCTCGACCGATGTCGAGAGACGCTTGTACGATGAGCGTTGGCGTGTGGCGACGCGAGCTAGCGTTCGACAATTAGAAGTCGGCGTTGCCCACGGTGCGCGGGTGCGGCAGGACGTCGCGGATGTTGCCCACGCCGGTCAGATACATGACCAAGCGCTCGAAGCCCAGACCGTAGCCGGCGTGCTTGCAGGAACCGTAGCGGCGCAGGTCAAGGTAGTACTTGTACTGCTCGGGATTCATGCCCAGGTCCTTGATGCGGGCCTCGAGCAGATCCAGGCGCTCCTCGCGCTGGGAGCCGCCGATAATCTCGCCGATACCGGGAACCAGGCAGTCGGCGGCGGCGACGGTCTTGCCGTCCTCGTTCATGCGCATGTAGAACGCCTTGATCTCGGCCGGGTAGTCGGTCACGAAGGTCGGGCGCTTAAAGTGCTCCTCGGTCAGGAAGCGCTCGTGCTCGGTCTGCAGGTCGATGCCCCAGCTGACGGGGTAATCAAACTGGTGGCCAGCAGCGACTGCCTGCTCCAGGATCTCGACGGCCTCGGTGTAGGTAACGCGGGCAAAGTCGGAGTTGGCGACATGGTCCAGGCGCTCGAGCAGACCCTTGTCCACAAACTTGTTGAGCATATTGAGCTCGTCGGGGCAGGTTGCCATAACGTCCTTGAGGACGTACTTGAGCATGGCCTCGGCGTTATCCATGTAGTCGTTCAGGTCGGCAAAGGCCATCTCGGGCTCGATCATCCAAAACTCGGCGGCGTGGCGCGTGGTGTTGGAGTTCTCGGCACGGAAGGTGGGGCCAAAGGTGTACACGTCGCCAAAGGCCATGGCAAAGTTCTCGGCATTGAGCTGGCCGGACACGGTGAGGCTTGCATGCTTGCCAAAGAAGTCCTGGCTCCAGTCGACCTCGCCGGACTCGGTGAGGGGCGGATTTTTGGGGTCGAGCGTGGTCACGCGGAACATCTCGCCGGCGCCCTCGCAGTCACTCGTGGTGATGATGGGGGTGTTGACGTAGACAAAGCCCTGCTCCTGGAAGAAGCGGTGGATGGCGGCAGCCGCGACAGAGCGGATGCGGAACACGGCGCGGAACAGGTTGGTGCGCGGGCGCAGGTGCTGCTGGGTGCGCAGGAACTCGACGGTTGCGCGCTTCTTCTGCAGCGGGTAATCCGGGGCGCTCGTGCCCTCGACCTCGATGGAGATGGCAGAAAGCTCGAAAGGCTGGGGCGCATCGGGGGTCAGCTTGACGGTGCCGGTGCAAATGAGTGCGGCCGAGACGTTTTGATGGGCGATCTCGTCATAGTTGTCGAGTGCCTCGCGGTTCATGACGACCTGCAGGTCGCGGAAGCAGCTGCCGTCGTTGAGCGTAACAAAGCCAAAGTTCTTCATGTCGCGGACGGACTTGACCCAGCCGGCGACGGTGACGGTTTGGCCGCCGAGCGACTCGGCATCGGCATAGAGCTGCGCGATTTTGGTGCGGTTCACGTATCCTCCCATAACGGTTGAATGATAGTTATCCATACAGTTCGTTATTCTAGCAGCTCGTCTCATTTGGGCTATACAGATAAGGCATTGGCGGGATGGTTTTTCAAACGAAAAGCGCCCGCGGCCAAATGGTCGCGGGCGCTTGACGAGGTGCCTTTTGGCTGTGTGGCGCGGGGCCTGGCTACTTGGTCTTGGCTACCAGCAGCGGGTCGCCAAGCTTGACGAGCGGGTTGCCGCCGATAAGCGTTCCAGACTCGCCGACATGGTCGATGCTCTTAAGACGATCGAGCTCGGAGACGATGACGGTCACGATGTCCTCGTGACCAGCGGCCTTAATGGCCTCGCGGTCGAAGCTGATGAGCGGCTGGCCTGCCTTGACCACATCGCCCATCTCGACAAAGCGGGCAAAACCCTTGCCGTTCATTTCCACGGTGCCCAGGCCGACATGGATGAACACGCGCAGGCCGTCCTCGGTAATCATGCCGATGGAGTGGTTGGTGACAGTGGTGGCACCGATGCGGCCGTTGGCGGGCGCATAGATGGTGCCGGTAATGGGCTCGATGCCATAGCCCTGGCCAAGCATGCCCGAGGCGATCGTCTCGTCGGGAACCTCGTCCAGGTTGACGAGCACACCGTTGACGGGGGCATAGATGACGCCTTCGCGGGTAGCGAAGCTTGCTGCGGGCGGAACGGACGCCTCGCCGGTCGAGGTGAAGGTGGACTTAAGCGAATCGAGCAGACCCATAGTTGCCTCCAACTTAAACAGGCGCATATCGCGCGTTTGGTTTGCCGGAAACGTTTCACATGTGTTTCGCGGCTTGGTCAACGCCCCTATTCTACGCTGCTCAACGATACCTCTGAACTGGGATTATGTGATATATCAGTTGAAGGGAAACTTATTGCCGGAGTGTTTCTGCGCCACGGGTTCAAGTGGGGTACGCTTGAAGGCGAAAACAAGGGCGCATAATTTGCGCGAAGGGAGCACATATGATTGTCGAGAACCATGCGCTGTGGGGCGAGGAGCCGACCGAGGATTATCCGGCGACGTTTACGTATTTGGGTGCCGAGCCGTTGCCCGATAAACCGAATGGCCGCCGCCCCGCGGTGATTATCTGTGGCGGAGGCGGGTTTACGCATATCGCTCCGCATGAGCAGGATCCTGTGGCGTTTGCGTTTTTGGATCACGGTTACCAGGCCTTTGTGCTCAACTATGTCACGAGTTCTACGGGTGACGTGAGCTTTCCGCACCCCCAGGCAGATCTTGCCAAGATGGTCGCCACGGTGCGCGCCAACGCCGACGAGTGGCATGTCGATCCTAAGCGCGTGTGCGTCGTGGGCTTTTCTGCTGGCGGCATGATTTGCGCCTCGCTGGCAACACAGTGGAAGACCGGCCCCTTTGCGGCACTTGCCGGGGCGCGTCCGGACGACATTCGTCCCGATGCCGTGGTGCTGGGCTATCCATTGCTCGACTTTGCCTATGTGCGCGACATGCAGACGCGCGATCCGCGCATTGACTTGCGCGTGCCCAAGACGGGCGGCAAGACGGGACGCGATTTGCTCAACGACTACCTGTCGATGGTGACGGGCGGCGAGGCAACTGACGAGCATCTGTCCGACATCTGCCCCACCACGCATGTTTCGCGTCAGATGCCACCGACCTTTGTGTGGGGCGTGTCCGACGACAAGACGGCGCCGATCGCGCAGGTCTACCCGTTTGCGCAGCGCATGGCCGAGGAGGGCGTTGCATGCGAGATGCACGTCTTCGACCAGGGTGGTCACGGCCTTTCGCTCGGCAACGCCAACACCGCGGTCGACAACGAGGACAAGCAGGTGGCAGTCCGTCCCTGGATCCGCCTAGCCTTCCGCTTCCTGGAGCGCCATCTTTAAGAGTCTCGGCATCCCAGCCCTTCAATAACTTGCGGTGAAATAGTTCCTATCTGGGGCATCAACCAGTCCATCCAGGAACTATTCCACCGCAACTTCGTTTTTGATGCCCCGCCCGGAAACTGCGTCCCAGTTTTGCCTTTCAAGGTGGGACGCAGTTTCCCATAGGGCCTCGACTGGGAAAGTGCGTCCCGTTTCGAGCGGGGATTCCGGGATGCATTTTCCGTAAGAGGCCTGTTTGGGAAACCATATCCCGTTTCGAGCCAGAATTCTGGGATGTAGTTTCCCCGAGAGGCCTCATCGGGAAACTATGGCTCTGAACTCTCCTGCCTGTCCCCATTGCGCCAATCTGCTGATTGAACGTCGTTGTGTGTTCACGCTATCGTAAGTTTATAATTGGTTAGCCATGGCAAACGGTTAGCCATGGTGAACATAAATACAACGCCCTGCGGGCGCCGGGGGAGGAACACGGACGTGAAGCTCGATACACTCGAGATTGGAAAGGACGCCGTTGTCGCATCGGTGGCATCGGACGATCAGGCACTCCGACAGCATATTTTGGACATGGGTCTAACGCCGGGCACCGAAGTCACCATGATGAAGTACGCCCCCATGGGTGACCCGCTCGAGATCCGCCTGCGTGGCTACGAGTTGACACTGCGTAAGGACGATGCCGCTCGCATCGAGCTCGTGGGTATTCACGACACCGATACAGGTCCGCGCGCTAACGCCGCAATCGGCACGACGGAGCATCCGGCCCTGGGCGAGGACACGTATTCGCCCCGTGCGGCAAAGACGGCCGTGCCCGAGGGCGCGCCGCTGCACTTTGCCCTCGCCGGCAACCAAAACTGCGGCAAGACCACGTTATTCAACCAGCTGACGGGCTCCAACCAGCACGTCGGTAACTTTCCCGGCGTGACGGTCGACCGCAAAGATGGCACCATCCGTAACCATCCCGAGGCGAGCGTTACCGACCTGCCCGGCATTTACTCCCTGTCGCCGTACACAGGCGAGGAGGTCGTGAGCCGTCAGTTCATCCTCGACGAGCGTCCGGACGCCATCATCGACATCATTGACGCCACCAACATCGAGCGTAACCTGTACCTGACACTGCAGCTCATGGAGCTTGACCGTCCTATGGTCATCGCGCTCAACATGATGGACGAGGTGACCGCCAACGGCGGCGCCGTGGACGTCAATCTGCTCGAGAGCCTGTTGGGCGTGCCCGTTGTCCCCATTAGCGCTGCCCGCAACGAGGGCATCGGCGAGCTGGTGGACCACGCCCTGCACGTGGCGCGGTTCCGCGAGCGCCCTGGTCGCCTGGACTTTTGCGCGCCCGACGGTCCGGACGGCGGTGCGCTGCATCGCTGCATCCACGGTATTGCTAACCTGATCGAGGACCATGCCGTGACGGCGCACATCCCGGTGCGCTTTGCGGCGACCAAGCTGGTCGAGGGCGATGAGCTGGTAACCGAGGCGCTTCACCTGGATCGCAATGAGCTCGACGCTATCGAGCACATCATCACCCAGATGGAGGGCGAGGCCGGCACCGACCGCCTATCTGCGCTGGCCGATATGCGTTTTAGCTTTATCGGCGACGTGTGCGGGCGTTGCGTCGTCAAGCCGCACGAGAGCCGCGAGCACGTGCGCTCCGTCAAGATTGACCGCATCCTGACAGGTCGTTACACAGCCATTCCGGCGTTTCTGGTGATCATGGGCCTCGTCTTTTGGCTGACGTTTGGCGTGATCGGCGCGGCGTTGCAGGGACTCATGGAGGACGGTATCGCTGCCATCATCGCCTCGGCCGATGCGGGCCTCAAGGCGTTCGGTACCAACGACGTGGTGCGCTCGCTGGCTGTCGACGGCGTGCTTACGGGCGTGGGCAGTGTGCTGACCTTCCTGCCGATTATCGTCGTGCTCTTTTTGTTCCTCTCCATTCTGGAAGACTCCGGATACATGGCGCGCGTGGCCTTTGTCATGGATAAGGTGTTGCGTCGCTTTGGCCTGTCGGGCCGCAGTTTTGTGCCCATGCTCGTCGGTTTTGGCTGCACCGTGCCGGCTATCATGTCGACCCGTACGCTCCCATCCGAGCACGACCGCAAGATGACGGTCATGCTCACGCCGTTTATGAGCTGCTCAGCCAAGCTGCCGGTTTACGGCTTGCTGTGCGGGGCGTTTTTCCCGCAGGCGACGGTTCCCGCCATGGTCTCGCTCTATCTGATCGGTATCGTGGTCGGCTGCGTCGCGGCTTTGGTGCTCAACCGCACGGCATTTAAGGGCGACCCGGTGCCGTTTATCATGGAGCTGCCCAATTACCGCCTGCCGAGCGTCAAGACGACAGTGATGCTGGCATGGGATAAGGCCAAGGACTTCATCACTAAGGCCTTTACCATTATCTTTGCCGCGACCGTGGTCATCTGGTTCCTTCAGACGTTCGACATCCGCTTTAACGTGGTCGCCGACCAGTCGCAAAGCCTGCTTGCCGGTCTGGGTAGCATCATCGCGCCGGTGTTGGCCCCGCTCGGCTTTGGCGACTGGCGCGCCTCGACGGCGCTCGTCACGGGGCTCATTGCCAAGGAGAGCGTCATCTCGACGCTCACGGTGCTTTTGGGCGCAACGTCGCCCTCGGCACTGTCAGCCATGTTTTCGCCGTTTACCGCCTACGTGTTCCTGGTCTTTACGCTGCTGTACCCGCCTTGCGTGGCGTCCATCGGCGCCGTCAAGAGCGAGTTGGGCGCACGCTATGCCGTGGCCGTATTCGCGTTTCAGGTGACGGTCGCCTGGGTCGTGGCGTTTGTCGTGCATTCGGCGGGCATGTTGCTGGGGTTGGCTTAGTTATGAATTGACGGCGCAACCTCTGTGTATCGAATTGTTTTCGGCCCCGCATCTGTTGCTGACGGATGCGGGGCCGTTGCTATATAATCGCCTCCGCTCAAAATGATTGGAGACGTTATATATGAGTCAGGCAAGGCAAGACGGCATCACGCTCAGGCAGTGGCTCCCGCTCGTCGGGCTCACCTGCTGTGCGTTCGTGTTCAACACGTCGGAGTTTATGCCCATCGGCCTTTTGACTGATATCGCCGCGTCGTTCTCGCTCACCGAGGCCCAGGCGGGCATCATGATCTCGGTCTATGCCTGGGGCGTCATGCTGCTGTCGCTGCCGCTCATGGTGTTCGCCTCGCGCTTTGAGTTCAAGCGGATGCTGCTGGGCGTGCTGGCCGTGTTCTCGCTCGGTCAGTTCCTGTCCGCTGTGGCGCCGACCTATCCCATCCTGGTCTGCGCGCGCCTGGTGGTCGCTTGCGCACATGCCGTGTTCTGGTCAGTCGCCTCGATTATGGCCTCGCGCCTGGTCGACACTCGCCACGGCGCGCTCGCCATCAGCATGATCGCTACGGGCTCGTCCATCGCGCAGATCTTTGGCCTGCCGCTCGGTCGCGCCATTGGCTTGGCCGTGGGCTGGCGCATGACGTTTGCCGTGGTCGGGGGCCTCTCAGCCATCGCGGTCGTCTACCAGGCAGCGGTGTTCCCGGCCATGCCGGCGGGTGAGCGCTTTACTGTCAAACAGCTGCCCGAGCTGCTCAAGAACCCGCTCCTCATCGCGCTCTACGCAGTCACGGTCTTCATGGCGACCGGCTATTACGCAAGCTACAGCTATATCGAGCCCTTCCTGGCGCAGGTCGCGCACGTCGATGCGGGCGCCATTACCATGACGCTGACGGCGTTTGGCTGCTCCGGTCTGCTCGGAAGCTGGCTGTTTGGCCGCCTGTTCGATGGGCATCGCTTCCCGTTCTTGGCCATCACGCTCTCCGGCGTGCCGGTGGCCCTGCTGCTCATGGGGCCGGCCGCATCGTCGCTCGTGACAGTGCTTGCCGTCTGCGCACTGTGGGGTTGCTGCGCCACGGCCTTTAACGTGGCGTTTCAGGCCGAGCTCATCAAGCACACGCCGGCAGATTCGTCGGCCGTCGCCATGTCGATCTTCTCGGGCCTGTTCAACCTCGGTATCGGCACGGGTACCGCGATCGGCGGAGCCGTGGTTTCGGGTCCCGGTATCGCCTGGATCGGCTTTGTGGGCGGGGCGATTGCCGTCGTGGGCGTCATCCTCGCCATCACCGTGCTGTTTCCGGCCATCCGCCGCGCCAAGCCCGTCGCCTAATCACGTCCCCTCATCAGTTGCGGTGGAATAGTTCCTGTTTAAGGCTTCTGAAGGCCCAGACAGGAACTATTCCACCGCAACTTATTTTGGGGGAGAGGATACAAGCTGGGCATACAATGGATGTCGTTGTGTTGAGCTTACCGGGAGGCTGCTATGTGGGCATACGAGACGACGTTCTATCAGATCTATCCGCTGGGCTTTTGCGGAGCTCCGCGCGAAAACGCCGCCCCCGTTGCCGAGGATGAGCTCGCCCAGGCCGCCGATGTCGAACCCAACCCCGATGCTCCTATCATGAAGATTGCCCAATGGGCCGACTGCCTGCAAAAACTCGGCGTTGGCGCTGTGCTCATCAACCCGCCGCTCGAGTCCGATAGTCACGGCTACGACACGCGCAGCCTGCGCCATATAGACCGTCGCCTGGGCGGGGATGCCGACTTTGCCGCCGTATGCGACACGCTGCACGCCCATGGCATCCGCGTGGTGCTCGATGCCGTCTTCAACCACGTCGGTCGCGGCTTTTGGGCCTTCCGCGATGTGCAGGAGCGCAAGTGGGATTCGACCTACAAGGATTGGTTTCACATCAGTTTTGACGGCGACTCCTGCTATGGCGACGGCTTTTGGTACGAGGGCTGGGAGGGTCATTTTGAGCTTGTGAAGCTCAACCTGCAAAATCCCGCTGTGGTCGATTACCTGCTCGAGTCTGTGCGCCGTTGGGCCGACGTCTTTGGCGTCGACGGCCTGCGCCTGGACGTCGCCTACATGCTCGACCGCGACTTTATGCGCCGCCTACACTCCTTTACCCGTGAGCTCAAGCCCGGCTTTGTGCTCATCGGCGAGACGCTCCACGGCGACTACAATCAGATCGTCAACGACGAGATGCTCGACTCGTGCACTAATTACGAGTGCTACAAGGGCCTGTATTCCAGCTTTAACTCGGTCAACATGTTCGAGATCGCCCATTCGCTGCACCGTCAGTTTGGCGGCGACCCTTGGTGCATCTACCGCGGCAAACATCTGCTTTCGTTTGTCGACAACCACGATGTGCCGCGCCTGGCAAGTATCCTCACCGACAAATCCTGCCTGCGTCCCGCCTATGGCATGCTCTTTGGCATGCCGGGCATCCCGTGCGTCTACTATGGCAGCGAGTGGGGAATTGCTGGCGAAAAGGGCGGCCCCGATGGCGACTGGGCGCTGCGACCTGCGCTCAATGAGCCTGCGCCCAACGAGCTGACGGCGTTCATCACGCAGCTTGCGCACCTTCGCTCGGCCGACGACGCGGCTGCCCGTGCTCTCAACTACGGTGCCTATCGCAACGTGGTGATCCAGAACAAGCAGCTGCTGTTCGAGCGCGCCTGCGACGACGCGGCGGTGCTCGTGGCGGTGAATGCCGTGGGTGAGCCTTACACCTTTGGCGCCGGCGAACTCAACGGCTCCTTCGTCGACCTGCTTGCCGACGATGCGCCCACGGTCGAGCTGACGGGTACCCTTGAGCTTGCACCCTACGAGGTGCGCTATCTGTTGAGAGCCTAGCCCATGGCCGTGTCTGACGAGGGCTATCAACATATTGAGCATGGGTTTGAGCCCGTGTTTGACGAGCACTCGCGCGTTTTGGTGCTCGGGTCGTTTCCCTCGGTGCTTTCGCGCGCCAATGCCTTTTATTACGGCAACCCTCAGAATCGCTTTTGGCGTGTGATGGCCACGTGCCTCGGTATGCCTGTGCCGCCCAACGAGGGCGATCCTTTGGCAAGCGGTGAGCCCGCGACGCTCGATGCCTCCATTGCCGCCAAGCGGGCCATGCTGCTGAACGGCGGCGTGGCCCTGTGGGATGTGGTCGAGAGCTGCGACATTAAGGGCTCGAGCGACGCGAGCATCCGCAACGTTGTGCCGGCACATATCGAGCGCATTACCGATGCCGCGCCGATTGAGGTCGTTGCCTGTAACGGCGGCACGGCAGGGCGACTCTACAAACGCTACTTGCAAGATCGGACGGGGCTGCCTGCCATCGTCCTGCCCTCGACAAGTCCCGCCAATGCCGCCT
The DNA here is from genome assembly GCA_902478965.1 of uncultured Collinsella sp. Classification (GTDB taxonomy): domain Bacteria; phylum Actinomycetota; class Coriobacteriia; order Coriobacteriales; family Coriobacteriaceae; genus Collinsella. The sequence continues at coordinate 2,026 of CABSMQ010000011.1, read as the reverse complement.
GGCGCCTGGAGCGTCTTGTCGAGCGTTGGCACGAAGCCGTTGACTGGGCTGTTATTTAATTTAGATTTTTGTTTGAGCGTGGGCGCCCAGACGTTTCAGAACGCCTCGCCAGATCGGCGCGGGCACGGCTGGCTCGGCGCAAACCATGCCGTCGGCGTCGACGTTGGCGGCATTGCCGCCGCCAAGTCGCTGTGCATGCTTGACGGAGCAGCCCATGCGCACAGCGCCCACGAGCTTGTCCATGGCCTCAGAAAACGGTCGCCGCAAGAGTCCCATGCGCGGAGAGCGACGAAGCGCCGCAATGCCGCTGCCGGCGCAGATGGCAACGCCGCCACACCACAATTGGCCATGGCGCTCACATGCCTTGTGCAGGCGAACGGCGGTCCCACGCGCCTGCTCAGTGCCCTCTTGTGCGGCTCGAATCGCGACATAGACGCGCGTTCCCGTACCGCCAAAGCGCTCAAGCGCCTGCTCGATGGCTGTCAACGTCTCATCGTCAGCCACATCTTCAATGGCCAGCACGATGCCATCGGCAACGCTGCCGGCGTCATTTGCCTTCAAGTCGACCGGGCGGGGGAGTGCGGTGCCGGAAAGTTGAGCATAGGCGGCGATGGCATCCTGCAGGTCCCAGAGCAAAAACTCAAGATCGGCGCTATTGGGAATGCTGATATACGCAATGGTTTGCAGCGTTTTTGGTACATCGCCGCGCGCGGTCGTCTCCATGCCATCTCCTTTCCGGTTCGTTTCCGTTTAGGTTACACCGTCTGGTGGCGCCCCGCCGCGCTATCCTAGTGCAACCCTTACGAAAGGAACGCCATGCGTCTGCCCATGAATACCTCGCTTGCCATGCTCAAGCCCTCCGGTATCCGCCGGATTAACGCGCTCGCCGCCCAGCATCCGGGGTGCATCGCGCTCGCGCTCGGCGAGCCCGATTTTCCCACGCCCGATGTGATTAGCGCCGAGGTGACCGCCGCACTGGACCGCGGTGAGACGCACTATCCGCCCAACAATGGTCGCCCCGCCCTGCGTGATGCACTGTCCAAATATATGGATGACGCGGGCCTGGCGTTTTCCGCCGATGAGGTCATCCTGACCGACGGTGCGACCGAGGCACTGTCGGCAACATTCATGGCTATGCTCAACCCCGGCGACGAGGTCATTATCCCCACGCCGGCCTTTGGCCTGTACGAGAGCATCGTCGTGGCCAACCACGCCAAAGCAGTCTTTTTGGATACGGAGCCTGCGCAATTTCAGATTGACGAGGATGCGCTTCGTGCTTGCGTGACGCCGGCGACCAAGGCCATCGTCATCTGCTCGCCCAACAATCCTACGGGCTGTATCCTCAACGCGGCTTCGCTCGACGCCGTGGCGCACGTGGCGGAGCAGGCGGGCATCTACGTGGTCTGCGACGACGTATACAACCGCCTGGTTTATGTGGATGGCTACGAGCGTTTTGCCCAGCGTCACCCGGAGCTTCGCGATCAGACGGTAGTTATTGAGAGCTTTTCCAAGCCCTGGGCCATGACCGGCTGGCGCTTGGGCTGGCTCGCAGCGGCAACCCCCGTCATCGCCGAGATCGCAAAAGCCCACCAATACCTAGTATCGAGTGCTGTCTCCTTCGAAATGGACGCCGCAGCCCGAGCCCTGACCGTCGACCCAACCCCCATGCTCAAAGTCTACCGAGCCCGTCGCGAACGCGTGCTCGCAGCTTTAGACGCCATGGGCCTCGACGTAGTAGAGCCCGCAGGAGCCTTCTACACTTTCCCGAGCATCAAAAAGTTCGGCCTAACCAGCGAAGCTTTCTGCATCAAAGCCATCAAAGAAGCAAACGTAGCCCTAGTCCCGGGCGACTGCTTCGGCACCGAAGGCCACATCCGCCTCAGCTACTGCGTCTCCGACAAAGACCTAGACGAAGGACTAGCCCGCCTGTCCAACTTCGTTTCAACCCTGTAGCCCTCAGGGACGCAACACATCAGCCCCTGTCTCTTATACACATCTCCGAGCCCACGAGACAGGCAGAAATCTC
>CABSMQ010000010.1:0-38738 GCA_902478965.1 uncultured Collinsella sp. | reverse complement strand
CTGATGTATGCGCATTTGTGGGCGTGACGGAGCTGGGGCGCACGGTCGATGTTCGGCTGGATGCTGCCGACGGCGGTCGTCTTGCCGATGGCGACGTGCTCGCCATTGACCGTTCGGGTGTGGTGCCCGTGGCGGTTGTCGTGCGCCTGCGCAGCGCCGAGGTTTATTTGGTCGAAGTCGACCGCATGGATCCGATTGCGCTCGCGCATGCGTGCTGGGAGATCGGCAACATGCATGCGCCGCTCTTCCGGGGCGACTCGGACGAGCATACCGTGCGCATGTATACGCCGGTGCAGCCTGTTTTGGGCCGCATGCTCCGGGGTATCGAGGGTGTTCGGCTCTCGGTGGTTGCCCGTGAACTCGATACGGACCGGCGCTTTGCGTCGAGTGCGGCGGAGGTCGTCGTTAGCATGGCTCCGGACTTTACCATCGTAAAAAAGACGCGCGGCTAAGCGCGCGTATGCGCAAGACGGGCTTTGAGGGGCGACCAATCAAGGTCCGTCTTGCTGTTGATAGGAGGCTTTGGGGAAGCGTATGGGTCTTGAGGGAATCAAGTTGATTGCATGCGATTTGGACGGCACGTTGCTGCACCCGGGGGAGCGCGAGCCGCGTTCCGAGGCCTTTGAGCTTATCGATGAGCTGCATCGTCGCGGTATCGTGTTTATGCCGGCGAGCGGCCGTCAATATGCGAGCTTACGCTATCTGTTTGCCCCGGTGGCCGATGAGCTCGCCTATGTATGCGAAAACGGAGCCCTGGTGATGAGCGAGGGGCGTGCCGTTGTCAAGCGTTCCATGGAGCGTGGCCTTGCTATGGATATCGCGAATGCCGTGGTTGCGTATCCCCATGCCGACGTGACCCTTTCGTGCGAGGGGCACCTCTACGCCATGAGCGGCAACGATGCGTTCGTCGACCATTTGCGCTATGAGGTCCACTGCGATGTGGCGGTGGTCGACCGTCCCGAGGACATCGACGAGGACGTCATTAAGATTGCCTTCCAGACGCCCGAGGTGGATCAGCCAGCGGCGCTGGAGCATTTTGAGCGCCTCTTTAGCGACCGTGTCGACGTGATGACGTCGGGAACCGAATGGACGGACTTTATCGGTTTCGGTTCGGGCAAGGGCTCCGCGCTTGCCGATTACGGTCGTGCCCTGGGGATTTCGCCCGATGAGATGATGGCGTTTGGCGACAATGAGAACGATCGCGACATGCTCAACGTCGTGGGCCATCCCTATCTGATGGAGAGCTGCAATCCCAGCATGCGTGGCATCAACGACCGCGTTCGCTATGTGCGCACGGTCGAAGAAGAACTGTGCCGCCTGCTCGCCGAGTAGGTTTTCGGGACATGCCTAGAAATGTGCTGCTTGCTGTAGCGGATGGGCAAGTAGATTTGCGGGCATGTCCCAAACATCTACCGGCAGTCGGGGCAGAGACCCTCGAAGATGGTGTAGTGCGACGTGACGTGCCAGCCGATTTGCTCGGACGCTTTGGCGTCGAGCTGGGCATCGAAGGGGAGCGGTACGTCGATGACGCGGCTGCACGAGGTGCAGATGATATGCGCATGCGGCTCGATGGTGCGATCGAAGCGACTCCCGCCCGGCGTCTTGATCGAGAGGATTTCTCCGGCATCTGCCAAGAGATTGAGGTTGCGGTAGACCGTGCCGCGGCTGATCTTGTCATCCTGTTCGCGCACGGCGTTGTAGATCTCGTCGGCGGTGGGATGGTTATAGCTTTGGCGCACGGCGTCAAGAACCAGCTTTCGCTGCTTGGTATTCCTTCTTTGCACCGCCATGCGCCTCGCCTCTTTTCTATCAACGGTCGTAGGTAAATGATACCGTATTTAGCACACAATACTAATAACGAGGAATGAAACCGTCTTCATTGGCAAGTGGGGCTCGGGTCTGGGCGTCTGCGAGGCGAAAACGCGTTCCCATGCGCTCGTAGGAGGCATGAAGCGCCTCGAGCTGAGACACGATGTTTGCCGGCGTGCCCTGTAGCTCCATCTCAACCGAGCCGTCTTCCATATTGCGCACCCAGCCGGTGAGGGAGCGCGCCTGTGCGAGGTTGGTGTTGGTGAAGCGGAAACCGACGCCCTGGACCTGTCCCTCCCACCGCAGGAAATAGCGCTGCGGGGCGTCTTGAGTGGCCTCGTCGCTTGCGAGCACGGTGAGCCTACGGCGCAGCTCAAGCTCGACGCCAGAGGGCTTTTGGGGTTCGCGGCTGCCGCCGGTGACGCTGGAGAAGAACGTATCGAAGAAGCCCATCGCTATGCCTGCTTGTTAGAGTCAGCGGGGAAGGCGATACCCGCCTGCTGACGCACGGCATCCATGATGCGCAGTGAGACGAGCGTGACATCGCGGTAGTGGCCAAGCTCGTGACGTCCCGCCGGGGTCTCCCAAATCTCTTCCTTGACGTTATCGATGCCGCCGATGGCGGTGATAAAGTCTGCGAGTTCGTATTCCATGGTGTTGCTCGATTTGGGCAGGTCGAGCACGCGGCCGTTGTCGCTCTGTTCGCGCGGCGCCTCGGTCGCCGAGCCGCGTACGACGTCGCCGCGATAGTCGATGCGGACGTTGCGGGGCGTGGACAGATGGTCAATCTGGATAGTGCCACGCTCGCCTTCGATCTGCGAGGGCAGTAGGTCATTCGTAATTTTGGAGTGCGCGAGCTCGACGGAGATACGGCCACCGCCGTAGCTGGCGAGGATGGAACCGCAGCCATCGATGGGGCCATGGGTGAGCTCTTGCGTGGTGGGGTCGAGCAGAGTAGCCATGCTCGTAAGGCCGGAGGGCATGCCGAAGATCTCGACCATGGGCTCGACGGTGTAGACGCCAATATCCATGAGGGAACCCGATGCCATATTGCAGTCGAAGATATTGGTGGCGTGTCCCGCGAGAATCTCGTTGTAGCGCGAGGAATATTTGCCAAAGCGCAATGAGGCGCGGCGGATGGGGGCGATCTCACCCAGGGCGTCCTCGATGGCGTGGAAAGCGGGGTCATGGAGGGGGCGCATGGCCTCGAGGGCTACGACGCCCGCCGCCTCGGCTGCGCGAAAGACTTCCAGCGCCTGCGCTTCGGTTGCGCAGAAGGGCTTCTCGACGATGACGTGCTTGCCGCCGGCGATACAGGCGAGCGCCTGCTCGTAGTGGAGCGCATTGGGGCTGCCGATGTAGACGGCGTTGACGTCGTCGGCGGACGCAAGCTCGTCAAGTGCGGTGAAGTTACGCTCGCCGCCGCGCTCGGCGGTAAAGGCAGCACCGCGATCTGCATTGCGCGAGAGCGTGCCCACAAACGCGGCTTGGTCGTTGGCGTTGACGACCTGGATAAAGTCGTCGGTAATCATGGATGTGCCGATGGTCGCGATGCGCAGCATACGTCCCCCTTGCGTTGTTTGGTCTACAGGATGAGTGTAGCGCGTGGGGATATAAAGCTGCGCGAAAACGCTATTACAGGTCGCTCTCGTTGAAGCCGGTGTCGATATCGAGGTTGCTGCCGTCGGCCGCCGTGGTGGCGAGCTCATCGCAGCGCTCGTTGAGCTCGTGACCGGCGTGACCCTTAACCCAGATGAACTCAACCTTGTGCTTGCTCTTGGCGGCGAGCAGGCGCTCCCACAGGTCGCGGTTCTTGACGGGCTGCTTGTTGGCGGTTTTCCATCCGCGTTTTTTCCATCCGTCAATCCAGTGCTTGTTGAAGGCGTTGACGACGTACTGCGAATCGGAATGGACTTCGACGTCGCAGGGGCGGTTGAGTGCCTCGAGCGCCACGATGACCGCCATGAGCTCCATGCGGTTGTTGGTGGTCTTGGCGTAGCCGCGCGAAAGCTCGGAGGTGAAGGTCTTGCCGGCGGGGTTGGTGTATTTGAGCACGGCGCCGTAGCCGCCGCGTCCCGGATTTGATCGGGCCGAGCCGTCGGTATAGATGATGACCTTCACGGGCTTCCTTTCATTGGGTACGTTTCGTGTGAGTGACCATTGTAGCGCCATGCCCGCCGGGGGCTAGCAATCTACGATTTCTACCCCGTCTTCCGACAGTTGGTTGGCATGGATGATGCGGTTGAGCTCGTCGAGGTATTGCTGCAAGAGGGGAGAGGGCTTGCGCTCGTCGTGCATGATATAGCCTACGTGCATCGTTGGGGCGTCTTCTAACGGGATCGATGCCATACCCCATTGCATTTCATTGGAGAGGACACCGGTCGACAGGGTGTAACCGTTCGACGTGATAAGTAAGTTGGTAAGTGTTCCACGGTCCGAGATTCGTATGTTGCGGTCGCAAGGGATATAGCTAAAAGGTTCCTCGGCGTAATAGAAGGAGTTCGAGGTTCCCTGCTCAAAGCTGTAGCGCGTATAGGGCGTGAGGTCGGCAAGGGACAGCTGAGGGCGGCGTGCGAGCGGGTGACGCTCGCTAACGAACACGTGGACTTTCGCATCAAAGAGGGGATGAAAGCTCGCTCGGGCATCGGTAAAGGCCTTCTGCAAGACACGGGTATTAAAGTCGTCCAGATAGAGGATGCCGATGTCGCTGCGAAACGCGCGCACGTCGTCGATGATCTGCGCTGTGGTGGTCTCGCGCATGATGAACTCGAACTTGCTGTCGCGGCAGCGCTCGACCACGTTGACAAAGGCCTCGACCGAAAAGGCGTAGTGTTGGGCCGAGATGGCAAGGCGGGCTTGCGGGGTGCCGCCGTCCTCGTAGCGCGCCTCGAGCATATCGGCCTGCTCTACGACCTGGCGTGCATAACCCAAAAGCTCGGTGCCGTCGTTGGTGAGTGCAACACCGCGGCTAGAGCGCGTAAAGATTTCGATATGAAGTTCCTGTTCCAGGCTTTTGACGGCGTTTGAGATGTTGGACTGAGCGGTATAGAGGCGCTGAGCTGCGGCGTTGATTGAGCCGGACTCTGCCACGGCGATCAAAAAGCGAAGCTGCTGGAGGGTCATCGGCGCCCGTCCTTTCGATAGCTATCTATAAAACCGATAACAGGTTAGCGCTTTTAAGTGATTGACCGAGGGAAACAATGCTCGTACTATTCAAAACACACAAAGGCGGTAGGTAATTAAGCCAACCACGGAACCGGGATGCGAAAGGAGGCCCGCATATGAATTGCTTACCAAGACGAATGCCGGGCTCCTGTTTGCGCCCGTCGGCGTGATCAGGAGACAGCGACTTACTTCTCTCTTATTTATTTACTTTTATTTGATCAAGGAGATCATCATGAGCCAGTTCATCAACAACCCCGAGCACACCTTTGGTTTCGATACCCTGCAGCTGCACGTTGGCCAGGAGAGCGCCGATCCTGCATCCGACTCCCGTGCCGTGCCTATCTACCAGACCACGAGCTATGTGTTCCGCAACTCCCAGCACGCCGCCGACCGCTTTGGTCTTGCCGACGCCGGTAACATCTACGGCCGTCTGACCAACTCCACCCAGGGCGTCTTCGAGGACCGTATCGCCGCACTCGAGGGTGGTGTGGCAGGTCTTGCCGTTGCCTCCGGTGCTGCTGCCATCACCTATACCCTGCAGGCTCTTGCCCAGGCCGGTGACCACGTGGTGGCTCAGAAGACCATCTACGGCGGTTCCTACAACCTGCTGGAGCACACGCTCTCCCAGTTTGGCGTCGAGACCACCTTCGTCGATGCCCACAACCTGGACGAGGTCGAGGGCGCCATCAAGGACAACACCACGGTCATCTACCTCGAGACGCTCGGCAACCCCAACTCCGACATCCCCAATATCGACGCCATCTCCGAGATCGCCAAGAAGCACGGTCTGCCGGTTGTCGTCGACAACACCTTCGGCACCCCGTATCTGTTCCGTCCGCTGGAGCATGGTGCCAACATCGTCGTCCACTCCGCAACCAAGTTCATCGGCGGCCACGGCACCTCGCTGGGCGGTGTGATCGTCGACGGCGGTAACTTCGATTGGAAGGCGAGCGGCAAGTATGCGCAGATCGCCGAGCCCAACCCCTCCTACCATGGCGTCTCGTTTGCCGAGGCTGCCGGTCCCGCCGCCTTCGCAACCTATGTCCGCGCCATCCTGCTGCGTGACGAGGGCGCCTGCATCAGCCCGTTCAACGCTTGGATCCTGCTCCAGGGCACCGAGACTCTGTCGCTGCGCGTTGACCGTCATGTCGAGAACACCAAGAAGGTCGTTGAGTTCCTGGCTGGTGATTGCCATGTCGCCAAGGTGAACCACCCGAGCCTGTCTGAGCACCCCGATCACGAGCTCTATCAGAAGTACTTCCCCAACGGCGGTGCCTCGATCTTTACCTTTGAGATTAAGGGTGGCCAGGAGGCAGCTTGGAAGTTCATCGATCATCTGCAGGTCTTCTCGCTGCTCGCCAACGTGGCCGACGTCAAGTCGCTCGTCGTGCACCCGGCTACCACCACGCACTCCCAGCTCTCTGCCGAGGAGCTCGCCGAGCAGAACATCACGCCCTCCACGATCCGTCTTTCCATCGGTACCGAGAACGCCGAGGATATCATTTGGGATCTGAAGCAGGCCTTCGCCGCGCTGGACGAGTAAGGCGACTTGTGCAAGGACCCCTTGCGACTCGATAGGTATAACTGCATAAAATGCCTGCTCAAGGCGCCTGTGCGAACAATGGTTGCACAGGCGCCTTTTTTGCATAGAGCGGGTGCAAAAACAGGGTTTTTGACACGCTTTATGCATTCGAGTTGTGGAAAACTCCTGTTGAGAGGATGTGAGTTTTACGCAATTGACGTGCGCCTTTTAAGTAAAACCGCAGGTCGCGATTTGCTCGGGGTACTATGCAGCGCGATCGAATCACACGCAGCTCAAACGCAGCAAAAACGCACTACGGAGGTTTCCAGCTACATGAGGATTGATTCACGAAAACCGAAAACCGCCGCCCTTTCCGCCGCTCTGACCGTGGCACTTTTGGCGGGCGCCGGTGCAACTGATGCCCACGCCGCAACACTGTCCGATACGGTTGGATCTACTCCGTCCGAGACGACGCTGGTGCAGCCCGTTGACTATCGTGGCGATGGTTATGGTTCCATGCAGGAGTGGAACGCCTCGATGGAGGCCAAGCGCGATTCCCTGGAGATGCGCGCTCAGATCATCATGAATATGTATGGCGACTATGCCACCGATGACGAGCGCGCTGTGCTGCAGGGTTGCATCGACGGTGCGGGTAGCCTGTTGACGATGGGGGAGGTCGACGCCAAGTCGACCGAGCTCGATGAGCTGCGCGCTGCGCTTGAGGATGCCAAGTGCGAAGCGCTCGAGGCTGCCGCCGAGGCGGAGGCTGCCGAGGCCGCCCAGGCTTCGTACTACAACGCCGGTTACACTCCGCCTTACGCGTCTGCCGCGTCCTACGCGAACGGATCGGGCCTGACGCGCTCTGCGGGTGTCAATAACTACAACGGGCGCCGCGAGACCTATTACAGCAGCAATGTGCTTTATCACTATCGCACGGGCGAATGGACTCAGGATTCTGAGGGCTTCTGGCGCGATTCCGACGGCTATTACGTTGTTGCCGCGGGCGATATGGCCCAGGGCTCGACCTTTACGGGCTCCAAGGGTGATTGCAAGGTCTATGACTCCGGCTGCGCTGCCGGAACCACCGACTACTACACTGGCTGGTAATTTTTCTGCATCACGGATATTTGGCGGACGGGCGTCTTTACCGAGCTTTAGGGCAACGTAAGGACGCCCGTTCTATGTATGCGCTTGAGTTAACAGAGCCCTTACCGTGGCGGTACGCTGGGCGTATGGATGCGGGGCACACTGGTTCTTGAGAAATAAGGTCTTTCTCTTGGAGGAAGTGGTCTTGTGAATGCTCGAGATATTGCCGTTGCCGCCGTCGCGTTGATGCTTGGCTGCCTTGGTCCCACGGCCGCGCTCGTCGCGGGCATGCTGGGGATATGCGGGGCTGCTCCTATCGTGGCCGGCGCGCTGATCGCGGCCACGCTGCTGGGAAGCACCGGTGTTGTCCTTTGTCGCGACGATGAGGACGAGGCGTCGGGGTCGCAACGCTAACTGTTGTGAGATCGGCCGCCGGTCATAGACGAAGATGAAGGCCGCCGCAGGGGAAAGGTTCCCTTGCGGCGGTTTTGCTGTTAAGGCTGTTGAATGCGGCGCGTCGGCGCTACCAGCTTTTCTCGATATCGCGGATGCGCCGATAGAGCCACTCGTTTTGCGGTGCCTGGATATCGTGTTTGGTTGCGAGGCGGCAGATGGTGCCCGCGAACTCATCAACCTCGGTTTTGCGCCTTGCGATGCGGTCTTGAGCCATCGAGGGCATACCGGCGGGGTCGATTCCCTCGATGAGGTGCACCATTTGCGTCAGGTCTGCCTCGGTCAGTTCAACGCCCTCGGCGTTGGCGACCGCAAGCGTTTCGCGCATGGCGGAAACAAAGCAGTGACGCTGCTCGGAGCCCGGCTCCGTGGCGCTTCCGTAGGTCCCGCCGTAGGCCATGCAGGTCTGGTTGATGCCGTCGTTGAGCATGAGTTTGGCCCACATGCGGTGGGCGATGTCGTCCTCGACGGTATGGGCGATGCCGCAGCGCGTATAGAGCTCGTCGATCGCGGTGATGGTTGCGGGGTTCGTGCCGGCCGCCGCGCCAAAGCGGATTTCGCCCGCATTGGTAAAGGTGAGCGCGCCGTTGAGAAACACGGCGTCCATGCCCTGGCAGATACCAAGAACGGTATGCTCCCAGCCAAAGCGTTCGGCAATCTTTTGCTCGCTCGTAATGCCGTTGCACAGCGAGGCGATGAGCGTGTTGGGTCCCACGACGCGCTCCATAGTCTTGAGTGCTTGGTCGAGACCGGTGGTCTTGACTGTCAGGATGACCAGATCGGCGGGCGTCGCCTCGCTGGCACGGACGGACGTGAGATCGCAGGGCTTGCCGTTGACGGTGAGCGCGTCGTTCGCATGACGCTCAAAACGGGCATCATCCATGACGTATTCGACGGCGTCGTTGCCGAGCGCCCGGGCGATCATGCTGCCGTAGAGCAGGCCGACGCCGCCCTTGCCGATAAAGGCGACCTTGTTGATCTGCATGTGAATCATCTCCCCATGTAAAAGGCGCCCGCGTAAGGGGCGCCTGATGGATTGTATGCTGCCAGGGTGATTGGTGGGTGCGCGGGGCGGCTGTTATAAAAAAGAAACGTTTACCTGGACGCTACGCTGCAGGGCAGACCGCAAAGACGCGGGCGGGGTATCCGACGCCATCGCGGACCTTGGGGAAGGTGCAGAAGATGACGGCACCCGTGGCGGGAAGCTCGTCCAGATGGTCCATGACCTCGATCTGATAGCGGTCGACCGAGAGGATGTATTGCTCGCCGGGGTAGGGGGTAGGCGTCCTCGCGCGTGGTCATGCCCGGCTCCTTTCATCGGGCTTTTTGCTGATGTTAAAGCGGTGCCGTGACGGCTCGATTTCTGCTGCGTTACGATACGTTCTCAATTGCGATTCCGATGTGTTTCGATGACGTGGCCGTTGTGTTTCGCCTCATTAGGGCTTCGAGGGGAGAGGAGGGGCCGTGCAATATCGCGTTGACCCCAAAAGCGGCAACCGTATCTCGGCGTTGGGGCTGGGCTGCATGAGGTTTCCCGGTGCGCCGGGACACCCCGATGCGAAGACGGCCGATGCCATCATCTCCCGTGCGGTGGAGCAGGGGATTAATTATCTGGACACGGCCTATCTCTATCCCGGCAACGAGGCTTGCGTGGGCGCTTCGCTTGAACGATTGGGGCTGCGTGACCGGGCTTTGCTCGCAACCAAGCTGCCGCACGCTTCGTGCAAATGCGCGGAGGATTTCGATCGGTTTTTCGACGAGCAGCTGCGCCGCCTGCAGACCGACCATATCGACTATTACCTTATGCACAACATCACCTCGCCTGCGCAGTGGGAGCGCGTGGTGGCGCTGGGCATCGAGGTCTGGATCGCGCAGCAAAAGGCTGCAGGGCGTATTCGTCAGATAGGCTTTTCGTACCACGGCAGCGCGGCGGACTTCCTTACGATGCTCGATGCGTATGAGTGGGACTTTTGCCAGATCCAGTACAACTACGCTGGAGAGCGATATCAGGCGGGAACGGCGGGGCTCATGGCCGCCGCCGAGCGAGGTCTCGCGGTGTTTGTGATGGAGCCGCTTTTGGGCGGACGCTTGGCAGGCAAATTGCCTCCGCGGGCGCGCGCTGTTCTCGATGGTGCATGCGATCGGCATTTGCATACGCCTGCCGCTTGGGGGCTCTCGTGGGTGTGGAATCATCCCCAGGTGACCATGTTGCTTTCTGGTATGACCGATACCGCGCAGGTGGACGAGAATTCGTCACTGGCAGACCTCGCGTTGCCGGATTCGATGACGGCCAACCAGCTCGACACGATTGCGCGCGTGTTGATGGAGTTTGAGAAATCGAACCGTGTGCCCTGCACGGGATGCGGCTACTGCATGCCATGTCCCAAGGGTATTAACGTTCCCGGCTGCTTTGCCGCTTACAACGCGAGCTACGCGCACAGCTGGTTTACGGGGCTGTCTCAATACTTTACGGCGAGCGCGGTGCGCACAAGCGAAGCCAAGCTGGTGAGCAATTGCGTCAAGTGCGGCAAATGCACGCGCCACTGCCCGCAGCATATCGATATCCCCGAGCGTCTCGATGACGTGCGCCGACGCTTCCAGCCGGGCCCCGTGACGGCGGTGCTTAAGGCCTTCGGCAAAACGCGCTCCTGATGCCCCTTTTATAACTTGCGGTGGAATAGTTCCTGTTTGCGGCAGAATAGGGACCAAACAGGAACTATTCCACCGCAACTGAAGGGGGCTGTCGTGGGTCATCGGGATTCATGTGATGATTTGCGTGAGGTTTGTTGGGGCGTTTTGGGCGCTGGACACATTTCGCATCGATTTGCATCGTCGCTCAAGAAGGTCGACGGGGCACGGCTGGTGGCTGCGGCCGGCCGCACTCCTGCGCATGTCGAGGAATTATCCCGAGCGTTTTCGATCGATGCTGCGCATAGCCATGCCTCGGCCGATGATAACGGCGATGCGGCTTATGACGCGCTGATTGCCGACCCCGATGTCGACGCAATCTACTTGGCTCTTCCGCATGGCATGCATACGCGTTGGGCCTGTCGCGCGCTGCGTGCCGGAAAGGCCGTGCTGTGCGAAAAGCCGGCCGTTTTGAGTGAGGAAGAGGCTCTCTCGATTGCCTCCACCTCTCGCGAGCGCGGCGTGCTGTTTATGGAGGCGATGAAGAATCGGTTTTGCCCGATGCGCACTCGCGTGAAGGACTTGTTTGCGTCGGGTGAGCTTGGCCGTATTGTCTCGATTGAAAGCGTGCAAAAGCTCGATTACGGCGAGTCTCCTTCGGGTTATCTGCTTGATCCGTTGCAGGGCGGCTGTCTATATGACATGGGCTGCTATGCGGTCGGCTGGTTTGAGGATTTGCTCGCGGGCGCGTGCGAGGTTTCGTCCCGTGAAGTTCGCTGGCGTGACGTATCGGGCGGCCGCGTCGATTGGGCCGACGAGATCCATATGAGCGTCGGCGGTATACCCATTCATATGGTGTGCGACGGCAAAGCAACATATGAAAGCCGCTTAACGATTGCCTGTGAGCGGGGCTCGTTGGAAATCGAGCGTCTCCATCGCCCCGAGCTCGCCCATGTGACGTATTCCGACGGTCGAGTACTCGAAATCGATACACCATTTGAGGTCGATGATTTTTACGGCGAGGCGTCGCATGCGACGCAGCTCATTCAGACGGGGAAACTCGAAAGCCCCATCATGTCCCTAGCCGCTACACAGCGCTGCGCACGCATCATCGATGCGATTCGTTTGAAACTTTAGGGCGTGGGGCATGGCACCAGCGCTTGGAATGCCTGGAGGCCTTTGTCCCTGATGCCCCTTTTATAACTTGCGGTGGAATACGGTCTGTTTGCGCCAAAATAGGGCACCAATAGACCGTATTTCACCGCAACTGATAAGGGAGAGCTGGAGATGCTGACGATCGGGTGTCATCTTTCGACGACGAAGGGCTATCGGGCAATGGGGGAGACGGCGCTGTCCATTGGCGCCAATACCTTTGCGTTCTTTACGCGCAACCCGCGCGGTGGCAAGGCAAAAGAACTTGACATGGATGACGTGGCGGCTCTGCGCGAGCTTATGGCGCAAAACGACTTTGGACCGCTGGTGGCGCATGCCCCGTATACCTACAACCCCTGTTCTGTCAAAGAGTGGGCGCGCGAGTTTGCCTTGGAGGCAATGGCCGAGGACTTGCAGCGTCTGGAAGCACTGCCCGGCAACTACTACAACTTCCACCCCGGTGCGCATGTGGGACAGGGGGCAGACGCCGGCATTCAGATGATTGTCGACACCCTGTGCCAGGTGATGTTTGAGGGCCAGCAGACGACGGTGCTGCTCGAGACCATGGCCGGCAAGGGTACCGAGGTGGGCCGCAGCTTTGAGGAACTGGCGTGCATTATCGAGGGCGTTGCCGCCAAGTGCCCAGAGCTGTCCGATAAGCTGGGCGTTTGTTTGGATACCTGCCATGTGAGCGATGCCGGCTACGACATCATCCATGATCTGGACGGCGTACTCGACGAGTTCGACCGCGTGGTGGGTATCGATCGCTTGCATGCCGTACACATCAACGATTCGAAGAACCCTTGTGGCGCCCATAAAGATCGTCACGAGTGCATCGGCAAGGGATACCTTGGCAGCGAGGAATTTGGTGGCGGTATGCAGGTTATGCAGAATATTGTATCGAATGGCCATTTGCGTTCGCTGCCGTTTATTTTGGAGACTCCGAACGAACTTGCAGGTTATGCAGCTGAAATTAGACTATTAAGGTCATTGCAGCAGTAATGACTGTCACAAAGTAGAGTATTCCATTCACGTTATGGGTTTGTTTCAATCAGTTTTCTCATTGCAGATTCGTAATTCCGGGTGCATAATAGCCAACAGTTTTTGCAGACCTCTGAATCAAACGAGGTCACCGGAAGGAGACTCATTATGAAGCTGAAGAAGCTTGGCGCATTTGCCGCCACGGGTGCTATGGCGCTCGCCCTTGCTCTGACGGGCTGCGGTTCGTCCAACGCCACCTCTGGTTCTGATGCCGGTTCCAGCAGCTCTGACGACGCTAGGGTCGAGAAGGTCGACGGCTCCAAGGAGTACGCGCTCGTCAAGGACGGCACGCTGACCGTCGGCACCTCTGCCGAGTACGCTCCGTTTGAGTACAAAGATGACAACGGCGATTATCAGGGCTTTGACCTTGAGCTCATCAAGGCTATCGGCGACAAGCTGGGCCTGGATGTCGAGTATGTCAACAATGACTTTGACACGCTGGTTCCGGGCGTCGCTTCGGGCGCCAAGTATGACGTTTCCATCGCGGCTATCACCGACACGCCCGAGCGTGAGAAGGAAGTCACTTTCTCCGATTCCTACTACATGGACGATCAGGCTATCGTGACCAAGGTCGATAACACCGACATCACGGCCGATAACTTCAGCGAGAAGCTCAACAACGCCGACGCTACCATCATCGTCCAGTCTGGCTCGACCGCCGAGGCCTTTGCCCAGGAGAACTTCCCCAAGGCCAAGATCGTCCCCTACAAGGACGCCACCGAGTGCTTCAGCGCCCTGCAGTCCGATAAGGGCGACGCCGTAGTCACCAACCGCTCCGTTGCCAGCCAGCTGACCGCCGAGCAGTTCAACACCTGCCAGACCATCAAGCAGATCAGCACCGGCGAGGAGTACGCCATCGCCATCAACCAGGGCAACACCAAGCTCAAGGACGACATCAACCAGGCCATCAAGGACCTGACCGACGACGGTACCGTCGACGCCCTCATGGCTAAGTACAATATCAAGTAAAATAACTACTTGATTGCGCGCGGGCCCTTTCTGTTTTGGCGGAAAGGGCCTTTGCGCTTCTCTTGACGGAGAGCGTTTCCGTCTCGTTTTGCCGGCAACTTCTACGATAGGAGCCACCTTGTCTCGACTGAACAAAGGGGCCGCGGAGCAGCGTTTTCCACTGCCCTCGATGCTCCAAAAGCTGGCCTGTGCCCTGGCTGTGGCGCTCGCCCTGGTATGCGCGGGGGCCTGCGTGCCCACGACCGCCCAGGCGCTTGAGACCGCAAAGATTACCGCCCGACCCAACACCGGTTCGGGCAGCGATGTGGTCGGCGGCACCGAGACGCGCATCACTTGGGAAGTTCAGGCCGATGCCGACGAGGAGCTGAGCGGTCTTTCTTTGACGTTTGTCGACGGTACGACGTTTGGTACCGATGACACTCGATTGACGATGCTCTCGGGCGAGGACCTCATGGATCGTACGCCCATGAAGCCCACGTGCAAGGCTGACGGCCAGTCGCTCAAGATTGACTTTGGTGAGACGGCGCCTGCCGGCGGCTATTTCCGCGTCGAGGTTTACGGCGTGACCTTCCCCGTCGAGGGCGGCGATGAGGCCTTTAGCGGCACCTGCACTTTGGCCGATGGCTCGACCAAGAAGATCTCCAAGATTCCTTCCGTCGAGATTAAGGGCGTGACGGCATTCGATAACTTCCTGGCCGACCTTAAGGAGCAGCCGTGGGTCGAGGCGTGGAACTCCAATATGTTCCTGCGCCTGTTCCTGAACCCGGTCATTTTGGTCCAGAGCCTGCCGATCGTCTTCAAGGGCTTCCTCATGTCGCTTTCGATCGTGCTTGTGGCGTTTCCGCTGGCAATTCCCTTCGGTTTCGCCCTGTCGCTCATGCGCATCTCCAAGTCGCGCATCCTGCGCTGCCTCGCCGGCATCTACGTGAATATCATTCGCGGTACGCCGGCGTTCCTGCAGATCTATATCGCGTTCTTCGGTCTGCCGTTGGCCGGCGTCAAGGTTGATGACTACGTGCTCGGCGTCATCGTCATGGCCATGAATTCGTCTGCCTATCTGTGTGAGATCTTCCGCGCCGGTATTCAATCGATCCCCAAGGGCCAAAACGAGGCTGCTCGCTCTCTGGGCATGAATGCCTTCCAGACGCTGCTCTACGTTATGATTCCGCAGACGTTCCGCAATGTTTTGCCTACGCTGACCAGCGAGTTTATCTTGCTTTACAAGGATACGTCGCTGCTTGCCGCCGTGGGTGTGGTCGAGATCGTCATGAACGCCCGTACCATCGTGGCCACGACGGGCTCCATTACACCGTACGTGGTTGCCGCCCTGTTCTATCTGGTCATCACCCTGCCGCTCGCTCGCTTGGTGAGCGGTCTTGAGGCGAGGCTTTTGGGCACGACCGAGACCAAGAAGAAGCGTCCCGCCAAGAGCGCCGGACAGGTTGTCGCGACGCCCGCCGATCACATCGCCGGTCTGTAAGGAGGTCCTATCATGAGCGAAACCAATAACTCGAACGAGGTCGTCGTCAGCATCAAGAACCTCCAGAAGGCCTTTGACGATAACGTGGTCCTGCGCGATATCGATCTGGATGTGCACAAGGGCGAGGTCGTCGTAGTCCTGGGTCCTTCGGGCTCGGGCAAGTCGACGATGCTTCGCTGCATCAATCGTCTGGAGCATCCCACGAGCGGCTCGATTGTCGTTGAGGGCGTGGACGTGTGCGCCAAGGGCGTCGACCTTAACAAGGTACGTACGCATCTGGGTATGGTGTTCCAGCAGTTCAATTTGTTCCCGCACCTGTCAGTCAAAAAGAACGTCATGCTCGCGCAGCAGAAGGTACTCAAGCGCAGCAAGGAAGAGGCCGAGAAGATTGCCGTCGAGGAGCTGACCAAGGTCGGTCTTGCCGAGCGTATCGACTTTATGCCGAGCCAACTCTCGGGCGGCCAGCAGCAGCGCGTTGCCATCGCCCGCGCCCTGTCGATGAATCCGCATGTGATGCTCTTTGATGAGGCCACGTCGGCGCTTGATCCCGAGCTTGTCCGCGACGTCCTTGGCGTCATGCGCGACCTGGCGCACGACGGTATGACCATGATCGTCGTGACGCACGAGATGGGCTTTGCCCGCGATGTCGCCGACCGCGTCGTCTTTATGGACGGAGGCGTCATTGTAGAAGAGGGTACGCCGAGCGAGGTCTTCGACCACCCCAAGAGCGAACGCACCAAGGCGTTTTTGGGCAATATCTCGTAGCCGGTTGATGTAACTGCCGTTATTAAAGAGCGGGGGCTGGACTTGAATCCAGCCCCCGCTCTTTTGTAGGGATGGGGATGCGCTTTGATGCAGGCTCTTTTGGAGGTCCTGGGTTCGTTATGCGAGCTCGGCTCCGAGGGCCTTGCAAGCGGTCTCGCCCTCGTCGTCGGGCGCGTCGTAGCAGATGGTGGAGTCCACGACGTTGACGCCGGCCTCGTCGGCGTCGGCCTTCCAGTTGTCCATCCACTCGCCCTCGGCCCACGAATAGGAGCCAAAGAGGACGACCTTCTTGTCGCCGAGAGTCTCCTTGACCTCGTCCCACATCGGCTGGAACTCATCGTACTCGAGTTCCTCGGAGCCCATGGCGGGGCAGCCGAAGGCGAAGGCATCATATTCGGTGGCCTTGTCGGCAGAGAAGTCGGCGCAGGGGATGACCTCAGTCTCGGCGCCCGCGGACGTGGCGCCTTCGGCGACGAGGTTTGCCATGGCCTCGGTGTTGCCTGTACCGCTCCAGTAGACGACGGCGATCTTGCTCATATGTCTTCCTTTCGGTTGTGCGGCGTGCGGCCGCGTTTTGTATGCTCTATCGGGTTGCCTGGACAAGTTGTCCCAGGGTGCAGCCCTGTTGATAGATGTAGGTAAGGTATTGCGTGCATGCGCGATAGGAATCGAAGGTCGTGAGCGCCTGCTCAACGTTTGTGTATACCTTCCATGCGCCAAAGACCTTATAGTTTTCGCCGTGCTGGACGATAAACTGATGGACATCTTCGTAGGGATAGCCCAAAAAATAGCCAATTTCGTGGGGGAACTCGCATATGCACCCCGTATCGCAGTGTCTATTTCGCGCGAGTGCGCAGCCACTGCCGTCATAGGCGCTTTCTGCGGCATTGCTGCTTGCCAGCGTGATGCGCGCGGCGAGATGCACCAGGGATGCGGGCAGGTTGTGGATATCGTAACCTTCGGCGGCTAGCGCCGTCGTGGCACGGGGGTCGGAGAGGTATCGCATGAGGTCCGCAGGGCGGTACACATAGATGAGCGCTCCGCAGGGGCGCCAGACCAAAACGCTCATATGGATCCCGAGTGGCTGGAGCTCGCGGTTGCATTGGGTTATGACGGAGAGCAGGCGAGAGCGTCGCTCTTCGATATGGTCGGCGCTGGGTTTTCCGTTTTGGTTGGCGTAAACGCCGGGATAGGTAAAGAGCGAAGCCGGCTTGATACCTGCGAGCGTAGGGGAGCAGTTTCGCACGACAGCCGTTTGGTATGTTGGGATGTCAATGGTTCGAGTCACGATGCTCCTTTCGGGTCCTCAGTTGTTAGCCAAGGAAAACTTATACACGAAAGTAAGCTATGGTCAACAAAAAAGTTTGAAGAGGGAAACTAATTGACCGAACGGACATGATTTTGGGTTAAGATGGGGACACCCCATGGGGGTATCTAGATAAGGCTACTTGAAAGGGGAACGCATGAGCGACTTGCTCAACCCTGCGAATCTCATCGTGTTGGTCGTCATTGCCGTCGGCATGTTTTTTGGACTGCGTCGCATTGCCGCTTCGACACGCGGGAAGAGTTGCTGCAGCGATAGTGCGAGCGGCAAGAAGGCCAAAAAGGTTATTGTGGTGGATACCGATGCGTCACACTATCCCTATAGCGATGAGCTGCTCATCGGCGGCATGAGCTGTGACGGCTGCGCTCAGAACGTAGCCAATGCCCTCAATGCGCTGGATGGTGTGTGGGCTACGGTAACGTACGCGGACCACACAGCGCGCGTGCGCTCCAAGCGGCCGATCGATCGCGGTGTCCTTGAGGCTGCCGTGAGAGATGCGGGCTACTACGTCATGACGCTGTAAGCGTCGCTCTGGATGCGCTTCCTTGGCTAGGCTCGTCCGCGCAGTTCGATGTCTTGGATGTCGTCGAAGTCGATGGCGATGTCTCGGAGCTTGAGAAGCTTGAAGGCGGGGAGCGCCTCGTCGAGGATGCCGGTGCGGCTGCGATAGCCGTATGTATCGTAATAGGTGACACGAACCAAGTCGCCACGTTTGAGACCCTCGAGTTTTTTAGAAAGCACGAGGGCTTTTTCTTCCGTGAGCTCACGTTTTGGCTCGACGGTGATTTCCTGCTTGCGCACGAGTTCGTAGTATCCCGTGAGGGCGGCAAAGGGCATAAACTGTGCGGCGCGGTTGGCGCGCACGGCACCGTTCGCAGTGAGGTTGGGGTCGGCGGCGCGGCGTCTGCCCTCGGGGTCCGCCAGGCGCTCGAAGGCGGTCGGCGGGCGCACGGGCTGTTGTTTGGGTTTAGGCACGATGTCCTCCTACCTGATCGTTGCGTTCGCGTGCGGTGGCGCCGGCGGTAAAGCTTAATCCCTTGACGAGCGCGTTCTTGCCGTACTTGCCCTTCACGGCCAGGACGGCGCGCGCCAGGTCGCGCTCGCGCTCATCGGCCTTAACATCGCTAAACAGATCGATGGTGGCAAATTCCTCGGGCATGAGGTTGCCAAATCCCAGGTTGATGCGCTTGACCGGTCGTTTGGGATCGACAGTCTGCGCCCAGAGCTCATCGAAATAGCCCATGATCCTCTTAAACGAATTGGTGCGCTCGGGCAGCTTGCGGGATGTATTGGAATGTGCGAACAGCGCAGCATAGCCACCACGCGGTTTGCCGCCGTGCTCTCCCACAAAGATGCCGTCGATTGCCTGTGCTTCGCGCACCAGGCGGTGCCGTTCGTCATCGCGTTGGACGGGCTTGGGCGCACGGGGTGCGAGCTCGGGGCCGGCGGTTGCGGCGGGTTCGATGCTCGACGTGCTTGAACGCAAATGCCCGCATCCGTCTACATATTGCGCTGTGCCGCTGGCGTCGAGACGGCGTATGTCGGCGCGCTCGCTCGCGTAGCCTACAAAGAGCGAGATGCTGTCGCACACCACGTGCTTATCGACTAAGTCCAACACGGCGTTGTCGACCATCTCACGCAAGACGGTGTAGGCCTGCTCGTAGGCATAGCCTTTCGATAACACTTGCCCCGTGGTTGTTGAGGTTGCCTGCGGGCGATAGGCCTGAATATCGGCGATAGTTGTCGGCTCGCGCCCAAAGGCGTGGTCGATAAGATACTCGGCATTGACGCCGAGCTCGTCGTAGAGCAGGTTTTCGTCGAGCGCCGCGACGCCCATCAGATCGTAGACGCCGTATTTTTCGAGTCGTGCTGCCACGCCGGGCCCGATGCCCCAGATGTCGGTGATGGGGCGGTGAGGCCAGATTTCCTTGCGAAAGGTCTCGTCGTCGAGTATGCCGATGCGGCTGGGTACGTGCTTGGCGGTAATGTCGAGCGCTACCTTGGCTTGGAATAGGTTGGGGCCGATGCCGACCGTCGCCGTGATGCCGGTGCGCGCGAGGACCTCATCGCGCAACATGCAGGCAAAGCCTTTGGCATTGGTATGGTAGAGGTCTAGATAGGGCGTCACGTCGATAAAGCATTCGTCGATTGAATAGACGTGAATGTCTTGCGGGCTCACGTATTCCAGATAGATGCCGTAGATTTGCGCCGACACTTCCATGTAATGCTGCATGCGCGGTACGGCCTTGATGTAGTCGATGCCGTCGGGAATTTCGAACAGACGGCAGCGATTGTGTATCCCGAGGTCCTTCATGGCCTGTGTGATGGCGAGGCAGATGGTCGTGCGTCCGCGTGATTCATCGGCAACGACCAGGTTGGTGGTGAGTGGATCGAGCCCGCGGTCCACGCACTCGACGCTGGCATAAAACGTCTTGAGGTCGATGCAGATGTAGGTGTGCTGCTCGTGCGCCACGCGTCCTCCCATCAAACACATGTTCTTATCGAATACATGTTCGATAATACCCGCTCGACCGGACACCGTCAAAACCTGTCCCTTTTTGGCAGGTATGGTCGTGCGGCTGCATCGGGTTTTTAACGCAGCCCTAAAGAGCGCGAAACAGCTCGGAAAAGCTCGCTTCGTAGCATGAGCCTAACGATTGATGCCGCCTATACGCACGGAAGGGTTGTGGAAAAGATGGTCAATTATGGGTTTGGTATGCCGACGCGCCTTGTTGCGGATGGAGACGTGGCTCGCTGGTGCGGACGATTGGTCGCTCACTACGGAGGCACCAAGGCGCTGGTGGTGCTGGGCGGTGACAAACATACGCGTGATGAACTTGTCACGGCGGCGCTCGGCTCGCTTGATCGAGCCCTGCTCGAGCGCGTGCTTTTTCGCTGTGGCTCGGTTGAGGGTGACGGGGGAGACGAGCTGATCGACGAAGCCGTGGCCCTGGCGACCGACGAAGGCGTGGACTTTGTCCTGGCGATCGGCGATGCCGATACTGCCGGCTTTGCGCGCGAACTCGCTCGTCGCATGGCCGTGCTCGATGCCGGCGAGGACGGCTTTGTTCCCTACGGTTGCATTGTCTCGGAGGGCAAGGTGCCTGCTGCCGCGGGAGCCGGCGAGGTTCCCGTTTTTGCCATTATCGCTCCCGAACTGCTTGAGGGCATTGGGTCTCCTCTGCGCGAGTTGCTCGGCAGCGTGTGCGCCGCGGCCTAATATCTGCCATAAAGGGACAGGTTTATTTTGGTAGGTAAAGCGTTTGACCTGCCAAAATAAACCTGTCCCTTTTTGGTCGGTCGCCGTTTGGGGGCGGATTGGCAACGCTCGCTGATTACGGTCTTGACCTGCGCTAGAATAGAGGCATCTGATTATCCGGGCGCATGGAGGTATGCGCCCGTATGTTGAGGAGGACTTTATGGCAACTGTTGCCGCACCTATCGACGCTACGTCGACCGCCGCTTGGAAGGCGCTCGAGGCCCATCAGGAGAAGCTCGAGGCCGAGGGTATCGACCTTAAGGCATGGTTCGCTGCCGATGCGGAGCGCGTGAACAAGCTGAGCTTTGATGCCGGTGACCTGCACTTCGACCTGTCCAAGAACCTGGTGACCGATGAGACCGTCAAGCTGCTGTGCGATCTTGCCCGCGAGGTGAAGCTCGAGGAGCGCCGTGACGCCATGTTCTCCGGCGAGCACATCAACACCACCGAGGACCGCGCCGTCCTGCACACCGCACTGCGCCGCCCGGCAACCGAGAAGGGCCAGCTCATCGTCGACGGCCAGGACGTCGTCGCTGACGTGCACGAGGTCCTCGACCGCATGTATGCCTTCGCCGAGCGCGTTCGCTCCGGTGAGTGGAAGGGCGTTACCGGCAAGAAGATCGAGCACCTGGTGTCCATCGGCATCGGCGGCTCCGACCTGGGCCCGGTCATGGCTTACGAGGCTCTGCGTCCCTATGCCGACGCTGGTATCGACTGCCGCTATATCTCCAACATCGACCCCAACGATCAGGCCGAGAAGCTCAAGGGTTTGGATCCCGAGACCACGCTCGTGATCATCGTCTCCAAGACCTTCACCACGCTCGAGACCCTCACCAACGCTCGCGAGGTCAAGACCTGGATGCTCGAGCAGCTCAAGGCTCAGGGCGCCATCGATGGCTCCGATGAGCAGAACGCCGAGGCCGTGGCAAAGCACTTCGTCGCCGTTTCCACCGCACTCGAGAAGGTCGAGGCTTTCGGTATCGACCCGGCCAACGCCTTCGGTTTCTGGAACTGGGTCGGCGGTCGCTATTCCGTTGACTCCGCCGTGGGCTTGTCGCTGATCGTCGTGCTCGGCCCCGAGCGTTTCCAGCAGTTCCTCGAGGGCTTCCATGCCATCGACGAGTACTTCTGCAACACGCCGCTCGAGAACAACGCCGTCGCGCTGATGGGCTTGCTCAACGTCTGGTACGTCAACTTCTTCGGTTCCAAGAGCCATGCCGTGCTGCCGTACTGCCAGTACCTGCACCGTTTCCCGGCCTACCTGCAGCAGCTCACCATGGAGTCGAACGGCAAGCATGTCCGCTGGGACGGCAGCGCCGTGACCTCCGATACCGGTGAGATCTTCTGGGGCGAGCCCGGCACCAACGGTCAGCACGCCTTCTACCAGCTGCTGCACCAGGGCACCGTGGTGGTCCCGGCCGACTTTATCGCTTTCGCCAACACTGCCAACCCCGCAACCGACAGCGGCCAGGATGTCCACGAGCTGTTCCTGGGCAACTTCCTGGCCCAGACCAAGGCGCTCGCCTTTGGCAAGACGGCCGATGAGGTGCGCGCCGAGGGCACGCCCGAGCAGATCGTCCCGGCCCGCTGCTTTGAGGGCAACCGTCCGACGACCTCGATCTTCGGCGACACGTTGACCCCGTTCGCGCTCGGCGAGCTCATCGCCCTGTACGAGCACATTACGTTTGTCGAGGGCACGGTCTGGGGTATCGACTCCTACGATCAGTGGGGCGTCGAGCTGGGCAAGCAGCTTGCCAAGCAGATTACCCCGGCCTTCCACGACGACGCCGCCAAGGCCGAGCAGGACGCTTCGACCCAGGCGCTCATCGAGTTCTACCGCGCTCACCGCAAGTAGTTTTTCGGCTGACTTGGCTTATGACGAAAGGGGCCCGTATCCTATCGGATGCGGGCCCCTTTGCTTTGCCGTGGTCCCGGGACGCACGGCTTTTGTGGAACATCGCCGGGGCGCCGCGCGCTGCGAGAACCCTGCGCCTAGATCTCGGCCTCCGCATGGCCTCGCTGCGCCTCGGGCAGCTCCCCGTAGAGCGGATGGTCTTCGAGCCTAAAGCGCTCGACCTGTTCGGGAGTGCGACCGCGTACAAAGAGCCACGAGCGATCGATCGGCGTCGCCATGAGCGTGCTGGGCAGCGCGTCGGCGCGGTCGGAAAACACCCGGGCACTCTCGGGATCCTGGAACGCCAGCACCAGATGCGTGTCGCAGTTGCCCATGATGGAGCGTGCGCGTGCCTCGCCATAGAGCGCATCGAGTTGGTTGGTCGACTGCAGCAGCAGCGTTGCCCAGATGTTGCGGCTTCGGATAATCGAGAGCACGTTGTCGATCTGGGTGATCTGCAGATTTGCGAAGTCATCGAGCATAAAGCGCACGGGCACGGGCAGGCTGCCGTCGGGCTGCCTATCGGCCTCACGAATGAGGCCCATAAACGCCTGCGAAATAAAGAGGCCGGTCAGCGGATCGAGATTGCGGTCAATATCGCTCACGGTTACAAACAGGGCGCAGGGGGTGTGTCCCATGGAAGCGAAGTCCACCTGATGGCACTCACGATAGAGCTGTGCCGCACCGTCGAATCCCAGACACATGACCTTTTCGGCAAGGATGCCGACGATGCTCGCGTGCATGCGCTCGGCATTTTGCGTAATGGCGTAGCGCCGCCATAGCGAGAGGGCATAGCTTTGGGGGTCGGTCGTGATCAGGTCGTCAAACAATCGACTCGTGGCACCGTCCTGCAGGTGCTCGATCAGCTTGATGACCGAGCTGATCGTCTGCTCGTCGGCGGGTAGCTGTTCGGTGACGTAGGCGATAAGACACGACAGCAGGTTTGCCGCCGCATGATCCCAAAAAGGCTGGTTGTTGTCCTCGATGGGGCAGATGGCCTTTGCCACCGAGAGGATGTCCTGCTGGTTGGGCCTGCCGTCCGCCTTGCGGCGAATGTGCCTCAGGGGGTTGTAGCCGCAGCGCTCGATGCCGGGCGCAAGGGCCGGGACGGTGTTGAGGTCGGCGAAGTTGAGACATTGCACGCGGTAACCGTGGGCTGCCAGCACGGGTCCCACTTCGCGACAGAGCGTGCCTTTGGTGTCGAGCACGATGTAGCTTGCGTTCATTTGCAGCAGGTTGGGCTTGAGGACGTTTCGGGTCTTGCCGGCTCCCGAGGGGCCGATCACAAGTGCATTGTTGTTGAGTCCCGTTTGGCGGGTGTCGCAGGAAAGCGTTCGATCCTTGGCGAGGATGGTGGACGATGCGGACTCAGATGCGGCGAGACGGCTGGCGAGGTTAGACATGGGCGACCTCCTTGGTGGTCGAGAGGATTTCGTGGGCAAAGCCGAGCTCGACGGCGCGCTCGGCCGAAAGGTAGGTGTCTTTTGCAGTGAGGGACTGGATGCGCTTGGGCGTGAGGCCGCTGCGGTCCGAGAGGATTTGCGTGAGGGTCTTGCGGGTCTGCATGAGACGCCGGCTGGTTTCCTGCAGCGCAAGTGCCGAGCCGCCTGCCCCCTGGGGGATCAGCGGGTCGTGAATCATGAGCTCTGCATGGGGCGCCATACGGCGATCGTCGCCGCCCATAAAGATCACGGCGCCCATGGACGCGGCGAATTCCAGGCAGACGGTGCGGATGGGGCACGATGCGAGGCGCATGGCGTCATAGATCGCAAGGCCCGATCGCACGCTTCCGCCGGCGCTGGCGACAAATATGGTGATGGGGCGGCTGGGGTCGGTGGCATCGAGCAGGCGGATCTGCTGGCATAGGTCGTGGGCCATCGGGGTTTCGATGTTTCCCATGACGGAGAGCTCGCGACGGGCGAGCATCTCATCGTAAATGCTGGTGAGCGTGATGCCTCGGGCGGATTCACGCATGGTGAGGGGGCTGATGATGGGGGAATGATTGGTGTCCATGAGGACTCCTTTCTGTTGGTTGTGTTGTGGAATAGGATTGTTGCCCGCGGAGGGGCTGGCGGGCTACAGGGTTCGTCCGAGCCTGAGATCGAGCTCGGTTGTGGGGCAGGCTGCCTGTTCGTGCGGCTCGCAAGCGCCAAGGGCTCCAAAGCGATAGAGCGTTGCGGCGGGCGTGGTGTAGGCGAGCCGCAGCTGATGCTCGACAGGGGCACATCCGTCATTTTTGTAATGAGCCGCGTAGTACTGCGCGATGCTGGCGTTCATCTCGCTGCCATTGCGATGGCGCTCAAACTGGCGTCTGCAGGTCTCGATGATCTTTGCTACCGACTTGGGTGCCGTCGCGGGAACAAGGGCGAGATAGCCCTCAAATAGCTCGTTGATGCTCAGGAGGCACAGCAGGTCGATCAGCGTCCTTATGGCTGCTCCCTCGGCAGAAAAATGCGCGGTCATGCGGTTATATCGGTTGCGGTCGACGATGGCCGCATGGGGTCTTGGAGTTTTCTGCCCTGTGGTCCCGGGCTTTTGCCGCGCCTGTGTATTGAGCTCGACGTTGCAGCGCTTGAGGCCGTCCAACGGAAGGAACAGTGCGGTGCGCAGGGTGTTCCGCTTGCTTTCGAGTTCATGACGCTCGTCGGGTTCCCATTCGAGCTTGAGTTTCGTGTCGAGCGCCGTAAGCATATGGGCTAGGCAGCCTACGGTAAGAACGTACGAATCGTTGTCGCGTTTTGGGGCATAGGGGTCTGTCAGCTTGCGAATGTCGGGGTCGCCCATGATCTTTGTGCAGCGCTTCAGCAGTTGAGGGTGGTCGGCCAAGATCGTCGCGAGCGGTAGCGACGCGTAGTTCTTGATGGTCGCGGCGGCAAAGGCGGCGTCATATTCGTTTGCATATGCTCGCTCAATGCGGGCATCCAGAATGCTTTTCTTATCGCCGTCTTCAGCGTGGTGGTTTGTCATAGCTTCTCCAATCGGT
Organism: uncultured Collinsella sp.; assembly: GCA_902478965.1. Taxonomy (GTDB): domain Bacteria; phylum Actinomycetota; class Coriobacteriia; order Coriobacteriales; family Coriobacteriaceae; genus Collinsella. The sequence continues at coordinate 13,208 of CABSMQ010000010.1, read as the reverse complement.
TGATGTTCGTGCTGTTTGTTGATGTGTTGGTTGTCGTGAGTGATGTGCTTGCCGTGGGTGATGTGCTGACGTTGGGGTGCTATGCGGTTTTCAATGAGCCCGTGAGGCAGTTGCTGCAGGGGCGGGATGGAACGGCCCATGCAAGGCGGAAGGCATCGTGCTCAAAATCGAGACAGCAATGCCCTGGGTGCCTCACATGTGGCAGTTACCTCATTAAGTTGTCATTGCGTTTGGGGTTGTACTTTGCCGATCTTCTTTCTCTTACACGCTAAAAACTGAAATTTCATATGCTCGATCTACTTAAAACCGCAACGGCGGTCTTTTATCAACTTATATGTCGGAACGCGTCTTTGCAAGTACTTTTTTGCGTTTGTTTCAAATGGGGTGGTTTTGCAACCGTCACGCGCCACGCTATGCGAACGTGCCCCTTTTCTGTTGTCGGTCGGATACGATGAGTCGCGTGACGTCGTCAGAGGTCGAATTCGACCGCTAACGACGTTGTGCAGCTCATCATTTCTGGTCGCAAACAGTAAAGGGGCGTGAGGGTGTATTGAGGGGGATGTCTTGCTGTCGGCATCCGCGTGCGGTGCCATTCGCTGTCTGTAAATATACGTTTACAGCTAATTTCATACCACTTGTCGGAATGCGGACGCTGTCCTTGTATGTCGGGCGTACATTGAACGTGGTTTTTCGCGTGAAACCACGAATCGGTTGTCAGTCCTGAACAAGGAGGCCCAGCATGACACTTGCCAAACCCATCAATAAATACATCGACTATATCGATGCCCCCGAGGACACGTTTGAGCAGTATGTCGAGAAGGCGTTAAAGTACATCTTTCGCTGCGTATTTGCGAACCTTCAGGAGTACGAGACGGGCCGCGCCATGCTCGAGGGCTCTGACATCATCCTTGCCGGCGCCATCGACTTTCCCCAGGGCACTATGACGCTTGAGGAGAAGCTTGCGAGGTTTGAGGAATACGCTGCGTGTGGCTTTACCGAGATTGACTACGTTTTGAATCAGGGGTCGATCGAGAACCGCGATTTTGATGCCATCGAGCGCGAGATGACTACCATTGCTGATTTTTGTCGCGCGCATGGCATCACTGACAAGGTAATCGTCGAGATGTGCAAGCTGGACGGCGACGACGCCGCCAAGCGCCGTGTATGCGAGATCGCGCTGGAGGCCAAGCCGGGATTCCTTAAGACATCGACCGGCAGAAGCTTTGGCGGTGCTAAGCTCGAGGACGTGCGGCTGATGCACGAGGTGCTCGGCGATGCCGTGGCAATCAAGGCGGCGGGCGGTATCCATAATTACGAAGAGGCTTGCGCATTCATCGAGGCCGGCGCCAGCGCGTTAGGCGCATCGGCGGGCATCGCGATCGTCGAGGGCGCACCGACGGATGAGCGTCGCTAGCAGACGTATTTGACCTGAGCGATAAAGCTTCACGACCACACGCCGTTCATGTTCGAGACAATATGACTTTTTGCCCGTTGTAAACGGAGTCGCGATGGGTGTTCTGTATGATGGCTCAGACAAGGTTGTTCAATGACAGGGAGGCATATATGGCAATCAAAGCCATCGCGATGGATATCGACGGTACGCTCACCAACGATCAGAAAGTGATTAGCCCGCGTACGCGCGAGAAGCTGCTCGCGGCGCAGGAGTCGGGCATTAAGCTCATCTTGGCTTCGGGCCGTCCCGCATGGGGACTGCACGCCTTGGCGCAGGAGCTCGACCTTCAAAACCATGACGGTCTGCTGGTTGCCTTTAATGGCGCGCATGTGGTCGACGCTCAGACCGATGAGGTCCTTTTTGACCAGGCTATGCCGGCTGACGAGCTGCACCGTCTGATTGATCACCTGCGTAATTTTGACGTGATCCCTATAATTTCGCTCGGTCGCGATTTGCATGTCGTGGATTCGTATCACTGCATGATCACGCTGCCTGACGGCTCGCAGAAAAACATCGTCAAATACGAGCGCGATGCGTGCGATCTTAAGATTCGCGAGGTGGAGAGCCTGCATGAGGTCGCTGATGCTTATCCCGTGGACAAGCTGCTGACGGCGGGCGATCCGGCCTACCTGCAGGCGCATTACGAGGAGATGTATGCGCCCTTTAAGCAGACGCTTTCGGGCATGTTTACGGCCGACTGGTACTTTGAGTACACGGCGCCCGGTATCGACAAGGCCCGCGCACTCGAGGGTGCCCTGCCCAAGCTCGGCATCGATGCCAGTGAGGTCGTATCGTTTGGCGACGGCCAGAACGACAAGTCCATGATTGAGTGGGCCGGCACCGGTGTTGCCATGGGCAACGCCGTCGATGAGGTTAAGGCAGTTGCCCAGATGGTGACCGCCAATAACAACGAAGACGGTATTGCGGTGGCGCTGGATAAGCTGCTGGGTTAGAATCGCCGATTAATGCATGGCTCGGGCGCCTGCTTGCGGGCGTCCTTTTGTTAGGGAGGGTGCCGTGTCCGCATTTCCGTTCGACGCCGTTATCTTTGACATGGACGGCGTCATTGTCGATACCGAGTATTACTACCTGGGCGAGACTGCCGCGTTTGCCAAGGAGCTTGGACTTAACCTGACTCAAGAGGAGTTGAATGGGCAGGTTGGTACCTCGCATCAGTTCTTCCTGCATATGCTGGTCGATTGGTTTGAGCGCGCCGGTAAGGGGCATTTTACTGGCGAGGAAGCGTTGGCCCGTTGGGATGAGTGGGCGCATGAGCGTCCGCGCGACTATCAGACTTTGATTAACCCAGGCGCCGTGGATACGATTCGAGAGCTGCCGCGCCGGGGCGTTCGCGTGGCGCTTGCCAGCTCGTCTCCCATGGATAGCATCGAGGAAGTGCTCAATGCGTGCGGGCTGTCGGATGCCTTTGAGTATGTGGTGAGCGGCGAGCAGTTTAAGGAGAGCAAGCCCGAGCCCGACATCTACCTGCATGCGCTGGACCTGCTGGGGCTGCCCGCGAATCGCTGCTGCTGCGTTGAGGATTCGGTGCCCGGCATCACTGCCGGCAAGCGAGCCGGCCTGACGGTCATTGCCAAGCGCGAGGAGCGCTTCGGCTTTAGCCAGGATGCCGCGGACAAGATTATCGACCAGTTGCCGGAGCTGCTCACGCTTTCTTAGGAGCGCGGTAGTTGCGCGTTTTTCGGGTCAGATGAGTAAATACCCGACATTTTGGTGCGATAGCAAGCATACTTTATGCTAATGCGGGCTCAAGGGCTTGTTGAATGTCCTTGAGCCCGCTTTAGACTTAATTGCGCTGGGAGAGGGTATATGCCATCGACTGAAGGGCTAACTGACGGTAAAGCAGCGATACCGCTGTACCAACAGGTTATCGATATCATCAAAAACGAAATCAACTCCGGTGCCTACAAGGCGGGCGAGCGGATTCCCAACGAATTTGAATTAGCTGAAAGCTATAAAGTTGGCCGTGTTACCGTGCGGCGCGCTATTGAGGAGCTTGTCCAGCAGGGCTATCTAACGAAGCGACAGGGGAAAGGCACGTTTGTCAATGCCCCCAAGCTTAAGCGCAAGATTCGCCAGAAGGATGACGTCCAGAGTTTTTCGGACGCATGCCGCGTTAACGGAATGGAACCGGGGGCGCGCGTCATTTCGAGAAAGATACTGCCGGCGGATTCCACCGAAGCGCAGTTCTTTGGTGTTCCCGTTGGAACTGATTTGATTTGCGTTGAGCGTGTGCGTACTGCCGATGGGGTCCCCGTCATGCTTGAGAACAACATATACGTTTACGAGGACAACGCTTATCTATCAACGGCACCTCTATCTAACCAATCCATTTTTGAGTTCGTGCGCAACCGGACGGGCCGTACGCCCGCGTTTACCGACCCGTGCACGCTCGAGATCGCGTGCGCCTCGCCCGAGGTCGCTCGGCTGTTGGCCGTTTCCGTTGGCGAACCCTTGTTTTACATGGATGCCTTCTTTTTCGATGAGCAGCGGCGGCCGTTTATCATCGGTCGTCAGCGGATCGTTGGGTCTCGCTACGTTTTTGACATCTAGGACATTGCGAATGGAGACGCCCGGTGGATCATCTCACCGGGCGTCTCCATACCGTTCACGGCGCGAACGCAACCGTTCAACCGTGTCGCGGCAATCAGTTTGAAATTATCTTGATGACGAGAAAAGCTGCTGGTAATCTATGGGACGTCATAGAACGTTTGCATTGTGCAAACGTTGAAGCGAGATGCGATGCAGTCTCGAGTTCTTTGGAGGTATCTATGTCAGATACGAAGGCGAAGAAGACAAACAGACGTTTTAAGTTCAAATTACCGCATGTCTATACGATCATGTTCTTGCTGATCGTTGTCTTTGCGGTCCTGACTTGGATCGTTCCCTCTGGTCAGTATCAGCGCAAGACGATTTCGACAGCGGCGGGCGAGCGTGAAGTCGCCGTTGCTGGAACCTATGAACAGGTCGATAAGAACTACACCGATTCCGAGACCGGCGAGACCATCAATCTGGGCCAGGATATCTTCGCGGTCCTGCAAGCGCCCACCAAGGGTATCCAAGAAGCTGCCGACGTCGTTGCGTTCGTCTTATTGATTGGCGGATCGTTCGCAATCATCACCAAGACCAACGCTTTGAATGCCGGCATGAGCCGTGTGATTAAAAAGCTCAAGAACAAGGACATCCTCATCATTCCCATCACGATGACGTTGCTGTCCATTTGCGGCACTACGTTTGGTATGTCTGAGGAAGCCCTGCCGTTCTATGCCATCTTCATTCCCATCATGATGGGTATCGGCTATGACTCGATGACGGCATTCATCATCTGCTTCCTTGGTCCCAACCTGGGATATTGTGCTTCGACCATCGACCCGTTTAATGTTTTGATCGCCCAAGGCATCATTGGCATCGAGGGCAATCCGCAACTGTGGCTGCGTGCCGTTTCTTGGGTCATCTTCACTGCCGTCGGTATCGCATGGGCCATGCGCTACGCCATGCGCGTCAAGAAAAATCCCGAGTCGTCCATTATGTACGAGGACGATAAGCTCAAGCGTATTGAGTTTTCCGTGACCGATGCCTCCATCGAGGAAGAGTTCACTATCCGTCAGAAGCTCGTGCTTATCGATTTTGCTTGCGGTATGGGCATTATCGTCTGGGGTCTTGTTACCCAGGGCTGGTACATGAATGAGATTTCCGCCGTGTTCCTTGGCATGGGCCTGCTTGCCGGTATCCTGGGCGGTCTTGACCAGCAGACGATCGCAGAGGAGTTCGTTAAGGGTCTTGCCGACTTTGCGTACGCTGCCATCGTTATCGGTATCGCTCGCGGTATTCTGGTCATCGCCGAGGGCGGCATGATCATCGACACCATCCTCCAGGCGCTCGCTACTGCGCTTGCCGGTGCACCCGCCGCCGTCTACACCACGTTTATGTATATCGTCCTTGGCCTGCTCTCTTTGCTGGTTCCCTCGAGTTCTGGCCTGGCGGCGCTCACCATGCCCGTTATGGGCCCCCTGACCGAGCTCATGGGCCTCAATCCCGAGGCGGCCGTCACCGCGCTCCAGTTTGCTAATCAGACCATCAACACCATCAGTCCCGTGGCGGGCATGACGGTCGCCGGCCTTGCCGTGGCTAAGATTTCGTTTGGCCAATGGTGGAAGACCATTTGGAAGTTCTTCATTTTCATGGTCGTCTTTGGCCTGATCGTAACGGCAATCTCTGGCATGCTTCCGGTGTAGGTGGTTGTGATGTCTGATCGTTTAACGGTCCTGACGTCTAAGAGCGTCTTTACCGGTACGGGGGACCTGCCGTTCGAAGGTTTCGTAGCGGTCCGTGGCAATCGAATTGAGGCTGTTGGCGCCAAGTGTGAGGTAGCTTCGTATTTGACCCAGGCGGACGAGGTAGTTGACCTGGGCGACCGCACTGTCATGCCTGGCCTAATCGATGTGCATACCTTCTATACAGGTTGGGCGCTGCGGACGTTGGGGTCTGATCTGTCCGGCATCGCTGATGCCAAAGAGGCTGTGTCGCTCTTGCGTGCATGGAAAGAAGATCATCCGGATTGCGCGGCGGCTTTTGGCCACAACCTACCCGAAACGTTGGCATCGGATGCCGAGAACGCAAATACGGCAGCTGTGTTTGACGATTGTTTTGGCGATATCCCCGTCGTCTGCTTTACACCGGGAGCGGAGACCTGCGTTCTCAATGCTGCTGCCAGTGCGCGATACGGCTTTACACCCCAGGCGTGCTATGCCGAGAAGATCTGGCGCATGATGAGCGATTTCCTCGCGCTGCCCGAGGTGCGTGCCGGGTATTCGGACTACATGAGCATGCTTAACGAGCGCGGCGTTACCGCCATCAAGGAAATGGCGTTTGATGACTACTACGGCTTTGCCGACGAAATGGCTCGCCGTGAGGAATCTGGTGAGCTGACGGTTCGCGTCTCTATGATGTCGCAGCCGGTGGGCGCCGGTGCAAATCTGGCATATGCCCGCGAGGCGCGAGAGCGCTTCCGGGGACCGTTCGTTCGTTTTTCTGGCTTCAACCGTATGACCGATCGCGGCGTATGGGCGGGGCTTGCCGAGATGATAGACCCCTATGAGGACTCGGCCGATGCGGGCGCTGCCGGCAAGACGGTCGTCGAGGAGCCAGAGTGGGATCTGATTGAGAACGAGCTGCGTGCAATTGATGCTGACGGCTTCCGATATTCCTTGCATTGCCAGGGCGATGGCGCCGTTCGTCGCACCGTGGCGCTCTATGCCTCGCTGCCTCGAGACGAGCATGGACGGATGCTTCGTCGCCATGCGATTACCGATCTCGAGAACTCTGACCCGACCGATCTTGTCAAGTTTGGCAAGTTGGGTGGAATTTGCGAGATCTATCCGCAGATTCTGACGCTGGACCGGCGCGAGGATTGCCTGTCGATGATGCGTCGACAAATTGGCGAGACGCGACTTTTATACAGCTGGAATCGCCGCGGCATGGAAGATTCCGGATGCACAGTGTGCTGTGGAACGGATTTACCGCTGCTGATTCCGAGCCTGGGCGAGTCAATCTACAGCGCGTGCGGCGGATTCTTCGCCGACGGACTGCCCGTGAATGAGGTCAACACGCTGACGCTTGTCGAGCTCTTGCGCGCTTGGACTGCCGGGGGCGCGTACGATCTGATGCGCGAAGACGAGCTGGGTACGCTTGAGGTTGGCAAGCTTGCCGATATCTGCGTGCTCGATCGGGATGTGTTTGACCTCGATTATCGCGACGCACGCGATCTTGCGGTTGATATGACGATGTCGGATGGACAAATCGTGTTCGATCGAAATAAGGAGGCATAAGATGTCTGAATCCAACCCGACGCTGCACCGCGAGCAGATTGCGGGCATGAATATCCACTACATCATGTGGTCGCTCGATTACTTCCTTGATGTGCAGCAGCGCTTGGGCTTTGAGTCCATTGAGCTGTGGTGTGCAGAGCCGCATGTGACGCTCGACCACACGGGCTACTTTGAGGCTGAGGTCCTGGCGAAAAAGGCTGCAGACCGTGGGCTTAGGTATCGTACTCTGTGCCCCGAGAATGTTGTCTATCCTTGGCAGTACTGCGCACGCAAACCGCTGCATGAACAGCGCAGCCTGGCGTACTTTAAGCACGGCATTGAGCTTGCCGAGGTACTTGGGTGCGACCGCATGTCCATCAACTCGGGCTGGGGCGACTGGGACGAGGACCGCGAGGAAGCCTGGAAGCGCAGCCGCGAGCACTTGTCCATTCTGGCGGAGTATGCCGGCGAGCACGGTCTGGTGCTTACGATGGAAAGCCTGCGTCCCGAGGAGAGCAACCTTGTGACGACGGTTTCCGATGCGAAGCGCATGATTGACGAGGTCGCGAGCCCGTACTTACAGCCCATGGTTGATACAACCGCGATGGGCGTTGCAGGCGAGACGCTCGAGGACTGGTTTGCCGCCTTTGGTGATGGGGCAATTCACGAGATGCACTTTATCGACGGTGACCCGTATGGCCATCTGGTGTGGGGCGATGGCAAGCACGATATGGACGCCTTCGTCGCCACACTCAACGCCCATGGTTTCGACGGCATGCTGGGCCAGGAAATCACGGACGGTCGTTACTACGATGACCCGGCGGCGGCAGATGCCAAGAACATGGCCGCATTCGAGAAATATCTGATTGACTAAAACAACCATCGGCCACGCAACCAACGTCATTGATTGCGGGCCAAACAAGAAAGGAACTGGATATGAACGCACACGATCTGATCAAAGAGGCAATTGCCGAGAAGGGCAAGTTCGACAGCGTCTACTGGATTGCTTGCGGTGGCTCCATGATCGATTTGATCCCGGCTCATGAGCTTCTGCAGCGCGAGGCAACCACCTTCACTTCGTATATCTATACGGCTCGCGAGTTCGATATCATGCGTCCGCGTCGTCTGGGCGAGAAGTCCCTGGTCATCGCTTGTAGCCACAGTGGCAACACCCCCGAGGTCGTCGAGGGCTGCGAGATTGCCCTTGCTGCCGGCGCTACGGTGATCGCCCAGACCGACAACGCTGGATCCAAGATTGACTCCGGCAAGTGGACCACGTGGGTCTACCCGTGGGGCGAGGGCGTGCCGCAGGCCGAGGTCCCCGCTGGCATTTCGCTGTCGCTTGCGGCCGAGCTGCTCGATCAGCAGGAGGGCTATGCCGATCTTGCCGATATGTATGCCGGTATCGCCGAGATGGATAAGATCCTTCCCTCGGCACACGAGAAGGTAAATGCCGAGCTGGGCGATCGTTTTGCCAAGCTTTGCCAGGAGCACGAGTTCTTCTACATTCTGGGCAGCGGTCCCAACTTTAGCCAGACCTACGGTTTCGCTATCTGCTCTCTTATGGAGATGCAGTGGCAGCACTGCAGCTACATCCACTCTGCCGAGTACTTCCATGGCCCCTTCGAGGCTACTCAGGATGGCGTTTTTTACTTCCTGCAGATGGGCTCCAGCGAGTGCCGTGCCATGGACGAGCGCGCCCTGGCGTTCCTTAAGACGCATACCGATACGCTGATGGTGCTCGATGCCAAGGAGTACGGTATGGAAGCCGTGCCGGCGAGCGTCCGTGCCTATCTGGACCCGGTGCTGTTCTACGCCATGAACTGCGAGCTGCGTGCTGCACGCGGCAAGGTGTTTGATCACGATCCCGATTTCCGTCGCTATATGGGTGTTGTCGAGTACTAGAAGGGACAAAGGCCATGGCATTTAACGTTAACGCGCTCGGATTTGGCGACAACGTCGTCGATCGCTACGAGCATATCCACACCATGTATCCCGGCGGCAATGCGGTGAACTTCGCCGTTTATGCCAAGAAATGCGGTGCCGCACGCTCCGCATACATGGGCATTTTTGGCAATGATGCCGCTGCCGAGCATGTCATTGCAAGCCTCGAGGATGAGGGTATCGAGCTTGACAAGTGCGAGCAGATGATTGGCGAGAACGGAGCGGCTCGCGTGACCGTCGTCGACGGTGACCGTGTCTTCCTCGGCTCCAACGAGGGCGGTATCCGTGGCGATGCGCGCTATGTCCTCGATCGCTTTGACCTTGCGTACATGAAGCAGTTCGATGTGGTTCATTCGGGCAACTATTGCTTTACCGAGCGCGAGCTGCCCAAGTTGAAGGCTGCGGGCGTCACGGTCTCTTTTGACTTTTCGGATGACTCTACCGACGAGTACTACGAGCAGATTGCGCCCTACGTCGATTTCGCATTCTTTAGTGCGGCGGATGCTGCGAGTGAGGACGAGATTCGCGAGCGTCTGGCATGGGTGAAGGGCCTGGGTCCGCGTTTTGTGTCGGCTACGGCGGGCGCCGAGGGCTGCATTGCTTACGACGGCGAGCGTTATTACCGCCAGCTGGCTAAACCGGTAACGGACATGAAGGACACCATGGGGGCGGGCGACTCGTTCCTCACCTCGTTTTTGATGTGCTATCTCGATTCCGCCAAGCGCGGTGAGGATGGCGCCGAGGCCATCGAGCGCGCGCTCGACTTTGCTGCCGGGTTTGCCTCGACCGTGTGCGGTATGGAAGGTTCTTGGGGCCACGGAGCACCAATCGTCGAATAGCTTAAGAAAGCGTACGGCGGTCTGGCTATGAGGCCTTGGACAGCCGATGCAAAACAATAAGCGAAACGCGAAAAGGGGGCTCGCCATGTGGCGGGTCCCCTTTTGAACATTGGAGAAGACCATGGGTATTAAAGCGTGTGCGGCTGGTTTTTGCTGCGCGGACGTCTATCAAAACATCGGCGTGTTCTATCCGACTGGTAATGGCATTGACTGGGGTATCCATCTTGCACGAATGGGCGTTTCGGTATCCGCCGTGTCGGTTGTCGGCAAGGACGAGTACGGAGACAAGATGAGAGAGGCGCTGGCCGCTGAGGGGTTCGATATCTCACATCTGCGGGTGGAAGATGGCGACACCTCGGTGATGCTCATGGCATTGAAAGACGGCGTCGATCGCGTGCATCTCGAGGCAATCGATGGCGTAATGGAGACATATCGACCGAATGAAGACGACCGGGCGTTTATCCTAGAGCATGACATCATCCATACCGACCTGTTTGGTAATTGTTTGGACCTCCTGCCCGAATGGCATGATGCGGGCAAGACGGTGGTTATGGACTTCTCGGTGTTCAGCCAGGATCCCGAATATGCATGTGAGGCTCATTTTCCTTACGTTGACTACGCATTCATGTCGTTTGAAGAGGACACTCCGGAGCTACGAGACTGGGTACGCCACGTGCAGGGATTGGGACCGCGCGTTGCGGTTGCCACGCTTGGCGAGAAGGGAAGCATTGCCTATGACGGTGAGCGCTTCTATGAGTGCGGGATCGTACCGGCGGAGAAGGTCGTTAATACCGTGGGTGCCGGCGACTCGTATATTGCCGGGTTTACCAAGGGCGTGATCGATGGCCTTAATATTCCGGCGTGTATGAAGGCGGGCGCTGAGCTGTCGTCCCGAGTGATTGGTTCGTTTGAGCCGTACTAGGGTCAAATGCCTGGAAAGGAGTACGAAATGGTTATCGACATGTTGGTCCATCCTATGCTCTACGGCGAGATCTGTACGCCGGGTGATGAGCCTGATGGATTCGGCTTTTGGTCACGAGAATTTGGTATGGGGCATATGGGCCCCATGGATTGGGATGAGCTTCAAGTCGAGATGGACGTCTGCGATGTGCAGAAGAGCGTGCTCATGCCGCTCGATGTAACCACGGCATGCGGAGGGCACTTTGGCACCAATGACCAGATTGCCATGCTGGTTGCCGCGCATCCCGATCGTCTGTGGGGATTTGCGAGCGTAGACCCGCAGGTGAGCGGTGCCGCAGACGAATTGGAGCGCGCCTTTACCGAGTTGGGGGCAAAGGGGCTTTGCCTGCATCCTGCAAAGCAGGGTTTTGCCCCCGATGATGCTGTGGCCGAGCCGCTTTACGAGCTGTGCGAGCGCTATAACAAGCCGGTGGTTTTCCATGCCGGTATGTCTTGGGAGCCTGGCGCAGAGCTCTCGCGCAGTAACCCGCTTGCATTTGAGCACACAATCGCAACGCATCCAAATGTGCGCTTTAGTTTGGCCCACTTTGGCTGGCCCTGGGTGCGCGAGACCGTGGCGATGCTGCTCAAGTATCCCAACTGCTACACGGACACCTCTATCACTTACATCGATTCGCCCGAGGAGATGATGCAGCGTCTTTTCACGGTCGATATGGGGCCGCTGTGGTATGAGCGCGCGCTATCGCACCAAGTGATGTTCGCCAGCAATACGCCGCGCTTCCGTGCATTCAAACTCAAGCGGGCGCTCGATACCGTGCCCATGCGCGATGATGCGCGAGAAAGGCTCTACTGGGGTAATGCCCTGCGTTTTCTTGAAGGGGATGAGTGAACATGGTGACGCTCGAGACATTGAGCTATCTATCGACTGCTCCGGACCAGTTCATCGATATTACCGAGGACGTGCACGCCGCCATCGAACGCAGCTCGGTGACCAATGGCTTGGCAGCGATTATTTTGTCGCATACGACCTGTGGAATCGTGGTAAACGAGGGGCTGCCCTGCGTGGAGACGGATCTTATGGAGACGCTTGATCGCATCGCCCCACTCGATGCCCCCTATGCGCATGCACACTTCCTGCCGAGCTATGGAGCCACCGGCAACAACTCCTGTGGGCATATCAAGAGCATGATTTGTGGAAACAGTTGCTTCTTTCCCGTCCAAGATGGCCACATCGTGTGCGGAAGTGCCCAGAACATCTATCTTGCGGAGTTTGACGGTCCGCAGAAGCGAAAAGTGTACGTCGAGGTGCTGGGGGAGTAACGTCCCTGCAATAACTCTATGAAGGAGCACGTTATGTCGTTTCTAACCTCGATGTTCAAGACCGAAAAGCCGGTTATCGGAATGCTGCACCTGCGTCCTCTGCCGGGCGATCCACTGTATTACCCGGGCGGAAGCGTGTCGCAGGTCGTGGAAGCTGCCAAGCGCGATCTCGAGGCGTTGCAGCAGGGCGGTGTCGATGGCATTTTGATTACCAATGAGCTCTCGATGCCCTATGAGCAGCACGTTTCTCCCTCAACCCTTGCATCGATGGGCTATGTAATCGGGGCTCTATCCCATGATCTGTCGACCCCTTGGGGAGCTGAGGCTATTTACGATGGTGATGCCACAATCGAGCTGTGCGCTGCCGTCGACGCGCAGTTCACACGCTGCAATTTTTGCGGTGCCTGGGCCGGTGATCTTGGGCTGATTAACCGAGATTTCGCTCACACCATGCGTCGCAAGGCGGCGCTGCGCTTGGACGACCTCAAGCTTTTTCACTTCATCACGAGCGAGGGGGAGGTTTATCTCAACGACCGCACGACTGCGGACATTGCCGATTCACTTCTCTTTAATTGCCTTCCGGATGCAATGGTCATCGGCGGTTCGGCTGCCGGTCGTGGCGCTTCGGGCGAGCTTGCCGATGAAGTCCGCGAGCGTGTTGGCGAAGTACCCGTGGTGTGTGGCACCGGTTGTCGCGAAAATACCGTGGCTGACGTATTTGCTCACTACGATGGCGCGTTTGTCGGCACCTGCTTAAAGCGCGACGGAAAGCTGGATGCCCCGGTTGATGTTGAGCGGGTAGCTCGTTTTATGGCTGCCGCTCGTACGGCGCGAGGGGAGTAGGCACCTATGGCGCTCTATCTGGGTATTGATATTGGGCTGTCTCTTATACACATCTGACGCTGC
>CABSMQ010000009.1:0-46381 GCA_902478965.1 uncultured Collinsella sp. | reverse complement strand
TGATCCGGTTCCACCGGGCCGCGCGGCAAGGAGATATATTGCCAGACCGGAGGGGTCCCGGGGGCGGGAATCTGGCACTCCATATTTTGTTCACAAATGAATAGGTCCCTCAGTCGCATCACTGGGGTTAAAACTGAAGCATTGGCTTCTGATATTGGCGATGACCAGCTGTTTTACGAGTATTGAGACATCGGTCATCTCTGGAGCGCTACTTTACTCCAAAGGCATCAGCTATTTGTTTCCCATCGGTAAAAGGCGGGTTTTGTTCGCCAAGCGTTCTTATATATAGATAGATACGGGTTCGAACCCGTGCCGCGGTAACAAAAAAGCGGCCGGCATCCGCCAGTCGCTTTTCTATTCTATGGTGGGCCGTCAGGGGTTCGAACCCTGGACCTTGGGATTAAAAGTCCCCTGCTCTGCCAGCTGAGCTAACGGCCCGCGGGTGGCATTGTACCACGGTCTGGGACTATTCCCAACTCCATTGGCCGTTCTGGAAAATCACAACTTCACGTCCATCAGGCGTAATGCCCGCAATATCGATGTCGTCCGTGCCGATCATAAAATCGACGTGCGTGCTCGAGACGTTAACGCCATGCTCCAGGAGCTCCTCCTTGGACATGTCATACCCACCCTCGATGCATTCGGGGAAACCGACACCTAGCGCGAGATGGCAGCTAGCGTTCTCGTCATAGAGCGTATCGTAGAACAGAACACCACTTTCGCGGATCGGAGTGTTCTTGGAAATGAGCGCGACCTCTCCCAGGTGAGCAGCGCCCTCATCAGTATCGATGATACTTGCGAGCGTTGCCTTGCCCACGCGGGCATCGTAGTCCACCACGCGGCCGCCCTCGAATTTAATCCAAAAATCGTCGACCTTATTGCCGTGGTGGATGAGCGGCATGGCCGAGTACACGATACCGTCGGCGCGCATGCGATCGGGCGAAGTGAAGACTTCCTCGGTGGGAATGTTGGGGAAGAAGGGGTGCCCATCGGGCGTCTTGCCCTTGCCGCCGGCCCACTCGTGACCCTTCGTCATGCCAATCATCAGATCGGTTCCATTTGCCGCGGTGTAATGCAGGCAGTCGAAACGATTGTCGTTCAGGAAACGCAGGTTCTTTTCGAATGCGGCGTCATGGAGCTCCCAGTCGCTCTCTGGGTCCTGGCCATCGGCGCGAGCGGTGTGCAGAATCGCATTCCACAGCTTATAGATTGCAACCTCATCGGCGTCTCCTGGGAACACCTCGCGCGCCCAAGCCACGACCGGAGCGCCGGCGATGCACCACGGATTGATGTTGTAGTCCAGTCCACGGCGGAAAACTTTGCACTGCGTGTTCCTTGCCTTAGAAGCTGCAGCGGGCTTAGCGGGATCGATGCCCTTAAGGGCGGCAGGGTCCGCGCCCTCGATAAAGATAAAGCAGGCACCGTCCTGGGCCAGGGAATCCAGCTGCAGGCGCTTCCACTCGGGCGTCTGCTCAAAATAGCTTTTCTCGACATGCTCGTACGTGAGCCTCGTCACGGCATCATCGGCCCAGATGACCGTCACGTGGCCGGCGCCGGCAGCATAGGCCTCCGCGACCACCACGCGCGCAAACGGCGCGCACTCGACCGGAGACTGAACGACGACCTCCTGGCCGGGCTTAACGTTTACGCCCTTGCGGACGACTAGGCGCGCGTAGTTTTTAATCTTGGGCTCCAAGGCCTTCATGCTCTCCAGAGCCTCTTCGACCGTCAGGGCAGCTCGAATCATGTGCCACTCCATCTATCTATAGAACAGTAAAAAGGCGCGCCGCAAAAACGACGCGCCTTATATCTTAGCGATAAGTATGTATGCAAACGCTACTTCTTCTTGGAGTCCTTCTTGTCCTCCTCGGCAGCTGCGCGCTCGATAAGAGCGTTGAGCTTGTTCTCGGACATGCCCTCGGCCTGCGCGCGGTACATGTTGCGCAAGGGACGAATACGAGCGAAGTCGTAGATAAAGTCACCTAGGATGATGACATAGGACAAAACGATGCCGACCATCTGGACAGGGCTGGACACCATGCCAGCGGGAGCGAAGTACAGCGAGGCCCAAATTGCCACGACGAGCACCATGCCAATGGCGAGCACGGCCCACCAGATACGACGGCGCTTGGTGTAGTCCTCATCCTGCTTGAGGAGGATATTCGACACCGTGTAGATGCGATCCTCGCGGGCGCGCTGTTTAGCCTTGCGGGCGCGCTTCTCCTCCTTGGAAAGACCTTCCAGGTTTTCGCCCTTCTCGAGCTCTTTGCGGCGTGCCTTAGACGAAGCCGGCACGACGCGAACGGAGCTCGCTGCTTGGCGGGCGGGCTTAGCAGATGCGGCAGACTTGCGCGCAACCCCGGTAACTTCGTGGGATTGCGTGCGCTTGTTCGTGGCGCTACGGGTACTCACTTATGCGTTCTCCTTCATGCTTGTGAACTGGGAGCCCGTGATGATCTGGAAGGCCTCGCGATAGCGCTCGGACGTGCCATCGATGACCTCGGCGGGCAGGTGCGGGGTCTCCCCCGTCATATCCCAGTTGGCCTTGAGCCAATTGCGGACGAATTGCTTGTCGTAGCTAGGCTGGATCTTGCCCTCCTCGTAGCTGGCAGCAGGCCAGAAACGGCTGGAGTCGGGCGTGAGGCACTCGTCGATCAGCGTGACCTTGCCATCAATAACACCAAACTCGAACTTGGTGTCGGCAATGATGATGCCACGGGTCGCGGCGTACTCGGCGGCAGCCTTGTAGATCTTGAGGGAAAGGTCACGAATCTGCGTGGCGATGTCCTCGCCCACGATCTCGCAGCAACGCTCAAACGAGATGTTCTCGTCGTGGTCACCGATCTCGGCCTTCGTGGACGGCGTGAACAGCGGCTCAGGAAGCTTGGAAGCCTCGGTCAGGCCCTCAGGCAGCTGGATGCCGCAGACGGTGCCGTTCTCGTCGTAGGTCTTCTTGCCCGAACCGGTCAGATAGCCGCGGACGATGCACTCGATAGGAATCGTCTGGGCCTTCTTAACCAGCATGGCGCGGCCAGCGAGGTAGTCACGATACTCAGCAAACTCCTCGGGGAAATCCGCCGGGTCGATGGAAACGAGATGGTTGGGGACGATGTCGGCAAACTTGTCGAACCAGAATGCCGAGATGCGATTGAGTACCTCTCCCTTAAACGGAATCTCGTCGGGAAGAATGAAGTCGAACGCAGAAATGCGGTCGGTGGCGACCATCAGCAGGTTTTCACCGGCATCGTAAATATCACGAACCTTGCCACGGGAATCCGGACGACGCTCCATCGTTGTCACGTGAGTCACTCCTTACCTAAATACGACAGAAATGCGGGTTCTTTCCCGCATGTTTTCGCAAACTCGGAGCGGCAGAGACGCAGCCCCTCCTTCACCGAATAGCGAAAAGCTAGTGCTCCATTGTAGTAGATGCCGCGTCTGCCGTGTGCTCGCGGGGCAGATGAATTGTAAAAGTCGTACCCTTTCCAAGCTCCGACTCCACGGATATGTAGCCATGGTGACGCTCGACGATCTGCTTGGTCACGGCGAGGCCAACGCCCAGGCCGCCAGCTTCGCGGGCGCGGCTGGCATCGGCGCGCCAAAACCGCCCGAAGATGCGCGACAGATCGTCCTTGGCAATACCGATGCCGGTATCAGAAACGGCAATGCTGACGTGCTTGCGGTCACTGAGCACCGATACCACGACCCAACCGCCCTCGGGGGTGTAGCGCATGGCGTTGCTCATGAGGTTGATAACACATTGCGTGATCATGTCGGGATCGGCCTCGACGACATCGTCGTGACCCTGGGTCTCGTCCGCAAAACGCAGGCGCAGATCGCGGTCGACAAACAGGCGCTCCTGGGCATTGACGATGGAACGCACGAAAGGAACCATGTCCACCGGCTCAAGGTTGAGCGGAGCCGTGCTGTTTTCCATGCGCGACAGGTCGAGCATCTGCTGCACCAGACGAGCCAGGCGACGCGTCTCGGAAGCAACGGTCTCCAAATGCTCATCGTCGGTGGGATACACGCCATCCTGCATAGCCTCGACCGTTGCGAGCATGGCCATAAGCGGCGTGCGAAGCTCGTGTGCAACGTCTGAAGTCAGGCGCTTCTCGTGTTTCATATCCTTCTCGAGCGAAGTGGCCATCTCATCGAAGGTCTCACCCAGCTGATCGATCTCGTCATCACCGCGCAGTCCCGTGCGAGCCGACAGGTCGCCGTCACGAATTTGCTTTGCGGTACTGGTGATGCGATGAATCGGCTTGGTGAGCATGCGCGACACGAGCGATCCGATAACGACCGAAATGCAGATTGCAACAACCGCGGCGAGGGCCATGGCGTTAAAGGTCTTCTCCCTAAACGCAGAGTCCGCCTTGGTGAGCAGAGCGTCGGAGCCGATGGCCCACAGCTTTACCTGTCCGACATGCTCGCCGGAAGACGTTACAATCTCGACGTTAGCAACGCTATCGGAGTCGGTTGGAGCAGACGAGACCGGGCTATGCGATGCCCTCTTGCCGCTCGTGTCGTCGATCGTAGCCTGGTTTTCGCGTACATCGGCGGTGGCGCTTGCCGAGGGCCAGGAATCGTCATAAACGATCACGCCCTTTTTATTGACGACCTGCATGCCCAGATCGTCGGAAACCAAACTCGACGTTGCGACCGTGCGCAGTTCTCCCGCGGTCCAAGAACCGTTTTCCTCATATGAGGTTGCCAACTTCTCGGCAGCGGAATTTGCGATTTCGACGATATTGGAGCGTGTGTAATCCGAAAAGACCGTGCCCCACACAACAGAGACAACGCCCACCAGCACCAATACCGTCATGAGCGATGTCAGAGCAAAAGCAAGTGCCATGCGCGAGGGATAGCTCATCGTTGGCCGTGAATCGGAACGAGGCGTGTTCCAACTAGCCTTGGAACCCGCCTCGCTCTCCTGCTTGTGCTTTTGTCCGATTTCAAAGCGCGCAGGTGTCATATGTGATTTCCCTATTTCTCGTCCGACTTATCGGTCTTGGCCGGAGCCTCGAAGCGATAGCCGACACCATGGACGGTGTAGAGCCACTTGGGCTTCTTGGGATCATCGCCCAGCTTGGCGCGAAGATTCTTCACGTGGCTATCGATGGTGCGCTCATAGCCCTCAAAGTCATACCCGAGCACTTTCTCGACCAGCTCCATGCGGTTATACACACGGCCGGGATGGCGGGCAAGCGTGGTGAGCAGCTTGAACTCGGAAGCCGTCAGGTCGACTTCCTTGCCCTCGACCAAGATCTTGTGGCCCGAGATATCGATGACCAGATCGCCGAAGTCGAGTACCTCGACGGCGGGCTCGTCGGCCTGATGGGCACGGCGGAACAGAGCGCGAACGCGGGCGACGAGCTCGCGCGGCGAGAACGGCTTAATCAGATAGTCGTCGGCGCCGAGCTCAAGACCGATAATACGGTCCTCGATCTCGCCCTTAGCCGTCAGCATGATGATGGGGACATCCGAGGTATCGCGAATGGTGCGGCAAACGCGCTCGCCGGGGATCTTGGGGAGCATAAGGTCGAGCACGACCAGGTCGAACTGATGCTTCTCGAACTCCTCGATCGCGGACTGGCCGTCGCCGACGCCCACAACCCAGTAGCCTTCGCGCTCGAGATAGGCAGCGACGGCGTCACGGATTGCCGTCTCATCCTCGACCAGCAGAATCTTTTTTGCATCTGAAGCCATAACACGGCCCCCCTGTCTCAATTAGCTAAGAACAAGCCCATTTTAACGCACCTGAGCCCGCCGGATGCCGCTATGACGCGGCAGCTCGGCAGGCGGTACTCACAATTACAACGCGTTTATTCCCCTGTTGGCGCCTTTTTAACCCCTCTAAGCTTAAAGAGAGAATAGGCGTGCAGTGACCGTCTCTGGTATACCCTGGCTGTTGCGCACCGTGGCGTACGTAAGGAATGAGTCCGATTTTCCCGCCGTAGCTGGATAATCGCCATACTCCAAAGCGCGGTCGGGCGACAGCAGCGAGCCATAGGTCTTGGCAGAGGTGTCGATCAGGAAATGCGACGCCTGTACCTTAACAAGGTATTTATTCTTCTTGCCAGCCGCACATGCGAGCGGCTCGCGTGACAGAAAGAGGTACGGCCCTCCCTCATTACCGATATACGTGCCCATATTGCCCAGGCTGCCCACGCCGCTATAGGCCGCCTCGATAGAAAACACGAAGGTATCGCCCATATACACGGCCTCGAAAGGCGAAACTGACGAAGGGAGGACCAGCTGGGCACGCTTGGTGTTGTTGCCGTCGGTCAGATCGATTGCCGTAATGCCGTAGTAGACGCCCTCGTCGTTGCGGACACGCGGCGAGATGGTCAAAATGCCGTCGCTCGCGCGCGGAGCCGATGCAAAGCGGCCCGTCGATTTCCAAATTGTCTCGGCCTTGGATTCATCAAGTGAGCGACGATAGCAAAACGAATCACTACTCGTTTTATTGCCGCCTGTCGAAGGCATTTTATACCAGATGACTGATGACCCGAACGCCGTAAACAGGGGCGGATCATAGTCCTTGCCGCCTCGATCGAGCTCAACCACATCGCCAGAGAGCGAAGCACCCGACAGATTTTGAGCGTAGAGCTTCCACGATGAATTGGCAAAGTTCATCTCAACCCACGCGAATACGCCGTCGCCGGCGCGGACATCGTAGAATGCATATCCCGTGCCCTCGACAGGATCCTCGATTAATGTGGTAAGCGAGCCATCGCCCAGGTTGAGCACACCGAGCGTGTTGGCGTGCAATGCCGATGCGGGCGCCATCATCGCCGCGGCGTAATCGCCGTCGCAGTAGTACAGCAGCGTACCCAGAGGCAGCGTCCACGACGCCGCCGGCTCAAGATCGATGTCGACAGCCTCATACTCATCCGTAATCGAGATAATTTTGGAATCGTCCTTGATAACCTGCGGCTCGCCGGCGGCATCATCGCTGGTACCCGTTTTTTTCGAGCATCCGGCAAGCACCGTGGCAGCGCCCGCGGCAGCCCCACCGAGTACAAAGCCGCGACGCGATATTCCGTTCTTGATGTGATCGGCGATACCCATTAGGCGATCTCGGCGCGAGCGGCCTCGATGGCGCGCGTAAGCTGGTCGGCGCAGGAGGTCTTTTTCATACCGCAGGTATTACCGGCGAGAACCTCGATTACGCGATCGGCAGGAGCGCCCTCGACCAGCTTGGAGATTGCCTTGAGATTGCCGTCGCAGCCACCGGTAAACTCAACGCCTATCACCTTGTTGCCGTCATCGGAAAGGTCAAGGTGAATATTGCGAGCACACACGCCCTGAGGCTTGTAATCAAACGAAATCATGCGATCCCCTCTCAGAATGTTATTCGAGACGACTATTATCCCCGTCTTTCCCTAAATGCAACGAGGCGCTTTGCCGGCAACACACATTACCAGCAAAGCGCCCTAAAAAGCTAACGTTATGCCCGAACCTACTCGAAGCTCAGCTGCTCCAGACGATCAAAGACCGTGTCGATACGGGTGAGGAAGTCCCATGGATCAAAGATCTCGTCGAGCTTCTCCTGACTGACGGTGCAGCGCGGGTCGGCCTCGAGACGCTCCTTAAAGGTGGGGCCGGAGACACAATCCTGTACCTCGTGCCAGGTTGCCATGGCGTTCTCCTGCACAATGGCGTACGCGTCCTCGCGGGTGATGCCCGTATCGACGAGGGCGAGCAGCACCTTGGAGGAGAAGATGAGGCCGCGGGTCTTATTGAGGTTGGCCATCATGCGGGCAGGGTACAGCTGCAGGCCGTCGATAACGCGGATGAGGCACTGGAACATGTGGTCGAGTGCGATGAAGCTATCGGCCTGGGCGACACGCTCGGCAGAGGAGTGCGAAATGTCACGCTCGTGCCACAGGGCGACGTTATCGAAGGCGACCTGGGCGTTGGCCTTCACGACGCGCGACAGACCGCAGACCTTCTCCATGGTGATGGGATTGCGCTTGTGCGGCATGGCGGAGCTGCCCTTTTGGCCCTTACGGAACGGCTCCTCGGCCTCGAGCGTATCAGTCTTCTGCAGATTGCGGACCTCGGTCGCGATGCGCTCGCAGGTGGCTGCGGTGGTGGCGAGAACGCCGGCGAGATAGGCGTGATGGTCGCGGCTGATAACCTGCGTGGACAGCGGGTCGTGAACCAGGCCCAGGTGCTCGCAGACATACTCCTCGACAAACGGCTCGATGGAGCTGTAGGTGCCGACAGCGCCCGAGATGGCACCAAAGGCAACATTCTTGCGGGCGTCCTCAAGACGATCCAGATCGCGCTTGAGCTCCCAGGCCCAAGAGCCAAACTTCATGCCGAAGGTCATCGGCTCGGCGTGGATGCCATGAGTGCGGCCGGCACAGAGCGTGTTGCGCTCCTCAAAGGCGCGACGCTTGCAAATCTCGCCGAGCTTCTTGACGTCCTCGATGATCAGGTCGCAGGCCTGGGTGAGCTGGTAGCACAGGGCCGTGTCGCCTAAATCGGAGCTGGTCATGCCATAGTGAACCCAGCGGCTGGGCTTGGGGTCGTCCTCGGGAACATCGGCATCGATGTATTCCTTCATGTTGGTCAGGAAGGCAATGACGTCGTGGCGCGTGACTTCCTCGATCTCATCGACCTTCGCCTTCTCAAAGTTGGCATGGTCGCGGATCCACTGGGCCTCGTCTTTGGAAATACCGATCTTGCCGAGCTCCGCCTGGGCCTCGCAGGCCAGAACCTCGATCTCCTGCCAAATGGCGTACTTGTTCTCGAGGGAGAAGATGTGTCCCATCTCCGGGCGGGTATAGCGATCGATCATAGCGGCTCCTTTTTGGTTATTGGCACGTTGGTCGTAACCCAACCATTGTACCGTGCGCAGGTGCAAGTATGGGCAGTAGGCATTAACCTAACATTTTGGAATTGGAGCGAGCAACGGGACGTCTGCGTTATTTGCTTCGCAAATCCGCACCGGCTGCGGTCGATCCCCTCGGATTCACGGTGACGATGGGGAAGACTTTGTTGAATTGGCCGTCCCGAGGTCTTCTGTGCTCCATGGAGCGGACAACGGGACGTCCGCGTATTTGCTTCGCAAATCCGCACCGGCTTCAGGCGCCTGTCGGCGCCTTCGCCTGCTCGCTACAAACGCTTCGCGTTTGCTTAACGCTCGCACCCTGGCGGGTTCGAGTCCCGGCGCTTTGTAGTAAAAAGCACGGCAACGTAACGCTACCGTGCTTGTGCTTTTTACTGGAGCGGGCAACGGGACTCGAACCCGCGAGTGTCAGCTTGGGAAGCTGATGCCTTACCACTTGGCGATGCCCGCTTGTGTGTTGGCTAGTATAACGCGGTTGTCTTGTTCGATACAAGGGTGGTGATGCTTGTTTTAGCTGTGGAGATTCGTTTGAAAATCACGTCAATTGTGGAGACGAGGACCTTTGACTTCCTGTTCTCCCTATCTTCTACCTGCACTTTTGCTTGATTGTTGTATTTGAGCTCGATTTGTCAGAAATCGGGCAAGCTTTTGGTCAGGCTCCGGTACTTACCCGCATGAACCTCGGGGGTAGCCTCATCCTACGCGTCGCAACCTCCCCATGCGGCGCACGAGGGATAAGGAGCAGCCATGTCCAACGCACCCACGCACTCTGTCCACAGCGCAATCGCAACAGGTCCGCTGCTCCTGCTCCTCTTCCTGCTTTTCGGCTGCCTGGCACCGGGAGCCGCATTTGCCGTCGATGGCTACGACCAGCTCGGTTTCCGCACTATTAGCGATGATTGTGGGCCCTTCTTTATCGGCAAGTATGAAGCTCAAGACGCCTCGATTGCCTACTGCATGAACCAGGAGCGCCCCGGGCCCACCAAGCCGGGCGGCCCATGGCTCAACTTTGATCAAGGCTGGGTGTGGCTCGACGACGAGTTCGCGGCAATCGTTTGTCACGGATATCCTACCGCCACGTCGTTTGGCGGTTACCATCTTTCACCCGATCGCGCCCGCGCCGCAACCCAGCTTGCCGTATGGATGCTCAACGGCACTACCCATGTCGACGGTACCTATTCCTACACGACCGCTCAGGGCAAAACCAAGAGTGGGCACTTTACCGCTGACAATGAAGTCGTGGCGGCTGCGCGGTGGCTCCACGACAACGCAAAATCAGGAAGCATCAAAGCCGCTCCGCACCGCGCGCGGCGCTATCTAGGAGCCGTATCGGGCAGCAGCAAACGTCAAGACATGCTCTATGTACTGCCGGCGGTCTCTGTTTCCTTCAAAAAACAGTCTGCAAACGCCGCCATTACCAGCGGAAACAATACTTATCAGTTTGACGGGGCAACATTCGATATTTTTGAGAGCGCCAGCGGCGCGCATGTCGGCACCATCCAGATGGACAGCAACGGTCGGACGCAAGCAACACTTCTGCCCAACACGGCATACTACCTAGTTGAAACGAAGGCGCCGGCCGGCTATGTCCCCCGTCGTGATCGCATCGCCTTTACCACGGGGAATGACGGTGGACAGGTCGCCATTGATGAACAGCCCGGCATCATCAACCTGCGTATCGTAAAACTCGATGCCGCGACGAATGCCGGCCCCCAGGTGGGTTCTTCACTCGCAGGAGCAGAGTTCACGTGTGTGTCACAATCAACCCCTGGATGGGCGCAAATCCTCACGACCGACGAAAGCGGTCGGGCCACCCTCGCCGATGTCCCCTTAGGAACCTTTACCATCTACGAATCAAAAGCCCCCGAGGGCTACCTGCCATCCAACGACAGCTGGACCTATACCGTCGGAGCCGACCAGCTCGGCGATTCAGACGTGGTCGAGATCGAATCTCGCATTTCCGATATCCCCATTGCGTTTGACCTTGAGATTTCCAAATTCAAGGATTACGGCAATAGCGGCCAATCCGGCCTGGAGCAGCCGGCGGAAGGTGTTGTCTTTGAGGTTGTCAGCAACAGCTCTCAGCAGGTTGTTGGCACACTGGCCACAAACATCTATGGCTTTGCCTCCACCAAAGATCAGCCCGAAGCATGGTTCGGCACAGGTAAGCGACCCGCCGGTGTCCACGGAGCTGTCCCATACGACCGTGCCGGCTACACGGTTCGCGAGGTTCCGGAAACCGTCCCCGAGGGTTTTAAACGTGCAGGGGAATGGACCGTCGGGGCCAATCAGATTTCCAACGGCGCCGAGCTTCAATATATCGTGGACAACCACGCTCTGTCGACGCATCTCCAGATTGTAAAACGCGATGCCCAAACAGGCGCTTCTGTTCCACTAGCCGGATTCACCTTCCAACTCCTCGACAGCAATCACGAATCTGTCTCACAAACTTGCTGGTATCCAACACATAACGTAATGGACACCTTTACGACTGACGCGACCGGGACCGTCACACTGCCCGAATCGCTCGTGCCGGGCACCTATTATGTACGCGAAACCTCGGCCAAAGAGCCCTATCTTGTCGGCGAGGAGATCGAGGTAAACATACCCGCCGACATGAACCTAACGCCCGTTGCAATCGCCTCGTATTATGACCACGCCGCGACCGGAAACATCAGGATCGTTAAAACCGATGCCGTAGACGGCAGCAGCCTCGCGGGCGCCGTCTTTGAGATCCGTGCCTCGGGTGATATCGTGCGCCCCGACGGTAGCATTGCCGCGCTCGACGGTGAGACTGTCGCTACCGTCACGACGGATGAAACTGGAGAAGCACGCGCGGACAACCTCCCGCTGGGATCTGGCACCGCACGCTACGAGGTTGTCGAGACTCAAGCGCCGGCAGGCTTCTTACTCGATCGGACATCCCATATTGTCGACCTTACTTATGCCGACCAGAAAACACCCGTTGTAGAAGCACGGCTTAACGTATCCGACGATTACACCAAGGTTGATATCTCCAAGGTCGATGCAAGCGGTGAGCAGGAAGTGGAAGGCGCACAACTCACCTTATATGGTCCCGATAAAACCGAAATAGACTCCTGGACCTCATCCGACAAGCCACACCGCGTCGAACATCTTGCACCCGGCACCTACTCGTTGCGCGAAATGATGTCTCCGCGGACCTATGACCTTGCCGAGGAGATAACGTTTGAAATAAAGGATACGGGAGAAGTCCAATCCGTCGCGATGAAGGATGCGCCCATCGAGATCAAGGGACAGGTCGACAAGCGTCAGGAACTTGTCCAACCTATCGAAAAGGGCCTGTTGGCTAACGGCGATGGTAAAAACCGCGCCACGACGCAAACCAATAGTGATGGGCTTTTCTCCTATACCATCGATGCTCGAAACGATTCCGCTACTTGGGTTGATGAGTTTACGATTACCGATGATCTTGAGTGCGCCAAAGACGGCACGGCGAGATTCATCTCAATCGAAACCCCCGTCGCCATCGGCGACCTCAACGGTCTGTGCAACGTATGGTATCGCACGACGCCGTTGGACTCGACAGACGTCGATGAGCCGGCAAACGCGACACTTGACGATGGGCACGAAAATCCTTGGCTTGAGTCCGACGAAGTAAAAGAGAGCCTGGGTGAGGACTGTCGCCTCGTCGATTACGACGGTTGGCACCTCTGGAAGGCGGATATCTCGACCACGGAATCCACCACACTCGAGGCGGAAGAGCTCGACCTTGCATCCAATACCGTCGTAACGGGCATTCGAATTGAATACGGTACGGTAGCCGCCGACTTTACGACTCGAAGCGATGCGGATTCTTGGACCCGCGATGATCTCAAAGATGAGCACGACGACCTTGACGATGCCAAAGCAATCCTTGGTGCAGACGCTCGGGGCGCAGTCGTGCACATGCAGGCAACATCGGCTTATACGCCCCAAACCGCACTCACCAACAGCGCACGCGTCGATCTTTGTCGCAACGGCGGCGGCGATAAACTTGAGTCACATGACGAGGACTGTGTCATTCAACGCTGCACCCTACCGCAGGACCTACCGGCAACAGGACCAGTTCCCATCGCCGCTTGCATCACCGCGCTCCTGACCTCGGGTGCCGCAGCCCTATGGTTCGCTCGCCTTAGGTCGATCCCAAAGAAGCGCTAGCGCGATGAAAAAGCGGGCGAGCCAGTCCCCTGGCTCGCCCGCTTTCAATCATTTAAATCGCCGTATCTACTCTGCAGACGAAGATCCACCATCAACGATTGCTTGCTCGGACTCAGGAATCCCATCGGCACCCGTGCTCTGTTCTTGCTCCACCTCTTCGCTGATTGCGGAGGCGGGGGTCGAGCCCTTCGCACCCACGATGTAGGCGGCCCCAAATCCTAACGCAATGGCAATCAAGGTCAAAATCACGTAGACAGGCCAATGGCGCTTAATATACGAAAACACGTTGACTCCTTAGAGCTCCGCCTACGAACGGCGGATAACCTCGGTAACGACCTCGGATACCGTGGCAATGTTCGTCGGGTTGACATTGTGGGGCAGGTCGTCCTCGGTACGAGCGCAAGCCAGACGTGTACCGTCCACACCGGCGATGGTGAGGGCTCGGCGGCTCGCCTCGAGCGCGGCGTAGGCATCGGTCTTGGCATAGGGCATCTCGAGCGCGCCACAATCGACATGGAACGACTTGCAGACCTTGCTGACCAGGTTCATGATGCGGCGATCGCCCTTGAGCAGCTGTTGTTCGCCCTCGACCGTCACAACCGAAAGCCTACCGGCGCCGACGGATTCAAGATTGATAAAGAATACGCCGCGGAGCTTATCGCGATGCGAAGCCAAGAAGGCCTTCATGCCGGCGCCATCACAATCCGAGGCACCCGTTGCCACAAACCAGATATCGTGACCGAGCAGCTCATCATCGCCCATAGAGGCGACAGCCGAGAGCATATCTTCGGAAGAAGCGCCATCGGAAGACGTAGCGCCGCCCTTCCAGCCATCGTTATCGTCCTCGAAGTTATCCCACGAACCGATACCGCGACCGGATTTCTTGGCATCGTAATCGTCTTCGACGCCCAGCCAGTCACTCATGCTGTCCTGCTCGTTTTTCTTTTTACGACCGAACAGGCCACCCAGGCCGCGCTTACGAGACTTGGGTGCCGCCGGGGCGGGAGCCGAAATGGTCTCGATCGGCTGCGCACCCGACGCAACGGGCATAGGAGGCGCAACGGGTGCCGATGTGGGTTCGGGACCTTGGGCGGTAGCAAAGGGGTCGTTGACCTGGGCAGAGGGATCGGGAAGGTCGAACAGCGACGTGCGAGACGCAACGTTTGCCTGCTTCATAGACGGCAGCGACGGATCGGGGACCGAAGCCAGCGGAGACGAGGAAGGTGCAGGCGACGGTGCCGACGCCGGATCGGGAACATTCATCTGCGGACGCGGCGATGCCTGGGAGGAAATCTGGGCCATAAGGGAATCGACCGTTTCGTCCTGGGTGGGAGCGACATTGGCAACCGTGGC
The DNA here is from genome assembly GCA_902478965.1 of uncultured Collinsella sp. Lineage (GTDB taxonomy): Bacteria > Actinomycetota > Coriobacteriia > Coriobacteriales > Coriobacteriaceae > Collinsella. The sequence continues at coordinate 31,986 of CABSMQ010000009.1, read as the reverse complement.
ACCGGAACCACTCGGGGTCGGCATGGTGAAAATCTGCGTGGAATAAGGCCTCGACTCATCTGTCTCGGGAGTCTCGGAAACCGCAGGCACTTCCTCCTGCTCGGCCTCGGTCGAATCATCTTGCTCGGCTGCCGCGTATTGCTCTTCGTCAGAGTTGGCCTCGACGGGCTCGTCCTCGGTGGCATCTTGGATTTCGGCAGCATCAATAGGCTCGTCATCGTCTGCCGCGTCGCCCTGCTCATCGGAAACAGGAAGGGACTCGGCAATCGCGGTGCCTTGCTTTTCAAACGTTATCGTGGAATCGAACTTCGCGGCATCAAACGACATGGTGCTATCGACGTGCTGCTGGGCCTCGAAAGACGTCGTCGCCTCAACAACATCCGCGGACGTCGGTTGCTGGGCCTCGAAAGACGTTGTAGCTTCGGCGGCGTCGACGGGCACGGACTGCATAGCCTCGTTCTGCTCGAACTCTTGCGCCGCGAGCTCACGTGCCGCCTCGGCTGCCTGCTGCTGAGCGATAGCCTCCTGCTCGGCAGCCTCGCGTGCAGCAGCGCGCTTCTCCTCGAAATCGTCGACAAATTTCTTGCCCTTTGCAAGCGCACCCTTAAAGAAGTTGGAAGCGCTGGCGCCAATCGACGAGAACGCGGATGCAATATCGGCATGGGGCGTTGCCGCGGGAATCTCGGCCGAGAAATCAGTATCGCTCTCGTAAGACACGCGCCTCGGCTGTTCAACGTAATCGTCGTCAGACTCGTCCGCAACGTCTTGCGCCGGCGCGGCGGGAGCCAAAATGTCCAGTCCTGCCACAGGATCGATCGCGGACACCGCCTCGGACTCGGCAACGGCAGCGGTAACCGCGGCAGACTCATCATCCACGGTGACAACGGGGGCAGGCTCGGGCTCAAACGTCGGCTCCTCGCCCTCCTCGTAATCGAGCGTGCAGGACTCGGGAAGCATTCCGAGCGCACGGATGGCATCCGAACCAAAGCGGATGTTGCCGGCGGCGTTGCGATAGAGCTTGGGCTCGGCCGCGGCAGGCTCCTCCGCCGACTCGGCAGCGGAAACCTCGTCATTGAACTCTTCAGCCTGGACAGCCTGATTCTGATCCTCGGGCACGATGGCGCCAATCAGTGTCTCGTCGGCAGACGCACCCTCAAAGCCCTCGATCTGCTCGTCGAAAGCCTCACCCTGTTCGGGCTCGGTCTGAGTGTCGGGAGCAATCGGCTGACCGAACTCGTCCTCGGCGTAGGTAGGCTCTTCGTACTCGATGGTGTTACCGTAGTCGTTTTGCTGCTGGGCCGCGGCATACTCCGCCGCTGCACGCGCCATTTCCTCGGCACGACGCTTTTGCTCCCCAAAATAGGTATCGAACGGAACATCGTCGGGAAACTCGTTTTCGCCCTGGAAGGGAGCAACGTTATCCATAACGCCGAGCATAGCGGCGACAGAAGACTTGTTGCACACCGCGCCGGACGTATAGGGAAGAATGTGGCGGTTAGAGATGATGTTTGCCGCGTTGGCAAGCGCAACGAGGGAAGCGAGGATCGCGACAATCCACAGCAGAACCTTAAGCGCGCCGGGGAGCGGCAGGATGCGCAGGATGGCAACGGCAGCGGGGGCAACCGTGGCAACGGGCAACAGCTTGGCGATGAGCGCACGATACGAAGCATAGGGCTCGCGGGCGAGCAGCTCAGCACGGGGAGAGTCGTAGTGTGCGACAACGACCACCGGGCGGTTGCGCGGAGACGCGAGCGGGCCCGAGGCCTTGTGGTAGGCGATGACATTTTGGCTCACGCCCGTCTTGCCCAGGCGCGAAACCACGGGATGCCCTGTGCGCTCGAGCACGTAGAGCACGGCACCGACAATGGCCAGCAAGGTGCCGACCAAGCCGATACCGCCGCCGATGCCCATCAGCAGGGCGCCGGCAAACGCAAGAATACCGGTAACGGCAAATGCCAACCTACTGGGCGCCGGGGCATTGAACTCCTGAACCTCGGGGTCAAAGCCGTGGTTGCGGAAGATCTGAGCGATATCCTCGGCAGCCAAGCGCTCTTCTTCGCTGCATGCCGGCGTAATGCCGGTGTTCTGCAGCAGGTGGTTAATATAGTTCTGGGTGTTCGCCATGTGCGCTCCACATCCATAATCCGACAAATAGGCCCAATGCATGCACATTAGAACCGTATATAGTCGAAAGTATACCCCGAGCGAGCGCAACCGACCGAATTCGGGCCATCTTAACGCCCCGAGCGGACAAGGATATAGCCTAATCTCCATATCGGACTAAAATCATGGCAGCAAACCACCTTCTCATGCGAGGACTCTATGACAGCAAGCGACACGACCGAGACAATTAAAAAGGGAAATTCGGAGCCCAGTTTCGATAAAACGGCTCAGCGCATCCTCAATCTTTTCTTTGTGCTCAATAGCTCCCCCGAACCGCTGACGACCGAGCAGATCGTCTTGGATTCTGACCTGGGATATGGCTCGGGCAATATCGACTCGGATAAGCGCAAGTTTCGACGCGATCGTGACAAGCTGCTCGAACGCGGCATCTTAATCAAGGAGGTTCGCCCCACCGGCGCGCAGGAGACCGAGGAAAGCTCGTGGACAATCGACCGCGAGCACACGTTTGCGGCAGGCGGCCTCATTACCGCAGACGACGCCGATATCCTGCTCAACGCCATCGACCAGACACTAGCGGCCGGCTCATCCACTTTTGCCGCACCGCTTGCCGATATTCGCTCCAAGATTGCCTATCTCACCGGCAGGACGACGGTAGACGAGGCGCCGATCAGCCGCTCTCCCACCGTCGATGCGGTTTGGAGCGCCTTTGCCGAGCGTTGTGCGCTGCGATTTTTATATCAGAACGGACGCGGCGAGCAGAAAGAGCGTACCGTCCGCGTCTACGGCATGTTCGAGCGCGAGGGCGTGGCGTATTTCTGCGGCCTCGACAATGCCACCGACGACATCAGGACATTCCGCTGTGACCGTATCGTTCGTGCTTGGCGTCCTTCGAAGGCCTACGCCATCCCCGCGGACTTCAATCTCAACGACTATCTGTTCTTTGAATTCGATTTTGCCGACCGACCGCCCGTTGCAGCTACGTTCTCGTTCGCCCCTCAGACGCAGATCGATATGATCAACGGCCTCACGCGTGGGCGAGGTGAGCTCACACACACCGATGCAGGATGGACCTGGACCGTTGACGTGCGCGACCTTGAAGCCGCCGCCTCATTTTGCATGGCCCACGCCATGGACGGCATGAGGCCCATGGCCCCCAAATCGCTCAAGCAGGCGTGGAACCACCTCATCGAGAGGACGGTGCACGAGTATGCCCGTGCGTAAACTCACCAGCGAGCAGAGACTCTCGCGCGCCATCGACATCATGGAGGCCCTCTACGCCGCCGGCGAGAGCGGCATGACACGAACCGAGATTTGCAGTCGCTTTGGCATCACGGGGATGTCGCTCGACGAGATTCTCGAGATCGTCTCGACGCTCGCGGACCGAGAATCGGGCGCGCGCATCATCTGCGAATGCCGCGGCGAGCGTGTGGTCCTCACCGGTGACGCGGGGCGCGTGCTACCCCTGCGTCTGAGTGCCGCCGAGGGCGCTGTGCTCAACCATGAACTTGAATCATTGGGAATCGAACCCCAAGCTGCGGCTCGAATACGGCACGCCCTTCTTCCCGAAGAGCTCGGCTACAACCAGCGCGTCTTTGACACCGTCTCCCACGGATCGCACTGGCAGCAGCTGAGCTGCGCCATTCGGGACGGCGTTCGCTGCCGCATCTCGTATCGCTCGATGGATGACACACAAGCGCGCGAGCGCTTGGTCGACCCCTTGCGCATCACAACAAACGGCGACCAAACGTATCTGATTGCCTGGGATGTCGCGGTCGACGAGCAGCGTACCTATCGCATGGATAAAATCGAGGGCCTGGTCTTGACCGACGACTCCGTCGTGCGCCACGCACCGGAGCCCGCGACCCTCCACGACTCCCTCGCCCAGGCGGAGCGGAACGCGAAGCTTCTCATGCCGCGCGCCTTGGCAGAGCGCCTAGACTGGCCCGGCATCATGTCGATTGAACCCAATGGGGCGGACTGCTCAACAGTGAATGTGCGCTACGGCTCCGAACGCTGGCTGTTAAGCCAGGTAATCGCAGCGGGCGGGGCCATCCGCATCTTGGATGACCCCGCCCTGTCAGAACGTCTGTGCGATATGGCAAAATCCCTCGTCTGTCCGCTTTAGCGGCGCCGCTCGTGGCGTGCGCGCCACAGCTGTAGATAGTGCCCGATTTGTGCCGATTCGATGCGCTGATAGGAACTCGTGGGCAGCGACGTTAAGAACTTCTTTCCGTAGCCCTTCGTCACCAGGCGCGGGTCGGCCAGAATCAGCACGCCGCAATCGGTCGACGAGCGGATAAGGCGGCCAGCCGCCTGCTTGACCTCGAGCACCGCCTCGGGCAGCGAATAGCGCGCCCAAGCGCGGTCTTCACGCAGGTTGCGCTCGCACGAGAGCGGGTCCGTAGGGCTCGAGAACGGCAGCTTGGGAATGATGACGCAGCGCAGCGTCTCGCCGCTGGCGTCGAATCCTTCCCAGAAGGCCTTAAGCGCAAAAAGCGATGAAGTCGGCTCGCTGATAAACCGGTCGCGCAGGCGACGAGGAGATGAGTTGCGCTGCTGGCAGTTGAGTTCCAGACCCGCACGGGCCATCTTGGGCTCAACGCGGGCGTACAGGTCTTCCATGTCGCGCCGATTGGTGAACAGTGTGAGCACCGATCCGCCCATGGCAAGATGGGCGTCGACCAGCACGCGCTCGAGCGCCGTAAGATAGCTCTCACGATCGCGCGGATCGGGGATATCACCCGCAACGACTACAGCCATGTTCGAATCGAAGTCGTAGCTCGAGTCCAAGTGCAACGATGAGGATGTTGAAGCACCGATGCGATCGAGGCCGACCGCGTGGTTAAAGTGTTCAAAGCTTTTGGACACCGTCATGGTCGCCGAGGCAAAGATAGCCGTGTGAACCTCGGGCAGCCACTCGGTTGCCAAGGCCTCGCCAATGTCGATGCGCTCTGCGGTCATTGACTCTCCGCCGGCACGCAACCTGCGATTGACCTGCAGCGAATACACGTAGTGTTCATCGGTGCCGTCAATGATGAGTTTGAGGTTCTCGGCCAGCTCGTGCAAGCGGCGCGAGATATCACCCAGGTCGACAACAACCTCGGGCTTGTCGGCGGCGACGGCTTGCACCAGCGCGTCGACGCTCTTGTCAGCTTGTTCCAATGCGTCGATGGCAGTGTAGGCCGACGGTAAGAAATCATGCCAGTCGTCAGATTCGCGCAGTTCGGGGCCAATCCATAGATTGGCATTGTCATAACCCCCACGGGCACGGCGGCCGAGCTCGCGAACGCCATCGAACACGTCGGCGATTGCCATGCTCGCGCGCGCAACCGTCGACGTCGCCTTGGCAGTAAGGCCCAGATAGAGCGTAGAGCCCTCGGAGGTTGCCAAATCACGGGAAACCTGGCTTAGCGCGCCGGTGCTCGAGCCACCCAGACGCTCAAACAGAACGCGTGATTCGTCCGCCGATACCACGCGCGCCCACTGACGGCGTGCCTCGCGCTCGATGGAATGGGCCTCGTCGATTACCCAATGACGAATCGGAGGCAAAATCCTGCCCTCGGCCGCGACATTGCGGAACAGCAGGGAATGGTTGGTGACCACCACATCGGCATGCGCCGCACGACGGCGAGCGCCGTGGACCAAACATTTATCGGGGAAAAACGGGCAGAGGCGACGAGCACACTCGCGCGAGGCCGTCGTAAAGTCGGGGCGGTTGACGCTGCGCCACCGAATGCCAAGCGAGTCGAGGTCGCCATCGGCTGATTGGCAGACGTACGCCATAATGACCGCGACCGCCGTGAGCGTGTCCGCCGGATCGCGCTTGGTGGTAATCTCGACCTGGCCGCGGCTCATGCGCTCAAGCTTGCGCAGGCACGGATAGTGGTCATACCCCTTGAGAGCGCAAAATGACAGACCACCGTCCAGTTGCTCGGCAAGTTTTGGCAGCTCATGGTACATGAGCTGGTCTGCAAGATTGTTCGATTTGGTCGCAATACCAACCGTGATGTTGTTACGGCGTGCCGCCTCGGCAAAAGGCACCAGATAGGCCATCGATTTGCCGACGCCTGTGCCCGCCTCAATTACACGATGAGTGCCCGTGACCAGCGCATCGCGGACCTCGAGCGCCATCGCGATCTGCTCATCACGCGGCTCGTAAGTGGGATACATGCGATTGACCAGGCCACCTGGCGCATAGTCTGCCTCAATCTCCTCACGACTCGACATCTTGAGGACCGGCAGTTCGTCGGCGTCCACCCGATCGTCGGCGCGATCGGCCTTGAGAACGTCAGCACGAGCGGCGCTGAGAGAGAAGATAGAACCAGGGTTCTGCCCTGCCAAGAATGAGAAGATAGGGCGATAGGACCAAGGCACATCCGGATGCATGTCGGCTAGGCGCGCCATGAGGCCCTGGGGCAAGTCGGTGAGCGCCACGAGCAACACGCGCCATACGCCACACAGGGCGTCGACGTCGGCATTGGCACGGTGTGATACCGAGTCACAGCCAAACAGATCGGCCATAAAAGACAGCTTGTGCGAGGCCAGGCGCGGAAGCGCGATGCGCGACAGCGCCAGCGAATCGATCCAAATATCGCTCACGTTGACGCCGCCTTTGACCGACTCGATAAACGAGCGGTCGAACGTGGCGTTATGTGCGATCACCGGGCAACCACCGACAAAATCGGCGAGAGCGGCGACGGCCTCAACGGCCGACGGGGCATCTGCCACGTCGGCATTTGTAATGCTCGTGAGCTCGGTAATCTCGGCGGGAATCAGCTGCTTGGGATGCACGAAGGTATCGAAACGGTCGACGATCTCGCGGCCCGAAAGACGGGCCGCCGAGATCTCAATCAGCTCATTGTCCTGCACCGAAAGACCTGTGGTCTCGGTATCGAGGACAATCACATCTTCCTCGATAAGGCCAAAGGACTGCGTTTTGGCGCGTTCGGCTAGCGTGGCATAGGAGTCGATGACAAACTGCGGCGTTCCTGACGAAACCGCGTCCTCGATTAGCATGCAATGCCCGCTCGACGAAGGCCCATACGGATCAGGCTGTCACAGACCTGCGGGAACGTCATGTCGTCGGTGTGGCGAATCTCATCCGGATACAGCGACGTATCGGTCATGCCGGGAATGGTATTGGTCTCGAGGATGACGGGGCCGTCCTCGCTCACAATAAAGTCGCTGCGCGAGATACCCAGGCAACCGAGGGCCTTGTGAGCAGCGCAGGCAAGCTCCTGAGCGCGAATGTAATTCTCGGGTGAAATCTGCGCCGGAATGCGATGGATGTCCGTAGGGTCGACATACTTCACGTCCAGATCGTAGAACTCGCAGTCCTTGGGCTTACGAATCTCGACAATCGGCAGAGCGCGCACGTCGTCCTCGCCGTACACGCCGACGGTGATCTCGGTACCCTCGATGCACTTCTCGACCAGCACTTTGTCGCCGTACTCAAACGCCTTGGCGATTGCCGCGGGCAGCTCGGAGGGCTCATGGACCAGGGAAATGCCATAGCTGGAACCGTTGACGGCCGGCTTCACAAAGCAGCGCTCGCCACAAACCTCGACGATATGATCGATATCGACTTCATCGCCCACCTCGAGCGCGAGGCCGGGGGCAATGGGGATGCCCGCCTTGGCGTACAGGAGCTTAGAGACCTCCTTGTCGGCACCGCAGGCGCTGGCAAGCACGCCCGAGGCCGTGTAGGGGACACCCAGGGTCTCCATGGCGCCCTGCATGGCACCATCCTCGCCGCCGGCACCGTGCATGGCGATAAACGCCACGTCAAAGCCGCCGGTCGCCATGGTTACCATAAAATCATCGGCAGCCGTGTCGAGCAGCTCCACCGAAGTGTAGCCGGCCTCCTTCAAGGCAACCACGACGTTCTTTCCCGAATTGAGCGAGATCTCGCGCTCAGCGGAATGACCACCCGCCAAGACCGCTACGTGCATGTTCTCTAGGCTTTTACCCGGCATGGGCAGACTCCTCCTCTATAATTTCTGCAGCTGATACCATATTGTAGCGATACCCTCTACGTTTCCCCAAAATCGAAAGGCTTCCATGAATCCCAGGACTAAATCTCAGGACATTCGCGACTTGAGCCAAAACGATATTCGCGAGCTCGTGGCCGAACTTGGCCAGCCAGCCTTCCGCGCGAAGCAGCTCATCGAATGGGTCTTTGAGAAGAACGTTTGTTCGTTCGACGACATGACCAACCTTCCCAAGGCTTTCCGCGAGCAGCTTAAAGAGGCTTTTGCCTTTGATACGCCGACTGAACTCACCAAGCAGGTTTCCAAAGATGGCTCGCGCAAGTATCTGCTCGAGTACCACGACGGCATTTCCGTCGAAACTGTCGGTATGCCCCGTCGCAACAAGCTTTCCGTCTGCGTTTCCACCCAGGCAGGCTGCGGCATGGGCTGTGCCTTTTGCGCTACCGGTCTCAACGGCCTCAAGCGCTCTCTGACCGCTCAAGAGATCGTCGACCAGGTACTTCATGTATCCAACGACTTTGGCGAGCGCGTCACGAGCGTTGTCTTCATGGGCCAGGGCGAGCCGTTTGCCAACTACGACGAGGTTCTCAAGGCGTTGCGAATCCTCAACGACCCCGATGGCATCGGTATCGGTGCTCGTCACCTCACCGTCTCTACCAGCGGCGTTATTCCCGGTATTCGCAAATTTGCCGACATCCCCGAGCAGTTCACGCTTGCCGTTTCCCTGCATTCCGCCATCCAGTCGACACGCAATAAGCTTATGCCCGGTGTTAAGAAGTACACGCTACTTCGCCTTCACGAGGCGCTTCAGCTCTACACCGAGAAGACTGGCCGCCGCCCGACCTATGAGTATGCCATGATCGAAGGCGTCAACGATACGAATCCCGAGATGCAGGCGCTCTGCGACTTCTGCGAGGGAACGTTGTGCCACGTTAACCTGATTCAGCTTAACGACATCGAGGGCAGCCCGCTCAAGCCGTCGCCGATTCATAAGGTTGAGGATCTTCAGCGTCGTCTTGAGTCCCGTGGCATCGAGACCACGATTCGTAACTCCCGTGGTAACGATATTGACGCCGCTTGCGGACAGCTGAAGCAGCGCTTCAAAGTTCAGAAGAACGCATAGGGGAGTCGCACCCCAAAACGTTTCATGTGAAACATCGAACGGCCCCGGTTACAGGAGATGCAACCGGGGCCGTTTTATTTATTGACCTTAATTTTGAATCAGCTGCTACCTGTCCCATTTTTTACGGCCAAAATAAGGGGTCCTTGCCTCGTGAATCAGACAAGGACCCCTCAAAATATGCTAAGTAATTGTTAGGTACCTAATAGCCTACATTTTCCCATTGGTTACTAACCCAACCTTGATTAATCTTGGGATTCTTCGTTACCTGAGCCGTACGCATGGCAACATCTTCTGTCATAACATCCATTTTCTTCTTGGATGTATCGACAATATCTTGCGCACTACGAAGCAAACGACCTCGAAGTTCATCGTCTGTCGCGATCTTATAGCCAGCAAAGGCACCAGCCGCGACAGTCGTCGCCAATGCAATCGCAGTTAAAATCCTATTCCTCATCTTGGCCTCCTTGATCAAACTGAATCATTTCGCCAAGAATACGAGAGAGCTCTTCCTCGTCTTTAAACTCAATCTCAATCTTATTCTTTCCACGCGAGCTCTTAACACGCACGTTGGTATTAAAAACCTGACGAAGCACGCGGGCAGCCTTTTTAAAAGACTGAGGCGTTGCAGGCCTCGGCGTCTTAGGTGTCTCTCCGGCAGAAAACAACGGAGCAAGATTTTCTGTCGCTCTTACGGAAAGGCCCTCTGCAACAACCTTCTCTGCAAGTCGAATTCGAGCGTCCTCATAGGGAACTGCAAGAATCGCACGTGCATGACCAGCAGTAAGTTTGCCCTCAAAAATCATCTGCTGAACAACTTCAGGGAGATCGAGAAGGCGCAGCGAGTTTGTAATTGCAGAGCGTGACTTGCTGACTGCCTTCGACAATGCCTCCTGGGTCATACCGCTGGCATCGATAAGCTGGCGATAGCCCTTAGCCTCTTCGACGGGATTCAGATCAGAACGCTGAAGGTTTTCGATCAGAGCAAGAGCCAGCATCTCTTCATCATTAACATCTTTAATGATGACAGGCAGCTCCTCAAGACCAGCAAGCTTTGACGCTTGGTAACGACGCTCACCAGCGATGATCTCATAGCCGTTTCCATGCTTGCGAACCAAAAGCGGCTGCAAGACGCCATGTTCTTGGATTGATTCGCTCAACTCACGAAGTTCAGTTTCGTTAAAGTGAATTCGCGGCTGATTAGGGTTGGGAACGATATCCTCAATAGGTAGTTTTGTTTCAGATGCGGCATTCGAAGCCGATGCAGCCGAACCACCGGTCTCATACTCGGCCTCTGAGACCAAAGCATTGAGTCCACGTCCCAATCCGCCACGTTTCTTTACATTAGGCACGCTTGATCACCTCTTTTGCAAGGTTCATATATGCTTTTGCACCCTTATTTTGAGGTGCATAGGTAATTACCGGTTCCCCAAAAGACGGAGCTTCGGAGATTTTAACCGTACGGGGGATCAACGTTTTAAATGCCTTATCACCAAAGTACGATTGAACCTCCTCAACAACCTGATTCGATAGAGAAGTACGCGAGTCATACATGGTCATAAGCACACCGTAGGTGTCTAAGCCCTTGTTCAGACGAGATTTGACCATCTTCATTGACTCAAGCAGCTTCGTAACGCCCTCGAGTGCGTAATACTCGCACTGGATCGGAATCAAAACGCTGTCTGCTGCGGTCAAAGCGTTGATAGTAAGCAGGCCGAGCGAAGGAGGGCAGTCAATGAAAATAAAATCGAACTCGTCCTGAATCGGCTCAAGCAAATCTTTGAGACGGGTTTCACGAGCAATTGCGCTTACGAGTTCAATTTCCGCGCCTGCAAGCTGAATTGTAGCCGGAATTACGAATACCTTTTTGCAATTTGTATCAAGAACAAGCGATTCTGCCGGCACATCATTCAACAATGCATCATAGATGCAGTGATCAAGGTCTTCTTTTTCAATTCCGAATCCACTGGTGCTGTTTCCCTGCGGATCAAAATCAACAATCAGTGTCTTACGACCCTGCTCACCCAGTGCTGCTGCAAGGTTTACAGCCGTCGTTGACTTACCGACGCCGCCTTTTTGATTGATGATTGCAATGATACGCGTGTCTTTTGCGCTCTTAGAACGCTTAACGTCGCGAAATCCCACGGTCCCTCCTGGTGTGTATTAAAGCTGTCAAACGGAGGATGTTTCACGTGAAACATTCCGAATCGATAGCAACTGCTATGTTTCACGTGAAACACTGCAAGCTGTTAGTATCCATTATGTTTCACGTGAAACATCTAGGCAAGCGGATTCTTCTTTGCCATGCCATTTGCACGAGGCAATGAAACGGATGCTGAATGACTCTTCTTAAGAACAATGAACTCCCTGTGACCCAAGCCTTCAGGCAAATCAATTGCGTCATTCAGAAGCAAAGTGAAGCCGCAAATCTTAGCTGCTGACATGCCGGAAGCAAGCTCCTCATCCGAAGGATTGCCCTTGGTGATAACAAATAGCCCTCCATCCTTCAGGTACGGAGCCGCATACTCAACAAGAATCGGTAGAGGGGCCAGTGCGCGGGCGGTTACAACGGAGAACTGCTTCTTATGGCTTCGAGCATATTCTTCAAGACGATCATGAACCGCATGAGCATGTTTCAATCCAAGAGCATGGACAAAGGAATTAACCGCATCAACCTTCTTGCCAACAGAGTCAATATAAGTAGCTTTACGATGCGTGGTTATGGTTAATGGAATACCAGGGAAGCCCGCACCTGTTCCCATATCGAGCAAAGCTCCCTCAGGAGCCTTATTGATATAGGGGAGCAAAACAAGTGAGTCGAGGATATGAAGTACGGCAGCATCTTCTACGTTAAGAATACGGGTGAGATTGGTTGTCTTATTTGTTTCTAGAACCAAATCCAAATGCTGGATACATTTCCTCAGCTCAATATCAGTTACGCTCAAGGAATATTCTTTGCAATAGGAAGTTAGGCGACTCAACATCTCGTCAGCCTGCTGATCGGTAAGTACAAACAACAGAAGCTCCTTTCTGACAAAAATCAGCGTATCGAGAACTTTTGACAAAAAAAGGGGACGTGGAAACCACGTCCCCCTAGCATAAGCTCGAGTAGATTATCGAGCAACAATCACCACATGGCGATCTGGGTCAGAACCCTCAGAATGAGTATCGACTGCATCGTTGCCACGAAGTGCAATGTGAACCAGTCGGCGCTCGTAGGCATTCATGGGCGGAAGCGAAACACTCTTATGAGTGCGGATGGCACGCTCGGCAGCAGACTGAGCCATGGAGGCGACCTTATCCTGACGGCGACTCTTGTATCCCTCGACGTCCACTACAACCGGATACCTAAAGCCAAGCTTGCGGCTCACCAGCAAAGAGAACATAACCTGAAGAGCATCAAGAGTGCGACCATGACGGCCAATGAGAACAGCAAGGTCGGGAGCCGTTACATCCAAAATCAGCTCACCCTCGTCGCCCTCATACTCATCGATAGGAGAGTTGGCGGCATCGAAGTGCGAAAGGATGGAACGCAGGATGGAAATCGCAACATCGGCAATGGTGTCGAGCTCCTCATCGGTCAGCTCTTCACCAGCCTTGTAGCGCTGTGCAATCTCGGGATAATCGCCCGCGACCTGCGGGGCAACCTCCTCAAGCATATCCTCGATGATCTCTTCAGACATAACGTACTCCAAAAGTTAGGTACCTAAATAAGACTGATATCCCACTACTTCTTCTTGTGCGGGCGCGGCTTCTTCTCGCGACGAGTGACCTCAACCTGCAGCGGAGCGTTCTTAAGACGCTCCTCCTCATCGGCCTTCGCCTTGTCGATGACCTTCTGCGTCACAAAAATCTGCTGGATAACCTGCCAAGCAGACGAGACGTCGTAGTACAGCAGAACACCAACGGGAAGGCTCCAGCCCATCCAAAGCATCATGACCGTCATGACAACGGCCATCATACGCATGCTCTGAGCCTGCTGGCCGGTCTGGTTGCGCGACATATAGAGCTGCGGAATCAGGGTCAGGACGGCAAACAGGATCAGGCAAACCAGCGCAGGCAGTGCAACCATAAAGCCATCGGCAAAGGAAGCGCTCGGCGTGGTGGTCAGGTCGGGCAGGATGTTGAAGAACGAGAACGTGCCGTCGTTAAAGTACTGCGGCAGGTTGCGCAGCAATGTAAACAGGGCGAACAGGATAGGCATCTGAATCAGCAGCGGCAGACAGCCAGCCATGGGGTTGAACTTGTTCTCGCTGTAGAACTTCTGCATCTCCTCGGCCTGACGCTGGGGATCGTCGGCATAGCGCTCCTGGATCTCGAGCATCTTGGGCTGCAGCACCTGCATGCGAGCCGTCGACTTGGTCGACTTGAGCATAAGCGGCGTCAGCAGCAGACGGATGATGACCACCAGGATGATGATGGACAGGCCCCAGTCGACCGCAAAGGTCTGGATGAGCTTGAGCAGCTCGAAAAGGATGTTAACGATCCAATCCCACATGTAAGTTTTCCTCCGATAGCGAGTGCCCGCTAGGGCACAGGGTCATAACCGCCGACGTGCAGGGGATTGCAGCGAGCGATGCGCCTCACGGCAAGCCAGCAGCCTCTCAAAACACCGTGCTTCTCAATCGCCTGGATGGCGTATTGCGAGCACGTTGGGTAATAAATGCAGGCGTCAGGCAATAAGGGCGAAATAACCTGTTGATATATGCGAATAGGAGCGATGGCAACACGTCGCAAAACGTGATTGCTCATCGCTCCTCCCCGGCAACGCCGGCGCGCTTTATAAGCGAACGCAACGCCTTGTCCATCTCCTGCGGCGAGGAAACCCTCGTCTTGGGAGTTGCAAACAAGATGATGTCATAACCCGCAACGGGAAATCCGCAGCTGCGGGCGGCCTCGCGCATCACACGCTTAGATCGGTTGCGCACGACGGCACAACCGAGTCGCTTAGCACCAACGAAGGCGACCCTTCCGGAGTCGCCTTCGCCAACCGATTCACATATGGTCATTCGAATCAGAGGGTGATTGAAACGACGCCCCTGACTGAACACATGCTCGAAATCTTGCCGAGACTTAATAGTCTTCATGCGAGATGTGTGTATCGCTGCTAGACAGTGAGACGCTTGCGGCCCTTGGCGCGACGACGGGCGAGCACGGCACGACCACCCTTAGTGGCCATACGGGCACGGAAGCCATGGGTCTTGGCACGCTTACGCTTATTAGGCTGATACGTACGCTTCATCTTAAGTTCCTCCTGCTGCATTTCGAGTGTCCGCGGGGACGCGGACGCAGATATAGACACGTGAGCTTGAAGATTGTAGGGAAATCAATGTTCAAATGTCAAGAAATCAAAGGTAAAAGGTTGCGCAGTTCACACGGTTCCCCCATAAGCACAACCGAAATTTGCGCCTCATGGCAACCTTTCACGATATTTCATCGAGTTTTCAACAGGTCATGTTGGCAATGTTGAGAACTTTTCATCCGTTTTCCAAAGTTTTCAACAAGTTTTGAAAAGTTGTCGAAAGATGAGAAACGTTGCACGGTGAGCTACTATTTGTTCGAAACCTTTTGGAAGATTGCGAGCGGCATGTCTGACGACTTTTACACCATGGTCGATTCCGGAGACCCGGCACCCGACAACGAGCACATCACCGGCGTGCGCGAAGAGCGTGCGGAAGGCGAGCAGACGACCACGCAGGCGCCAAAAGCCATGTACGCCGCGCGCATCGCCGTCTATGACGACATGCTGTCGACACCGCGGGTGATCGTCATTGATCCGCAAGATGTCCGCACGTATTTGGAAGAGACGACCAACACCGTCTACCAGTGCATGAAAGAACAAGGTGGCCACATCTCGCTCATGGTCATCCGCGAGATTGTCGAAAACTTTATCCACGCGCACTTTGCCGAGCCCATCATCTCGATTCTGGACGGCGGAGACACCATCCGCTTTGCTGATCAAGGACCCGGCATCGACGACAAGGAGCGCGCTTTCGACTTTGGCGTTACCAGCGCAAACAGCAAGATGAAGCGCTATATCCGTGGAACCGGGGCAGGGTTTCCCATGGTGCAGGAGTATTTGGAAAACGCCGGCGGTGCCGTATCCATCGAGGACAACATGGGCAACGGCACCGTGGTTACGGTAAGCCTGGACCCTAAACGCGTGCAGGAAATCGAGCGCGCCGGCGGACGCGGTGCTGCCGTGCGGCCCGAGACGGAGCAGCCCACATATCCCCTGCCGGGAGCTTTTGCGCAGCAGCCCATGGCAACGCAGCAGATGCAGCCCCCCGTGGGGCAGATGCAGCAGCCCGGAATGCTTCCTACACAAGAGCCCCAGGCGACATCGATGTCGATGCCGCCAAACATGCCAGAGACCATGCCGCTGGCGGATCAGGATGCAGTAGCAATGCAGCAGGCGACGGGGGCACCGGGTGGCCAGCAAATGGGCTATCAGCCGTACCAACAGGGATATCCATATCAGCAGATGCCGCCACTGGGGTATGGCCAGCAGTTCCCGCAGCAGTACCAGCAGGGATATCAGCAGCCGTACCAGCAGATGCCGCAGCAGCAGTACAACCCTTGGGCCCAGCAGATGCCTCCGCAGCCTTACCAACAGTGGCCTCAAAGTTTTCAACAGCAAATGCCGCCGATGCAGAGTTCTCAACAACCAGCAGCTCAAATGATGTATCCTAATGCAGCAAATCAGTATGCGCAGCCACAACCGGACGTGTTCGTAAGCGACCGCGGCAACGCCGCGCTGGGCCATCTGGCGCAAAATCAAGCGTGCGGTGCAACCGATCTGGCGAGGGCGTTTGGAAACTCGGCCCCCACTTGGTCACGCACGCTCAATGACTTGGCGCAGGCCGGCTTGGTCATCAAGCATGGCCAGAAATACCATCTGACCGAACTCGGCGCCGCTCGCGTGCGAGCTCAGAGCTAAAGAACGGGAGAGACAGTGGACGAGGAAGCAAGCATCATCCTGGGGGATGCCATCGCCTTTTGCCAGCGCGACGGCCAAGATGCACGCCTCATCAACATGCTGGGGCAATCGCGCGCCATAAGCCTGACCGAAGATACGCTCACGATCGAGGCCCCCTCGCGCTTTGCCATCGCGCAGCTCAAAAAGCATCAGCCAACTATTGAGGCCTATCTGGAAGAAATCGCCTTTGCACCGATTGCGCTCGACATCGTGGCACCGCAAGGCGCCGCGACGGAATCCGCTGCCGCGACGGCGCCCGCCACGGCTCCCGCCGCTTCCCCGGCGGTGCCGGCCTCCGCAGGCAACGTGCCGACAATCGAGCACCAGCACAGCGATGTTTCCCGTGAAACCATGGCACCGTTGCCGACCGCGGCGGCGACGTCAACGAACGCACCCGTCACACACATGCCCATCGCTCACGACGCAGCGGCGGGCGCGGATTCGGGCATTGCAATCAAGAACACGCTCTCGGCCGATGATTTTCGTCGCATGATGAACCAGATGAAGGGCGGAGCGCCGACTAAATCCACGCAAGCTGCGACCCCCGCCTCACCCGTGCCAGCACCGACCGTGCCGGCCGAGCAGAATACGGATGGAGCCCCGCTCGCCGCGAACTCAAAATTTACCTTTGAGAACTTTGTCTACGGCCCCGAGAACAGCCATGCTTATCGCTCGGCACTCAAGTTTGCCGCCCTCGCGGACGAGCGCGGCACGTGCACATCACTGTTCATCTACGGCAAATCGGGCCTGGGCAAGACGCACCTGCTGCTTGCCATCAAAAACGAGCTCGCCGAGAAGTCGCCCGAGATCAAGGTCAAGTATGCCAACTCCCAGGCATATCTGGACGACCTGATGACCGAGTTCGACCGCCAAAAGAAGAGCAACGCCCCCATCATGCAGGCGTACCACGGCGTGGACGTGCTCATCATCGATGACATCCAAAACATCATCGGCAAGCGCGCGAGTGTGGACTACTTTTTCCAGCTCATGGACGAGTTCATCCGCAACAACAAGAAGGTCGTCATCGCGGCAGACCGCGCCCCCAAGGACCTGAGCATGGACGAGCGTCTGACCAGCCGCTTCAACGCCGGCATGCTCTGCCTGGTCGCAGAGCCCAGCTACGAGATGAAATACAAGATCTTGCAGCGCTATTACGAGAACACCATCGTCGCCGCTCCCGAGGCAGGCGACGACTCGCTGCTGGCGGCCTATGGGGGCGACGGCGGACACCTGACCGACGAGCACTTTAAACACATGGCCGAGGTCTCGGGCACCAACATCCGCGAACTCGAGAGCTTTTGCGAGCGCTGCGCCGGCGAGGCGGGCGACCGTGAGCGCGAGGGCGGGGAGCTCACCTTTGACGATATCGACGCCATCGCCAGCCAGTACTTCGACACATCGGCCAAAAAGATCAACGTCCAGACGGTTCAGTCCGTCATCGAAGAGCAGTACGGCGTGACGCACGAGGAGCTCATCGGCCCGCGTCGCAACGCCAATATCGCCAAAGCACGCCATATCGCTATCTACCTGGCCATCGAGATGTGCGAGATGACGACCACGGCGGTGGGCGCCGAATTTGGCAACCGCAACCACTCGACCGTCAGCACGAGCTACAAAAAGGTCCAGAAGATGATCCAGGAAGACCGCACCGTCACCGAAGACCTCAAGTCGCTGCGCGATAAAATTACACTGCGCTCGTAGGGAAATAGAGACACCTGTTGAAAACTTGTCGAAACCACGGGCATAAGGTGTCTAAAACCCAACCCGCGGTGATGAAAAGTTTTGCGCAGGTTTTGAACGTGGAAAACCACCCCCGTTGCACACAGGTTGCTGTCGATTCTCTTTCTGGGTCTGACCTGCGTCTTTGGGAGTAATCAACAGTTTCGTCAGTGCTATTACTATTATTAAGATATTTATATCTATAGAAAGGTATTAAAAGATGAAGTTCACCGTCAGCCAGAGCTCGCTTACACAAGCCATCGGCGTCGTAATGAAGGGTGTCGCTTCGGCATCCACCCTTCCCATCCTGTCGGGCGTGCTCGTTAAGGCGCAAGACGGCATCTTGGAATTCCAGACCTCTAACTACACCATCTCGATCCGTCATCGCATCGCGGCGCATGTCGAAGAAGAGGGCGAGATGGTTATCCCCTGTAAGATGCTCTCCAATATCACCAAGACCCTCCCCGATGCCCCGGTCACCTTTGAGCTGTCCGAGCGTCAGGTGCTGATTGGTTGCGAGAAGAGCTCGTTCCGCCTGAACACGCTCGATGCCAATGACTTCCCCGAGTTTCCGGCCTATGCCATCGAGAGCGCCGTGGAACTGCCGACCGATATCTTGTCCGAGATGGTCGGCCGCGTATGGCGCGTCACCTCGACCGACAAGGCCCGCCCCATCCTGGGCGGTGTGCACATGAAAGTCGAGAACAACACCGTGCGCCTAGTGGCGACCGATTCCTTCCGCTTGGCCGTGTGCGATACGCAGGTCGAGACCTCGACCCTCGAGGGCTCCTTTGAACTCAACGTTCCGGCCGACGCCTTTAACGACGCACTGAACATCATGGCCAGCCAGGCGACCATCATGATCGGGGCTACCGACACCCAGGTCGTCTTTGAGGCCGGCAACACCACCTACGTGTCGCGCCGCATCGAGGGCGTGTACCCCAACTACAAGCAGCTCATCCCCGATTCGTGCGTGACGAGCGTCAAGATCGACGTCGCCGCCTTTAACGCCGCCCTCAAGCGCGTGGCCGTTATCGCGAGCGCCAACCCCGCCGTCAAGTTCGAGATCGATGTCGAGAACGGGCAGATGGGCCTGTCCTCCATTTCCAATGACCAGGACCTTGCGCAGGAGACGATCGATGTCGAGGCCGAGGGCGAGTCGGGCACCATCGCCTTCAACTACCACTACATCTTCGGCTGCCTCAATGCCCTGTCCAAGGAGAAGGAGATCACGCTGGAGCTCAAGAGCTACTCGCAGGCGGGCATCTTCAAGTCCTACGACAAGATCAACTACCTGTACCTGGTCATGCCGGTCCGCATCTAGCGCTGCGCCATGACCATGTTCGCCCGCGATCTTTCCGTCGCGCACTACCGCAGCTTCGATAGCTATCGTCTTGCCCTGGACGAGGGCGTGACGATACTTGCGGGACCAAACGCGGCGGGAAAGACCAATCTCATAGAGGCGCTGCAGCTGCTGACGAGCGGCGCCTCGTTTAGGCATCCGACCGCAGCCGAGCTCGTCCATGACGGCGTGGGCTCGTGCAAGGTCGAGCTGAGGCTCGAGGGCGACGGCCGCGTGCTTGATATGGGATTGAGCGCGGAGGACGGTAAGCGCTCGTTTAGCCGCAACGGCAAGAGATGCTCTGCCGCCGGTGTACGCGGGGTTCTGCCGAGCGTGCTGTTTTGCCCTGACCATCTGGACATGGTTAAGCGAGGCGCCAGTGTGCGCCGCGCCGCCCTCGATGACTTTGGCATGCAACTGAGCGCACGCTATGCCGATCTTGCGAGCACCTATGGGCGCTGCGTGACCCAGCGTAACGCCTTGCTCAAGGAGACCTGGTGCTGCCGTGAGATGCTCGGCGCGTGGAACGATTCGATTGCCCGCGCGGGCGCGGCTCTGCTCGTGCACCGGTTGGCCCTGCTCGACCGGCTGGCGGGCCATGTACACACTGCCTACGGGCAAGTGGCGTCCGGCGAGGCTGCCAACGTGACCTATACGTCCACACTGGGGGATTTGCCCCAGGTCGAGGATCGCGAAGAGCTGAAGGGCTGGGCGTACGAGCGCATGCTGGCTGCCCTTGATGAGCACGCCGACGAGGAAATTCGCCGCGGCGTGACGTTGGTGGGACCGCATCGCGATGAGATTGAGTTTACCGTGGCGGGTCGCTCCGCCCGTTCATTTGCCAGCCAAGGTCAACAGCGAACGTTGGTTCTGGCCTGGAAGGTGGCGGAGGTGGCCGTGGCTCGCGATGTCCTGGGCACCGCCCCACTGCTGCTTTTAGACGACGTGATGAGCGAGCTCGACGGCGAGCGTCGCGGCGCTTTTCTGCGGCTGATCGGCGATGATATCCAGACGGTCATAACCACGACCAACCTGGGGTACTTTACCGATGACCTGCTTGATCGAGCCAAGGTGGTGAGCATGGGTGAGACGTGCTAATTACGAGCGCGAGAGCGAAACGGTCGCCTTCAGTGGGTTTTTGAACGCAGAGCGCCAGCGCATCCTGGCGGCTGCAACACCTGAGCGCCGTGCGCAGATGGAGGCTGCCGAGGAGTCGCGCGCGATCTATCGCGCGTGGAACGCGGTGTGCTCGGGCACGCGCGAGGGGCGGCATGTGACGGGCCTGCGCTACCTGCCCGAGTCCAATGAGCTGCTGGTATATCTCGATTCGCCCTCGTGGACGCAGGAAATGACGCTGTTGCGCGAGATCATCCGCGCACGTATGGAGCGCGCCGGTGCACATGTGGACGGCCTGGTGTTCAAAACCACCGCGCCCGGTCACACGCCGCCCGCCGCCAAGCAGCGCCTGCGCCCGGCGACGACCGAGCGCCCGCCGGCCCCGCACGCCGACCTAAGTGAGGCCGAGCGCACCGAGATTGAGCGCCAAGTGGCGCCCATCGAAGACCAAAAACTGCGCGAGGCCCTCGAGAATGCCATGAGAGCCAGCGCCGAGTGGGCCAAGGGCGTGCAAAGCAAAAAAGAGCCTTAAATCGCATCTGGTGGCCTTGTAGAGCCAAATACCCTCGTTCCCGAGGGTATTTTTTTACGATAAACTAGTAAGGCTGTACACATTTTCTTGACTGAAGGAGGACGTGTGGCAAACGAAAACGATTACGATGGCGGCGAGATTAAGATTCTCGAAGGTCTCGAGGCCGTTCGTAAGCGCCCGGGCATGTATATCGGCTCGACGAGCGCCAGCGGTCTGCATCACCTGGTGTGGGAGATCGTTGACAACTCCGTCGACGAGGCCATGGCCGGTTTCTGCACCGAGATCCAGGTGACGGTCCACGCCGACAACTCCATCACGGTCGTCGACAACGGGCGCGGCATCCCCGTCGACGAGCACCCTGTTAAAAAGATCCCGACGCTCGAGGTCGTCATGACGATTTTGCACGCCGGCGGTAAGTTCGATAACTCGGCCTATAAGGTCTCGGGCGGCCTGCACGGCGTTGGCATCTCCGTCGTCAACGCACTGTCCAAGCGCGTGGTCGTTCAGGTTCGTCGCGACGGCAACACCTACGAGATGGAGTTCTCGCGCGGCAAGACCGTCAAGAAGATGGAGGTCGTGGGCACCTCGGATTCGACGGGCACCACCGTCACCTTCTGGCCCGACGACGAGATCTTCGAGACCTGCATCTACGATTTCGATACGCTGCATAACCGTCTGCAGGAGACGGCGTTCCTCAATAAGAACCTCAAAATCGTGCTGACCGACGAGCGCGAAGCGACTCCCCACGTGGAGGAGTTTTGCTACGAGGGCGGCATCATCGACTTCGTCAAGTTCCTCAACGAGGGCAAGGACGTTCCCGAGGCCTTTAAGGAGCCCATCTATATCGAGGGCAAATCGGACCCGGACGCGCCTGTGACCAAGATGGGCGAGGTCGAGGTTTCCCTGCAGTGGAATAGCGGCTACGGCGAGAACGTCATGTCGTTTGCCAACGACATCTACACCCCCGAGGGCGGCATGCACCTTGAGGGCTTCCGTACCGCGCTCACCCGCGTGATCAACGATTACGCGCGCAAGCAGAACCTGCTCAAGGAAAAAGACGCCAACCTGACCGGCGACGATGTACGCGAGGGCCTTTCGGCCGTTATCTCGGTCAAGCTGCCCGACCCGCAGTTTGAGGGCCAGACCAAGGCCAAGCTCGGCAGCTCCTATATGCGAGCGCTCACGCTCAAGATCGTGACCGATGGCCTCGCCGATTACTTGGAGGAGCATCCCAAGCCCGCTCGCGAGATCGTCAAGAAGGCGCAGCAGGCCTGCAAGGCGCGCAATGCCGCCCGCAAGGCGCGCGAGGCGACCCGCCGCAAGAGCCTGCTCGAGACGGCGTCCCTGCCCGGTAAGCTCGCTGACTGCTCGGTGCGCGATGCCGAGCTGACCGAGCTCTTCATCGTAGAGGGCGACTCGGCAGGCGGTTCGGCCAAGGACGGCCGTCGCCGAGACATCCAGGCGATTCTGCCCCTGCGCGGCAAGATTTTGAACGTCGAACGCGTTGGTGACCATCGCGCGTTCTCGAGTGACACCATCCAGTCGCTGATTACCGCGATCGGCTGCGGCGTCACGACAAGTGCCGGCGACGGCGGCGACTTCGATATCACCAAGGCGCGCTACCACAAGATCATCATCATGACCGATGCAGACGTCGACGGTGCGCATATCCGCATCCTGCTGCTGACGTTCTTCTACAAGTACATGCGTCCGCTGATCGATGCCGGCTACGTCTATGTTGCCTGCCCGCCCATCTTTGGCATTAAGGTGCGCAACAAGATCCACTACGTGTATCCCAACGGCCGCCAGCCCGAAGACGAGATCCTGCGCGACACCATCCAGAGTCTGGGCCTGAACCCCGACGATAACGACGAGGACGGCAAGGCCAAGGACGGCAAGATTACCAAAAAGCGCAAGGGCTATACCGTCCAGCGCTACAAGGGTCTGGGCGAGATGGACCCCAAGCAGCTTGCCTCGACGACGATGGACCCCAAGACCCGTATCTTGCAGCGTGTGTCGATCGAGGACGCCGTGGTGGCGGACCGCGCCGTGCGCGAGCTCATGGGTTCCGAGGTCGGCTATCGCCGCGAGTACATTGAAAAACATGCGCATGACGCGCGTTTCCTTGACGCTTAAGAGGAGGTAACGTGGCAGACGATATCAACAATAACGAGGGTATGGACGAGGCCGGCGATGCCGGTATGCCCGATGATTTGAAGCGCCTGCTTGCCCGTGCTGAGCAGGGCGAGGACGGCGACCCGGACGCCTATAACCCCGATGCCGATGATGATGAGGAAGAAGACGACGACGCCGAGCTCGAGGAGAGCTTTGGCGAAGTCGATCGCGGCGCCTCGGCCGGCGAGGATATCAACGGCGGCCAGCTCCAGATTTCGGAGTTCGGTCGCGAGATGAAGCAGTCGTTCATCGAGTATTCGATGTCGGTCATCACGGCGCGCGCCCTGCCGGACGTGCGCGACGGCTTAAAGCCGGTGCACCGCCGCATCCTGTACGCGATGAACGAGAGCGGCATCTACCCCAACCGCCCACATAAGAAGTCGGCCTGGACGGTCGGCGAAGTTATCGGTAAGTACCATCCGCACGGTGACCTCGCGGTCTACGAGGCCATGGTCCGCCTGGCGCAGTGGTTCTCCATGCGCACACCGCTCATCGACGGTCACGGCAACTTCGGTAACATCGACGGCGACGGCGCGGCGGCCATGCGTTACACCGAGAGCCGCCTGGCAAAGCCCGCCATGGAACTGCTGCGTGACTTGCAGAAGGATACCGTCGACTGGCAGCCCAACTACGACGAATCGCTCGCCGAGCCCGTGGCGCTGCCTGCGCGCTTCCCCAACCTGCTGGTCAACGGCAGCCAGGGCATCGCCGTCGGCATGGCCACCAACATCGCTCCGCATAACCTCACCGAGGCGATCGAGGCCACCTGCTACCTGATCGACAACCCCGACGCCACCGTCGACGAGCTCATGCAGATCATGCCCGGTCCGGACTTCCCCACCGGCGCCATCATCATGGGCAGCGCCGGCATTAAGCAGAGCTACGAGACCGGCCGCGGCTCCATTACCGTGCGTGCCAAGGCACATGTGGAGTCCACCAAGACCGGCCGCAGCCGCCTGGTCTTTACCGAGATTCCCTACATGGTCAACAAGGGCACCCTGCAGGAGAAGATCGCCCAGCTCGTCAACGACAAGCGCATCGAGGGCATCTCGGATATGCGCGATGAGTCCAACCAGAAGGGTATCCGTCTGGTCATCGAGCTCAAGAAGGGCGTCATTCCGCAGGTCGTGCTCAACAACCTGTATAAGTACACCTCGCTGCAGACGACCTTCGGCGCCAACAACCTGGCGCTCGTCAACGGCGTTCCCAAATGCCTGAGCCTGCGCGAGATGTTGCAGCACTACATCGACCACCAGGTCGACGTCGTCACTCGCCGCACCCGTTTTGACCTTAAGAAGGCCCAGGCCCGCGCGCATATCCTCGAGGGCTACCTGATGGCCCTTGACCATATCGACGAGGTCATCAGCATCATCCGCTCCTCGCAGACCGACTCCGAGGCCAGCAGCCGCCTGATCGAGCGCTTTGGCTTTACGCCCGAGCAGACCACGGCCATCCTCGAGATGAAGCTGCGTCGCCTGACCGGTCTGGAGCGCGACAAGATCCAGGAAGAGCTGGACGGCCTGCGCCGCGCCATCGCCTACTACGAGGACCTGCTGGCGCATGAGGAGAAGATCCTGGGCGTCATCAAGGAAGAGATGCGCGAGATCTCCAAGAAGTTCGGCGATAAGCGCCGCACCGAGATCAGCCAGGTTGAGAAGGACCTGGATGTCGAGGACCTCATCGCCGACGAGGATATGGTCGTGACCATCACCCACACCGGCTACGTTAAGCGTATCCCGGTGGCTGCCTACCGCGCCCAGAAGCGCGGCGGCAAGGGCGTGTCGGGCGTCAACCTCAAAGAGGATGACGTTATCGACGAGATGTTTATCGCATCCACGCACGAGTACGTGCTGTTCTTCTCGAGCAAGGGCAAGGTCTATCGCCTGAAGGTGCACGAGCTGCCGGTGGGTACGCGCCAGGCGCGCGGTACCGCGATCGTCAACCTGCTGCCCTTCGAGGAGGGCGAGAAGATCGCGAGCGTCATCAGCTGCCGCGATTTCCCGGCCGACGAGTACCTGATGTTTGCCACCAAGAGTGGCATGGTCAAGAAGACCGTGATGAGCGCATACGACCGCAGCCGTCGCGACGGCCTGATCGCTATCAACCTGCGTGACGACGACGCGCTGCTGAACGTGCGCCGCGTGCGCGAGGGTGACAAGATCATCCTGGCCACCACTGCGGGCAAGGCGATCATGTTCTCCGAGGAGCAGGTGCGCGCTACCGGCCGCGATACCAGCGGCGTTCGCGGTATCGGTATGAAGGACGGCGTGAGCGTTCTGGGCATGGAAGTCACTAACGGCAACGGCGATCTGTTCGTCATCACCGAGCGCGGCTACGGCAAGCGCACGCCGGTTGCGGACTACCCGGAGCAGAATCGCGGCGGCCAGGGCGTCTACACCATCCAAATGACCGAGCGTAAGGGTAACCTCGCGGCCATGAAGACGGTGGGCCCGCAGCACGAGCTGTTCATCGTGACGGAGGGCGCGACGGTCATTCGCGTCAAGACCGACGAGATCAGCCAGACTGGCCGCGCCACCCAGGGAGTTAAGATGATGACCGTCGACGACAACGACCGCATCTGCGCCGTAGCCCGCATGACGGCCGCCAAAGAGAAGCCCGAGGGCGAAGGTGCCGAGGCCGCAGTCGACACCGAAGAAGCCCCTGTCGATCTAGGCGACGGCAACGACATGCCAGAAGATCTCCTCGACGAGTAAGTAGTCCTCTCCGGTCAAAAACATCAGACCCCATATATCGGCGGTCGGCGCACCTGCGCGCCGACCGCTTTTTTGAAAACCTAGGGACCCGCGTTCGCCCCGGCCGCCCGGCGGCATATGAAGTCGATCGCGAGTTCCGCACGAGCCGGAGAGCACTTAATGTGCTCTCCGTGCGAGTCAGGACTGTCCGAGCAGGCGACTTCATATGCCGCCGGGCGGCTGGGGCGAACCCCTCCAAAGATTTTCAAAAAAGTTGTTGACGCGCGCGTAACGACTCGTCTAATATATCCCTTGCGCGATGGACCTGTAGCTCAGTTGGTTAGAGCGTCCGGCTGATAACCGGGAGGTCACAAGTTCGAATCTTGTCAGGTCCACCACTTTCTTTCGCAATGAACACCCCAGCGAGAGCCGAGTCGCCGCTGGGGTGTTTATTACTGTCTCCGTGGGGGTTTAGCTCAGCTGGGAGAGCGCGGGCTTTGCAAGCCTGAGGTCAGGGGTTCGATCCCCCTAACCTCCACCATGATGGACCTGTAGCTCAGTTGGTTAGAGCGTCCGGCTGATAACCGGGAGGTCACAAGTTCGAATCTTGTCAGGTCCACCATCAAAACTGTGAAGAGCCCTGGGGCGTTGCCTCGGGGCTTTTTTCTTGTCTGCGATAAATCTCATTTTGGTTTTGTGTGCTGGGCGAAAGATTGGGTAGTATAGCTATTCAATGCGGCGCCGCCGCCGCGTGTTAACCGCTACGTACCGGAGGTGTTCCATGGTTCGTGTCGACATAGAGACCATCGTCATGGCCGCCGGTCCCGTGCCATCGCTTATCGTGCTTCGTGAGCGCAGCAGTAAATCGGTCTCGCCCGCGCCACTGCGTTCGCTTTCCATTCAGACTGGTTCGTTTGAAGCTGCGGCAATCAGCCGCGGCATCGACAGCGGCCGCGCCGAGCGCCCGATTACCCATGACCTGTTGCTCGACACCGTCGACGCCCTGGGCGCCAAGCTCGAGCGCGTCGAGATCGTTCGCGCCGAGCCGCCGGTGTTCTATGCGACGATCGTCGTGCTGGCCGATGGTGACGAGCGCAAGATTGACGCCCGCCCCAGTGATGCCATTGCCCTTGCCGTGCGCAGCAATGCTCCCATGTTTGTGGAGGACGACATCATGAATCGCCTGGGTACCGTTTCTGCCAACGCCGAGGAAGTTGACGACGAGCAGGAGTTCGAGAAGTTCGATGAGTTCGTTCACACACTCTCGCCCGATGATTTTTAAATGCGGGGCGGCAGGGTTGCGGAGCGTTCGCTGATGGCCGGCGGCATGTCGGCTGAGGCGGCTACGATCGCCCGCGAGGCCCAGATGCGCTCGGAGGCTTCTGAGGCGGCTCGCATTGCCTATGTGACGCAGGCCCGCACGCTTCGCGAGCGCCGCGGCTCGTTTATCAAGATGGTTGTCATCTCCGCCCTTGTCGCGGCAATCTGTTCGCGCCTTCGTGGTACAGTTGGTGCGCTTGGGTTTTCGATCTCTACGGGCCTGGTGATCTGGGGCGTGGTCGATGCGGTAATGCTGACAAACCAGATCAAGGTGCTCGACAAGCGCGCGACGGATATGATGCGCGCCCGCGACGCTGCCGCCAAGATTGCTGCCGAGGCACAAGAACTGTAACGACGCCAGACTCGATGGGAAGGTCTAAAGATGGCACAGGATATGCAGGACGCCGGTAACGTCTCCGCCGAGCTCGACGCCATGGTGTGTGACCTGATTGGTGCGTTCTTGGACGACCTTGCCGCCGGTGAAAACCCTGGCGTGGTCGTGGCAATTGAGGATGCCGCTTCCAACCGTTATCTGGCGGCGCTCGATGAGGATGGCGAAGAGGCGTGCCTCGAGGCGGCTACCAACTTTATCTCCGAGCACAAGATGGGTCTTAAGGACGAGGGCCTGGGCCGTATCGCCCGCTATGCCATCGGCTACACCGGCTGCGTCGAGATTGACGGCGGCTATCACGATGCTCTGCTCGTGAGCTTCTTCGAAACCACGCTCGAGAGCGGTTTTTCGGCATATGTGCTGTATGAGGGCATGGGCGCCGGCGATGGTTTTATGTGGAGCGACCCTGAACCTGCAGGTGAGGAAACCCCTCTCATCTAAAATCGCTAAAATAAACGAGTTTTCGGTAAAAGGCTCAATATTCCCGCCGAGCGTTGTGTTGCTGGGCGGGTCGCATACGCGTGCCGTTTGTATATGGATAGAAGATAGGGGAACTACATGCGCGTAGACAATCTGAGGAACATCGCCATCATCGCCCACGTCGACCACGGCAAGACGACGATGGTCGACAAACTCCTGCGTGCCACGGACGCCTTCCGTGCCAACCAGCAGGTCGAGGACCGCGTTCTGGATTCCAACGACCAGGAGCGCGAGCGCGGCATTACGATTCTCGCCAAGAACATCTCTATCGAGTACAAGGACGTTAAGATCAACGTCATCGACACCCCGGGCCACGCCGACTTTGGCGGCGAGGTCGAGCGCGTGCTGCGTATGGCCGACGGCGCCCTGCTGCTGGTCGACGCCTTTGAGGGCCCCATGCCCCAGACCCGCTTCGTGCTGCGCCACGCTATCGACACCGGCCTTAAGATCATGATCGTCATCAACAAGATCGATCGTCCGGGTGCCAACCCCGAGAAGGCCTATAACGACTGCCTGGACCTTATGGCCGACCTGGGCGCCACCGACGACCAGCTTGAGTTCGCCATGGAGCACGTGGTCTACGCCAGCGCCATGAATGGCTTTGCCCGCCTTGATCCCAACGACGGCAACATGGACATGTATCCGCTGCTCGATATGATTATCGACGACATGCCCGCGCCCGAGGTTGACGAGAACGCCCCGCTGGCCATGCAGTGCGTGACCATCGACCACTCCAACTTCGTTGGCCGTATCGGCATCGGTCGCGTGTACTCCGGCACCATCCACCAGGGCGATCAGATCCTGGTTGTCAAGAACGACGGCTCCAGCGCTACCGCCACCGTCAAGCAGCTCTTTACCTTCGACTACCTGGGCCGCACCGAGTGCCAGGAAGTCGGCGCCGGTGACATCGCCGCCGTCGTGGGCATCGATCGCACCGATATCGGCGATGTCTACACCGATCCCGAGAACCCCGTCGAGCTCGAGCCCATCGAGATTGACCCTCCGACCTTGTCCATCGTCTTTGAGGCTTCGACTTCCCCGCTCGTCGGCCGCGACGGCGACATCGTGGGCGCCCGTCAGCTCAAGGAGCGCCTGTTCAACGAGGCCGAGAACAACGTGACCATGAAGATCGAGGAGCTCGAGGACAAGAGCGGCGTCGAGGTCTCGGGCCGCGGCATCCTGCACCTGTCCGTCCTGATGGAGTCCATGCGCCGCGAGGGCTTTGAGTTCCAGGTCGGTCGTCCCCGCGTTCTGTTTAAGAAGGACGAGAACGGCAACAAGATGGAGCCTGTCGAGCAGGCCGTCGTCGAGTGCCCGGACGAGTACTCGGGCAAGGTCGTTGAGGTCTTCGGTACCTCCGGCGGCATCATGACGAGCATGGACACCTCGGGCATCGTGACGCACCTCGAGTTCAAGATCCCGACGCGTGGCATCATGGGCCTTAAGAACCGCATCATGAACGTCACCCACGGCGAGGGCGTGTTCTACCACACCTTCCTGGAG
Source organism: uncultured Collinsella sp. (assembly GCA_902478965.1). Classification (GTDB taxonomy): domain Bacteria; phylum Actinomycetota; class Coriobacteriia; order Coriobacteriales; family Coriobacteriaceae; genus Collinsella. The sequence continues at coordinate 2,502 of CABSMQ010000009.1, read as the reverse complement.
TACGGCCCCTACGCCGGCGAGATTGGCAACCGCCAGAACGGCGCCATGATCTCCATGACCACCGAGAAGGCCGTTGCCTATGCTCTGGGTACGCTGCAGGAGCGCGGCCAGCTGTTTGTTGAGCCGGGCACCGAGTGCTACGAGGGCATGATCGTGGGTGAGCGCAGCAAGGCCGGCGACATGGTCGTCAACATCGCCCGTACCAAGAACCTGGGCAACCAGCGTTCCTCGACCTCCGATATCTCCGTCCAGCTGGTGCCGGCACGCACCTTCTCGCTGGAGGAGGCGCTGGAGTACATCGCCGACGACGAGCTGGTCGAGATCACCCCCAAGAACATTCGCCTGCGCAAGCGTCTGCTCAACGCCACCGACCGCAAGAAGGCCGCCGTCCGCGCCGGTCAGGTCAACAAATAAGCGCCGGGGCTTATAACGACTAACAAGAAAGGGCGCCGACCATCGCGGTCGGCGCCCTTTTTGGTGTAAGGGGACAGGTTCGTTTGCACCACAGCTGGGGCGGCTATCCCCCCAATCGGCTTTCCAGTCAAAGATAAGTTGTTTAAACATATACATGAATCATTGAAATACAGCCGCTTTGATACAAAACTATCAACAGGTAACTATCAACTGGTATTAAATTAAAAGACCTCTTTACCTGCGGTTTACATGACTGGTATCTATATTGTATTTTATGCATTGTGGCATAGACGAACCGTCTTAGAAGTTGCTCCCCAATGGGTTCTTGCAATGCGCTAGGTAGGTTCTCGTTGATGTTGGGGTTTGTGTTCGATCCGACGATTCGCCGTATTCCACACTGTGTTGTAGGAATTAGGGGACAACTATGGACGCACACCGCTCACGGTCGCTGGGTATGGCGGCCCTGGTCTTTATTTTAATTAGCCTCACCGCCGCAGTTTTTCACGGCGCAGCCCCCGTGCGCGCCGAGGACGTGACGACGCCGACGCCGATTGTGATTGATGGGAATACGGCGGACGTTACGGTTGAGCTGTATACCATTGTCGAGAACCGTAAAGTGCCTTTGAGTAATACTACCGTGCTTTCGACCGACACGCTCTACGGTTCGTTTAGCGCGAAGTTTAAGCCGAGCCATACCCCGAGCTTGACGCAAAATGTTGCGGAGTACTCTCTTCCGAGCAATGTTACATTGAATGTTGAAGGCGGGGTGCTCTATGACGGTCAGAAAAAAGAGGCTGGCACCTGGAAGTGCGAGAATAATAAGCTAGTTTTCACTTTCAACCAAAACTGGATTAATACGAATCCGTCCGATGTTCATGTCGGTGTTAATTTTTCATTCAAGCTAGCAAATGAGAACGTTGGCTCCGGCAATACAACAAAAGTTGAGTTTCCCGGAACGACCGGAATCGACATTGCGACCAGGGACGGCGCTGTGACGGGAGAGAAAAAGGGACAGTTCGTCCCTCAAAACGGCGGCGAGGGAAAAGTAACATGGACCCTCAATCTCGAGGTCGAGTCCTATGCTCAAAATGTCCAACTCACTGATGTGCTTGGTGAGAATTTTTCGTTTGTGCCTGGGTCGTTTAAGTTGAATGGCGAGACGCTCAAGCAGCAGCCGAGCATTGAGGGGCAGACCGCGACTTTGAGCCTGGGTAACTTGTCCAAGGGGACCAATACGGTTACCTATGATTCGGTGATGAATCCGAATGCTTCTGTGGACAACTATGTTTGGATTAATGAGCTCAGCGGTTCAAAAAACAAAGCCGATTGGACATGGGGCCAAAACAGAAAGGAATCAAGCGGTTGCGAAGGCGTGGTAGCAAATCGGTTTCGCTATGACATGATCCAGAAGAGCGATGGCACCGGAACGCCGTCCGATATCAAATGGATTGTTACGCTCAACAACGGTGATGTCAAAACCGACATGAATGGCTATACATTCACCGACACGCTGGATGACAAACAGACTTATACGGGTGAATACGTTGTTTATAAGGGGCTTTACGGCGAGAATAAGATTGCCGACGGCAATCTCGATGGCTCTACCGGCACGACATTTAGCTATACGTTTTCAAATTTGTCTAACGAAGATAAGTATCAGCCCTATCGCATTGTCTATCACACCAAGATGAACAATCTAGACTCGTATGAGTCCGTTAAAAATACGGCGAGGATTGAGCATGAGGGAACGACGTCGCCATTAGGAACGAGCACAGCAACGTTTTGGCGCGGTGTTGCCGACCAGGTGACGATCAACAAAAAGCTTGATTCAAAAGATGATAAAGGCCGGGCGACGTGGACCACCCATGTGAAGCTTCCCAGAACGGACGATATTTCTAAGATTGAGATCCTAGACACATTTCAAAGTACATACAAACAGAACCTTAAGGTTGAGTCGCTTACCGTAAAGATTGGTGGGTTTACGCTTACTGAGGGGACCAGCGAAAGAGGGGACTATTATTTCTTTTTTGACAGTCTAGGAAACGGGTGATGGATCCGGCTCCAACACGGTCCGCCGGGCGCGCCGTG
>CABSMQ010000008.1:0-46967 GCA_902478965.1 uncultured Collinsella sp. | reverse complement strand
ACGCCGGGCCGACTCGCTTCGGATGGGGCTCTACACCAACTTTCTCGACACTACCCTCTTTATCTCAATCTGTAACAGTTAGAGGCCAAATTCCTCGCTATGTGTTACAGATCGAGACGTTAGGTTGGCGGCTGAACAGTTCATCTCAATCTGTAACACCTGGAACCCAAATATCTGGCTTGGTGTTACAGATTGAGATTTTGCTAAAGCCGAGGATGGGCGCTGTCGCCAAAACTTAGCGCTTGCGGCGCTTGGTCGCAGCGATGCCGGCCGCGGCAACGGTTGCGCCGGCGATGCTCAGAGCAGCGACCGTCATCGCGGCGGAGTCACCCGTGCTGGCAAGCTCCGTGCCGCCGGACTTCTTGCCGTTCTCGCCCTTACCCTTGGACTTGTCCATCGTCACCGTGGTCGTCGTCGAAGTCGAACTGCCCGCAGGGACCCCGGCGCCACCAGAGCCATCCGTACCGCCACCCTGCTCGCCGCCGTCAGGCGTCGGCTCGGGCGTCGGGTCCGGATCGGGCGTCGGCTCAGGCACCGGCTCATCGGTCACCGTAATCGTAATGTTCAGACGCTCGGAATACTCGCTGTACGACATGCCAGGGCGCTGTGCCGCAATGCGCACATACATGTTGCTATCGAGCGCAATAGGCTCGGTGTACTTTACGCGGCCTTCGTCACGGCAGGGGCAGGTGTCGTTGGTGGTGTACCAAATCGTCGTGCCATCCTCGGCCGAAAGCTCCAGCTTCGTGCCCTTGGGCACCGTAATGTAGTTCTCCTTGGGCGACCATGCACCAAACGTCGTCGCACCAATCGTCGCCACCGGTCGCGCCGGTCGCACTGCCTCGGCAGACACGCGAACGTCGACCTGCTTGGACAGCGCCGTGTCATCCACCGTCGCCGTCAACGTCGTCAAACCGGGCAGAGCACCATGCAGCACAAACGTCGCCGCACCGTCCTCGCCCGTCACGGCCTGGGTGGCATCGACAGAGCAGATAGCCGAGGACTCCAGCCCAACACTAACCTTGGCGCCCGCAAACGGCTTGCCCGCCTTATCGGTCACGTGTGCCACCAGCTCAAAGTCACCGCCATCAAGCATGGTCACGGCCTGCTCCACGTTGAGCTTGAGCTTGTCGGCACGAACGCCCACGACAAGCTCGCCACTTGCCCAGCGCGCCATGGCCGTGCCGGCGTAGTTGCGAGCACCGTCGAGCTCAAACGCCACCGTTGAGCCCGCCTCACACGCATCGGCATAGCGAATACGCAGCACGCGCGACAGCGGCTTGCCATTGGAATCGTCCTGCTTGTCGAGCCACGCATACGTCACGTCGCCCAAGCCCTGCACACACAATGCGGCCAGGGTATCGTCACTCGCATCCATATACTGCGCAAACTCAACCTCGACGCAATCGGTATAGGCATGGGCCGAAACCACCTCGGGCGCCGCCGTCGACACCAAGCCAATGTTCACCTCAGTCTGAATCGGCGGCACGCGCAGCCAAGCCGAACGCGCCTCCTCATACCCGTCCTTGGTCACGCGCACCTGATACCAGCCGGTCGGCGTATTCCAGTTGTACGCACCGTCCGCACCCGTTGCAAGCGGATTGTCCTGCTCATACTCCTCGGCATCCCAACGCACTGCATTGGTACCGGCCGCATCGTCGGCGCTCCACAGCTCAACCGTCGCGCCTTCAACCGTATTGGACAGTAGGCCCTCGTACACCACGCCCGCAGGGTCGGGTGCAGCCTTGGCGGCCACATTGCGATAACGCGCCTCAAAAATCGACTGCATCTTCTCGTCCGAGATCAAGCCGTCCTTGTTGGCCTTGTAGACCTCGGCATCGGTCAGCTCGCCCCAGTTGACCGTAATACGATTCTGGCACGCGCGCTCCACCTGCTCGCAGGCAACATCGTAGGCGCATTCGGCATTGGTCAGCTTAATCGCGCGCTCCGAACCTACGCTGGTCGAAGCCGCGTCATAGGCAGCGCCCACCACGGTACCCGCCGAACCGGCCGTCAGCACGCCGGCGATTGTCATAATGGAGCCCACCGCCACATCGGTGCTATCGTGGCAGAGCTGGCGATACAGCAGATTCTCAAACGCACGCGCCTTCTCCATGGCATCGCGCAGCGCGTAAATGCACTTCCAGTCGTCCTCGGTCTTCTCGGGCTTGGCAAGCAAGCGCGTATGCTGAAGCTCATAGCCCTCGCGCTCGCCCTTCACCTTCTGCATACGGACGTTCACGTTCTCCCAGTTCTTGCTGGCATCGTTCACGCCGTAAATGCCGGTAAAGATGCCGATGCCCTGGGTCGCCGCGGGAAACGCCTGGCCGGCCGCCTTCCACGCATCGGTCTTAAAGACCTGTCCGAACATCTCGCATTCAATCTTATAGCTCTTGAGCGAACGGATCGTGCGGATGAGCTTCATATGGGCGCTCACGTCGCCGTTGCGCTTCCAGGCCATGAGCCATCCGCGCACCTTGGAGTTGTTGAGGCTATGGACCACATTCCAGTTGTCGTACAGGTTGTCCAGAATGTCGCACTGCATGGCGATCGAGTTAAACAGAAGCGCCTGGTTCTTGTTGTTATTGGAGTTCTCGATTAATTCCGACTCGATATAGGCCGTCTGCTCGCCATCGGGCGCGGCGACCTTAAAGCCCTTGACGGTATCGTCATCAGCCGCCTTGTAGCTCAGCGAGCTGCCGAGCACCTGGCCCAAATCGTTAAACCCGCTCGTCGACTGGCCGTTGTACTCGCTGGCCTTAATGCCCGCACACTTGTTGAGCGCCGCAGCGGTTGCGTCATTCCAGCTTCCGTATTGGTTGAGCTGGCCGATACCCATCGACTGGCCCACCAGATCCTCGGCCTGCTGGGCAATAAACTCCGCTCGCGATGCATGGTCGACGAGCTCCTTGATGGCGGCCGCATCCGCAGCGTTCGCGCCCTGGGCCGCCGCGAGTTCCTGATACCAATCCTCGCTGGTGCCGTAAGCATCCTCAAAGATCATCTTGTCCACATTGACGCCATAGCTGTCGCCCTGCTGGGTCAGCAGCGCCGACGACCCGCCGACCGCGGCCTTGAGCTCAGCCGCAAACTGCGCGGCCTCGTCGTTGCCAGCACCATCACCCTCGCCGTCGCTGGCGGCAGGGGCGCGACGAGCCTTACGCGCAGCTCCACCTTGGGCTTCGTCCTCTTTACCGTCCTTGTCCTCCTCGGCAAACGCATCGGCGACCATCTGGTCAATCGCGTCGTTAAAGGCCTCGTCGACATCATTAAACGAGTTATCCATCATATACTCGTGCCACTGCTGCACGGCATTCGAGAACTCCTGCTGGCGCTCCTCGGCCGCGGCGGAATGCTTTTTGGCCGAAGCTTTGGCGTCAAAACTCAGCATGGTCATAAGCTGGGCATTGGAGATGCGGTAGGTCTGCGGCATAAAGATTTGCTCAAAGTTGCCGCAGTTCACATAGGTCGAGTCATTCGCCTTGTTAAACTCGTCGAGCAGCTTAAGGTAACCCTCGTCCACATACTCCGCGACATAGCGCACACGGGTGCCCTCGCGCGACTTTTGAGTCAGAGGAATCGTCACCGTCTTGCCATCCACGCAGTCCACGTACAGGTCGAGCGTGTCGGCGGCCTCTTCGTTTCCCACCTCGAGCGTGATATCGAACGTCCAGTAGGCGTTCTTCTTTTGCGGCAGATGATGGAAGGTCCACAGACTCTTGCCGGTGTCCTTGCCATCCTTGACCAGGTTTTGCGTACCGCCACGATACGTCACATCAAAGTTCCAGACCGAAGCGCCCGGAACATAGCGCACATAGTTGCGAGCCGTCACCTCTGCGGCAGCGGCGGCGACATCGGTCGAGCCCACGCGCGCCTCGAGCGTCACACGCTCGGCGGCAAGCGTATCCTGCGGCAGGTCGTATTCAATCTTGGCACGACCGAGTTTATTGGTCTTGCCGGTGTACTTTGCAGCCGACGAGCCCGTCCCCACGGTGAGCTGCACGCTCTTGCCCGGCGCTGCATAAACGTAGGCCACATTGCCCAGCAGGCTGTGAACGTCGGTGTTGTCGACCTCGACGCGCGATCCACTAACCTCGAGTGTGGTGCTTCCCAGCGGCAATGTCACCTCGCCCAGCGTAATGAGCGGCGAGACGGCATAGATGCCCGCGGCCTTAGGCTTAAAGCGCACAAACACATCGGCGCCCATGCCCTTCTTCATATTGAGAACGAGGTTGTCGCCCTCCCAAGTTGTGTTAGCCCACATGGCATCGGAGCAGGCGCCGGCTTCGCGAGCGCCTGCGGACACATCCTCGACGGCATCCTTGGCCAGCGGAATCTCAATCTTGGCAGCCTGGCTGTCCTTGAGCTCGTAATGAATGCGCAGCTCGGTCTCCGCGCCAACGACCGCGGACGAATCAGCGATAACCGAGCCCGCCGTCAGCCCGCGCTCGGCACGATACGTCTCCACGTCAAACGTGGGGACGTCGAGCGTCACGTCGAGCTGCTTGCCGTCCTCAATCTTCACCTGCTTTTGCGCGATATGCTTACCCACGGTCAGCCCTAGGCGGCTAAACGTGGAATAGCTCGTCGCTTGGATGTCGTAGCTCGTCTTGTTAAAGGCGACGATGGTGTACGAACCGGCCTTAAGGCGCGGCGTCTCGGCCTTCATGATAGGCGTGGTGCCATCGTCTTCGTAACCCATCAGATAGGTGACGCCGTCGGCGACCAGCTTGCCGTCGGACGTACGGAACACCAGCACGCGGTTAGCGCCCTGGTAGTCGCCCTTGGTCGTGACCGTCGCCGTGCCCCAGGGCTTCAAGTCGATATCGACCTTGCCGGCCGAAGGCTTCACCGTCGCCGTCGCCCCACCCAGCTTGAGGCTGTCTTTAGGCTCGAGCGTTATCTCCAGATCCTGGTCCGCGTCGGCAATGGCCTGCGACACCACGAGCGCTGTGCCCTGGATACGGTAGTCGTTTTCCTTGTCACCCTTGGCAGGCTTAAGCGTCTTGCCGCCGCTCTTCACCGTCAGATCGATGTTATCGAGACTATCGAGCTCAATGCGTTCGGTCTTATCCTGGCCCACAATCGGTTCAAGATAGCCCACGTTGAGCTCAATCGCGCGCGAGGCCGGAATCTTGGTAAAGTCCTCCGCCTTAATCTCTCCGATATTCCATGTGCCCGTCATCTGGTCGCCCGGGCGCGCCAGCACCATGTCATAGTAACCGCTGAGCGAAATGCGCAGGGTGGCTGCTGTCTTGGAGAGAGCGTCCGCTGTAAAGCTGCCGTCATCGCCAGCCGCCAGCGGCGTGGACTGCCCCGCCTGCACGAGTGTAGCCGTCGCGCTCTGGGGAAGTTTGCCCGTCACCTGGGCCGCCTCGCCCATCCACTCAAACGTGTAGGCAGGCTTCGAGGAATCGACGGAGTCCTTGCGATCGGCCACGGCATCGGCAAGCTTTTTGACCATCGAGGGGTTGCCAGCCGAATCGGTCGCATAGGCATAGATGGTCTGGCCTTCACTAAAGGGAATCGCATACGTTACGCCATCGATTGTCACGCGCTCATTATAGTCGCCCGGATAGCCCGCCTCACCAAACTGAAGATCGGGGTTCATCACGCGCAGGGCAACGGCATTATGGTTCGTCTCGTTTCCGTATCTCGTGTTCTCAAAAGCTCCCCACTCTATCATTTCCACGCTTTTGGGTAGCACAATCTCTTTGCCGGCAATTGCAGGATCAAGAGAGGCGAACGCGTGCGCTCCGATATATTTAACGCCGTCGCCGATCGTCACCGACGACACATGCGAGCACCCGTCAAAGGCATTGCGCTCAATCCGCTCCACCGTGCCCGGCACATTGATCTGCGTAAAGGTGAGCACTGTTGTGTCCGAGACATAGAACTGTGGCACGCCGCAATAGGCGAATGCAAGATAGTCGATAGTTTTGACCGAAGGCGGCAGCGTTGCCACCACCTTGTCGTCAAGTTGTTCACATTCCTTAAAGGCCTGCTCGGGAATCGTGGTAAAGGCCGCGTTGTTGGGCCAGGTTACCGTTTGGAGCGTCTTGCTTTTGTAGAATGCATAGCTCTTGAGCTCCTCGACCGAATCGGGCAGTGCGATCTCTTTGATGCTGCTGCCGCCCAAGCCTCCAACCGAGCGGACATGCGAATTAGGGGCGAAGGTGATCGATGTGAGCGCAGCGCTTCCCATACCCGTAAGGCTTACGACATTTTTGTCGTCGATGGTCGAGGGCACCTCCAACGTGGTAATGCCTGCGTCGCCATACTCGATAGAAATTTCGTTGGTGAGGCTATCAATCGAGAAGTAGTACTGCGCGGGGGTCTGCTCGCCGGCCACGTAGCCATCGTCGTATTCGTCCTTTACGCCCGTGGCGCCCTTCGAAGTTGCCCAGAGTTCAAGTTCCTCGTTCCAGGTTGCCTCGGCACCGGAAGCCTCCTCTTGCTTCTGCTGCTCGGCGAGTTCCTTGCCCTCGACAAGATCGGTGGCGAGCGTACCCGCAGGTGTGCTCTCGGTCTGCCCGGCGCCCGTCAGGCCTGCCGCCGATGCAATCTCGGAGTCCGGGGGCGTGGGGGTGTCACCGGTATCGAGCACTGTGGGATCGGCAGCGCCGGCATCGGGCGCGGGGTCGGCGGAAGCAGAGTCTGACGTTTGGGCGTCAGCCGAATCGGCGGGAGCGGCGTCGGCTGCTTGGCCGTTATCCGTCTGCACAAAAGTGCCGTCGGTGGTGAGGGTCTCGGCAAACGCGCCCGCGGGCAACGAACCCGTCACCATAGTGAGGGTCACCGTGGCAACCGTCAGCCGGCGGCAAAGCGCTCGAGCAGTAGTCCACCTCATGGTCGTTCCTTTCTTGCAAACCTAAAGTCATCCAGCGTAATCGTGGTCCACAAACAAAGCGAACGGTAGGTTCATATATACGAACCTACCGTTCTACCTGCGCAAACCGCCACAAAGGGGACAGGCACCTTTGCGGTGGTTCTGGACTCGGCCGATCGGTTTGTCTCGATCTGTAACAGCTAGAGGTCAAATTCCCCGCTTGGTGTTACAGATCGAGACGTTAGGTTGGCGGCCATTCGGTTCATCTCAATCTGTAACATCTAGAGCCGTTTTGGGCAGTTTGGTGTTACAGATTGAGATTTTGCTGAGGCCGAGAACGAGAGCCGTCACCCAGCTCTAATGCTTGCGGCGCTTGGTCGCGGCATCGCCGGCGGCGGCTACGGTTGCGCCGGCGATGCCTAGGGCGGCGACCGTCATCGCGGTGGTATCCCCTGTGGTAGCCAGGACAGCATCGCCCTTCTTGGCCTGCGTGGTTTTCTCAACCGTCTTGGTCGTGGCGGTTGTCGTGGCCGGCTTGGCTGCGGGCTTCACCCCAGGCTGCGGCGTCGGCTTGGGATCCGGCGTAGGCTGCGGATCGGGAGTCGACGTGGCTTCAGGCGTAAAGGTCAGATCGGTGTTGAGCCACAGGGTGTAGATCCAGCCGCTGTCCTCATCGGATACGCTATCCGCGACCTGGTAGCCGCACTCCCGGCCGTTGATCACCAGCTTGGTGTCGGGCGTAAAGTAGAAGCCGCGCGCGGACTTGAGGTAGATGCCGTAGCGATAGGTCACACCAGGCTTAAAGACGTCGATGTGATTCGTGATGTTCTGATCCCAGAAATCCACGGAGTTCACTTCGCTGCCGTCGCTACCCGTCCAGAACTCACACTGAGGAAGGGAGTTGGAGCCCGTCGGAACATTCGCCGTAAAGACCGGCCTATCGCCCGCCTTGAAGGTGGTCGTGGCGCCGTTGATCTCGATAACGTCGATGGCACGCCATTCGTCGATTGGCTGTTCGCACAGCATATTGCCAGCGATTGGCGCAAAGACGCCGTTGTCGGTCTTGATGTGGTGCACCCAACGACCGTTGACGTTCATATTGCAGTCATCGGCCACGGTATTGTCGCCCTTGAGCCTCAGCTCAACGGAGTACATGTAGAACTTGCCCTCTTCGAAGTGCTCGATCCTCCTCGCGCCCGTCGGATACTTGGCGGGGTCGGAATACCAGAAGGCAACGGGTACCGACTCCCCGGATTCCATATCGAGCTCCATTTCCTCCCAGCACTCGTAGGCGATCTCGTACTTGTCGGCATCGGCAGCGGGGATCGTCGCGGTCGCGCGTGGCGCCTCGCCGGGCGCGTAGTCGGTCTTCACGTCGTTGACGTCCAGGTTATGGAGGGCTTCGTTTTCTGACGCAACGAGCGTAACTTCGCTATTGATGACGTAGCGGAGGTAATAATCGTACCTGGTTTCGTTGAGGATAGTCGAGCTGCCTTCATAGTCAGTTCCGGTATACTCCAGTGCCGTGCCAATATAGAGAGCCTCATTGCGCGTGAGTCGATACGAGCCGCCTGCCGCGCCACCCGTAAAGGTCAGCGTCAGCCTCATATGATTGCCAATGGGTTCAAAGGTAGCCGTCACATCGGCCATGGATGCATCCAGAACTTCGACCAGAGCGCCCGAAGCAGCATCGGCCCTGCAGTACTTAACCTCGACGACTTCGCTCGCAAGCGTTTCTGGAATGCCGCCCTCAACATCGGGAAAATCATAGGTATACGACTGGCCCTTTTCGAGTGTGACATTGCTCGGAAGCGCGCAGTCCGTGTAGCGGGGAACCACGGTCGTATTGACCCTAACGTCGCTGCCGCCAACAACATCGGTCACACCGCAGGGCATGATGGCGTTGCTCGCCGGCATGGCGGCGTTGTCGTCGCCAGAAGCGTTTTGCCCAGCGAGCGCAGCACCGCTAGACTCATTGGCGGCATCGGCTGGGATTGTCTGCTGAGGCTCAACGGTGGCTTGCGCCGCCGGAGCAGCATCGGTTGCAGGCGCGGTCGAAGCAGCTGGTGCGGTCGTTGCAGCCGTATCCTCCGCAACCGTCAGCGTCACCGGAGCCGCGGCAACCTCATCCGTCCCGGCGGCGGGATCGGCGCATTCCGTCGCCAGAGCCACGCTCGGCAGCAGCAGCTGGCCGACCATAAGCGCACACGCACCAGCGCAAGCGATTTTGGCACCCACACAACGCCAGGTACCGTGAACCAGCGAGCAGGTACGCTCGCGTTGGGTTTGCTTGTCAAAGTGGCTTCCGTACATAACGGCCTCCTTGGTCGTAGGGACATACCACCAAGATGTGCCAAATGACTCCATATGCCTAGGTTCGTAGATGTGAACCTAGGCCTCTACCTGCGGTTTAATTCAATATGATTTCGCCATCGCCACACTCGTCCCGGTAACGCTACAATCGAGGACACGATTATTCGTCCACCCAAAGGACCGTCCTTGAACCTGAGCAGGTCTAAAATCAACGCACTTCTGGCACTCGCGCTCTTCACCTTCGCCTTCCTTGCCGCCGAGTTTCGCTTCGACGTCAACGTCGGGCTGCTCGCCGGTGCCGAACGCGTTGTAATCGCACAGGGCTTTATTCTGGGTGCGAGCGTGCTCGGCTTTATCGGATACGCGCCGCTGCTCGGGCTCGCACAGCGCAAGGGCCACTCACTGGCAGCCGTCAACGCCGCCGCCGTCCCTATCGTCATCGTGGGCCTAACCCAAATTCAATCCCCCACGGACCCGCTTGCGCTCGAGATTCTGGGCTGCGTGGCATTCTTTGGACTCGGCCTGCTGGGCGCCGCTGCGCACCACGCCTTTTCACTGGCGTTTCAAGACGATCCCAAGCTCGCCACCGGTGCGGGAGCAGCCTATGCCGCGGGCATCCTGATGCAGTTCGCCGTCAACCTGCTCAATTGCGGCGGTATCGCAGAGCTCATCGTCCTTGGCGCAGCGACTATCGCCATATCCGCCCTCAGCGTCGTTCCCCAAAAAGCTGCCGAGAGCTCCAGCCCCGCCATCAATCCCTTTGCTGAGTCCTCTCATGCCCTCGCCAAACAGGCATGCTGGAGCATCGCGCTCGTCATGATTCTTGCCTGTCTGTTCTCCACCCTCGACAACGTGGTCACACTCTCCAACGCCCACGGCACCATTGCCGTGCAGACTTGGCCGCGCCTCTTTTTGGCGGCAAGCGGCCTTGCCGCCGGTCTTATCTTTGACCTTGCCGAGCGCCGCTACATGGGACTTGTCATGCTCGGCATCGCCGTGCTCTCGACCATTTCCATCCTGGCCGTGGAGGCCGGCGCCGATCCCAACCTAGGCCTTGTCGTCTTTTACCTGAGCTCGGGCTTTTTTGTCACGTTCTTTACCGCCACCTTTACACAGCTGGCACCGCGCATGCATGCACCCGCCCTCTGGGCCGGCATGGGGCGCGCCGCCAACAATGTATGTGCATTCACTACATCGGGCATCTCGCTTGCCCTCGTGACCTCGGGCAACGTTGCCCTCATCATGATCGGTGCGCTCATGCTGCTTGTGGCGGCGAGTGTGGCGTTTGTAGCCGCGGGCCTGTTCCGCCTGCCCCAAACCGAGCAGGAGCGCGAGCGCGAGCAGCTGGCAGAAGAAGCACTCGCCGCCCCCACCATCGAGGAGCAACGCCAGGCCTTCATCGCCAACCACGCTCTCACCCCGCGCGAAGTCGACGTGCTCATAGCCGTGACCCAGGATGAACGCCCGCTCAAGCAGGTCGCCGAGGAGCTCGGTATCTCGATGCGCATGGTGCAGCGCCACCTGAGCTCTATCTACCAAAAGACCGACACGCAGACGCGCGCCGGTCTCACCAAGGCCTTCCCCTCCGCCTAAAACAAAAACCACCACAAAGGTGCCTGTCCCCTTTGTGGTGGTTTTTGGTCGGTTAAGCCTCGAGTTGCGCCACTTTGTAGCGGTAGGCGGCGGCGATAACGTCTTTACAGCCCTCGCGGCCCAGCTTGGCGCGGTTGACGACGATGTCCTTGCCGCTCGTCATCTTCCACTTTCCGGCGCTGTAGCGCTTATAGAACGCCTCGCGCGCCTTCTGCTGCTGCTTGACCAGCTTGGCGCCCTTCTTTTTGTTAAGGCCGCGCTTTTTGCGCACGATCTCGACGCGATCCTCAAAGGGTGCGGTCACCAGCACGGCAATATGATTGGGGTTGTTGCGCAGCAGGTAATCGGACAGACGGCCTTCGATAATGCAACTCTCGGTCTCGCCCAGATCCAAAATCACCTGGCTCATCTTTTGGAACAACTTATCCGAGTACGAACGCGCATCGTAGCGGTCGGGCAGAAACGCCATGTTCTCCACGGCCAGGCGCTCGTCGTAAGCGGCCATCTTGTCGAGCGACTCGCCTGTGCGCAGCGAAGCACGTACCAGCAGCTCGTTATCGTACAGCGGAATCCCCAACTCGTCGGCAAGCATGCGACCAATCTCGTGGCCCTCGGCGCCAAAGTCGCGCGCGATGGTAATGACCACAGGACTCTTCTTGTTCTCCAGATCGCTCATCGCGATTCCTTTCTCTATGTGACAAAGGGGCTGTCCCTTTGCCACATTCTACGCTGCCACCATTCGCCTCTGATATGCGCGAACCAGCAGCGAGATACCAAAGTTGAGCACAAAGTACATCGCAAACACCAGGCCGTAGAGCATAAGCACCTGCGACAGGTCGATCGCGTGGGCCATCACCACGTTTGCCGTGTACATGAGCTCGGCCACGTTAATGCCCGAAAGATACGAGCTGTCCTTGATGACAGTCGTGCACTGGCTAAACAGCGCTGGAATGATCGTCTTAAACGTCTGAGGCAGAATGATGTAGCGCATGGTGGCAAAGAAGCCAAAGCCCTGGCTCTGCGCTGCCTCAAACTGGCCGCGCGGAATCGAGTTGAGGCCGCCGCGCACAATCTCGGCCATAACAGCGCTGGTAAACAGCGTAAAGGCGATGGTCGAAATCACAATATCCAAACCCTGCACCGTAAAGTAGATAAACAGAATCCACAGCAGGTTTGGCGTGCAACGGAACAGCTCGATATAGGCGCTCACCAAAATACGGAATGGACGGGGCGCATAGCTCTTAACGAGCGCCAGCACCGTGCCAAAGATGAGCGAGAAAAAAATCGACAGCGCCGAGATCTCGATTGTCTTAACAAAGCCGCCCCAAATGTAGAGCAGGTTGGTCGCGTTGAAGATTTCCATGCGCTAGGCCTCCTCTACGTTGTCGAGCCCCAGCTCGGCCAGGCTCACGCCGCGCGGACGCTCCTTGGAGCGGCGCTCGAGCCACTGCACCAGCATGGCGAGCGGAAAGCAGATGATGAAGTACATAAGGCAGCAGACGATGTATCCCTGCAGGTAACCGTACAGACTCACAAAGTTGTCGGAACGGTACATAAGGTCGCCGCCGGCCACGAGCGCCAGCACCGACGTGTTCTTGACCAGGTTGAGCGCCTGGTTACACAGCGGCGGCAGAATGATCTTGAATGTCTGGGGCAGCACGATGTACCAGTATGCCTGCGCACGGGTGAAGCCCTGGCTCTGGGCCGCCTCCATCTGGCCGCGCGGAACTGCCTCGATACCAGTGCGGATGACCTCCGAAATGTAGGCCGCGTGATACAGGCCCACACCCAAGAAGCCCAGCACGAACGGCGCAATGCGCACCGGCTGGTCGGCACCGGTTATGGCCTGCAAAAACTGCGGACCGGCCATGTACATAAAGAGCACCTGCACGGGCAACGGGGTGTTCTGGTAAAACTCCACGTACACGCGGCTTATGGCGCGCAGCACGCGCGAGCGAGTGGTAGAGAACACGCCCAGTAGCGTGCCCAGCACCAGCGACAGCAGCAGACCGGCAACGACTACCTGTAGCGTCACGCCAAAGCCCTCCCAGAAGGGCCCCATGTTTTGAAATGTCGTCGACCAACGGTCGGCGTCAAATAATCCTTCGAGCATTTGATTCCTTCCTTGGACGATGCGCCTATACAAGACCCCAGGTCTTGACCTCTTGGTCGAGCCAGCCGTCGGCCAGGCGATCGCAAATCACCTGATCGACCACGGCCGAAAGGTCGCAGCCCTTCTTGGTCGCCACGCCGTAGCCCTGCTCGCCAAACTTGACCTCGGGCTGCAGCAGCTCAACGGTCTCGTTCATGTAACCGGCCAGCGTGGAGCGGTCCATGGCAAAGACGTCGATATTGCCGGCGTCGAGCGAACTCTTGATGATGGGATAGCCGCTAAAGGCCCTAAACTCGGGCTTGCAGCTAAAGCCGTTGTCCTTGATCATCTGCTCGATCAGGCCCTGCGTGGTGGCACCCTGGCTCACACCAATGACCTTGCCATCCAGATCCTCAATCGAGGTAAAGCCCGAACGCTTCTTGACCATGAGTCCCACGTAGTCGGTGCGGTACGGCGTCGAGAAATCCCAGCTCTTCTTGCGCTCGTCGGTGATGGTGTAAGTCGCCGCGACAACGTCAAGTTGGCCGTTATCGATCAGCGGGCCGCGCGTCTTGGGCGTTACGTCGGTAAACTCGACAAGCTCCTGGGCGCGGGCCTCCTTGTAGCTCACGCCAAAGACGGCAGCGGCGATCTGGTAGCACAAATCGACTTCCATGCCCTCAAAGCGGCCCTTGGCGGTGTCGTAATAGCCATAGCCGGGAACGTCCTTCTTAACGCCGGCATTCAGATGGCCACGCGACTTGATGGCCGCAAGCTTGGACCCCTTGTCGGAGCCCTCGCCGCTGGTGGAGTTGCCGCAACCGGCAAGCGCGGACCCCGTCAGCGCAAGCATACCGGCGCCCGCCAGCTTCAAAAAGTGACGGCGCGACACGGCCGCCCTCGTCATATCCGTCATGTCCATCACCGCGCCTAGTGCAGAATCTTGGACAGGAACTCGCGGCAACGCGGGTTCTCGGGGTTATCGAAGAAGTGCTCGGGCGTACCCTCCTCCAGGATGCGGCCGTCCTCCATAAAGATGACGCGGTCGGCCACCTGGCGCGCAAAGCCCATCTCGTGCGTCACGCAGATCATGGTGATGTCCTCCTGCGCGAGCTCAATCATAACGTCCAGAACCTCCTGGACCATCTCGGGGTCGAGCGCCGAGGTCGGCTCGTCAAACAGGATAATAGGCTGCTTGGTGCACAGGGCACGGGCGATGGCGATGCGCTGCTGCTGACCGCCCGAGAGATTCTGCGGATACTCGCCGGCCTTATGCGCCATGCCGACGCGCTTGAGCGCGGCGATGGCGATCTCGGTCGCCTCCTCCTTGCTCTTCTTTTGCAGCTTGATGGGCGCGAGCGTCAGGTTGCCCAGCACCGTCATGTTGGGATACAGGTTGAACTGCTGAAACACCATGGAACTATACTTGCGAGCCATCTCCAGGTGATTCTTTTTGGTGAGCGGCGTACCGTCGATGACGACCTCGCCCGACGTGGGCTCCTCCAGATAATCGACGCAACGGATGAGCGTCGACTTACCCGAGCCGGAAGGCCCGATCATTACGAGCTTCTCGCCGCGCTTGACGGTAAGATTGATATCTTTGAGCACATGCAGGTCGCCAAAGTACTTGTTGAGATGCTTGATCTCGATCATGTCTGCCATGAATGTCCCTTCCCTGCGTTTACACGAGTTGAACTATTGTACGGAAAGAACCACGTTTCCGCAGCCCACACTACATTCCCGTAAAGAACCCGCAACCTTCCACTCACTCATTGGGGACAGACTTAAATGAGTACCCGCTCATTGAGCACTCATTTAAGTCTGTCCCCAATGAGCGCCGAAAATAATACAACCGCCCTTGTTGAGCATAAGTCAGCGAAAACCCGTACACGCGAGCAAGGTGACGTGAAATGAAAGGGCGCAGACCTTATGGTCGCGCCCATGAAATTGAACGTCTGATTGCCGCGTGTACGGGTTTGCAGCGTCGAGCCGTTACGCGGTTTGGTAAAACCGCGTAACAAATTAATTACGCGAGTTTGGCGCCGACGATCTTTGCCGCGGCAGGCTTATCGAAGTTGCCGCCGGTAGCCTTGCCGAGTGCGCCCATGACCTGGCCCATCTGCTTCTTGGACGTGGCGCCCAGCTCGGCGATGACCTGCTCGATCAGAGCCTCGAGCTCCTCGCCCGAAACCTGCGCGGGCAGCAGGCTCTCCAGAATCTTGACCTGCTCGGTCAGGTTGTCGGTACGCTCCTGGTCGGTACCGGCCTTAATGGACATCTCCAGCGTCTCGCTCGTCTGCTTAATCAGACGCTTGATCATGCTGTTGACGTCTTCCTCGGTCACGTCGCGGCGCTCGTTAACCTCGATATTCTTCACCTCGGCCTTGACCTGGCGAATGATAGACAGGCGAACCTTGTCCTTGGCCTTCATGGCCGCAATCATTTCCTTCTGCAGCTCTTCGTTGGTCATCTGCAAATCCTCCTCAATAGTATGGGCGGCACTCGCGCGAGCACCGTCCCATGATTACTCAGTCGTCGACGAATCGTCGGTCGAGCTCTTGGTGACGCCCTTTAGACTCACGTTATAGGGTACGTCCTTGGGCATGGGGTTGACGGTAATGTCGGCGTCCTTCTTGTACTGCTCCAGCCACTCGCTGTACGCGGTGCTTGCCGCCTGCGTCTTCACCACGTTAGAGACATACTTCTTGATGTCCTTGGGTACCTGCTTGATGTCATCGACCTGGCTATCGACATGGAAGTAGTCGGTGCACTTGATGACGTGGTAACCGTACGTCGACTCGATCACGTCGCTCACATCGCCCTTGTTGAGCCCCTCGAGCGCCGTCTGGTAGCTGTCGACGAAGGTGGTGAGCTTATCCCAACCCACATCGCCCTTCTTCTCCTTGGAGCCGGTGTCGTCGGAATACTGCTTCACGGCGTCCTCAAAGCTCAGCTCGCCGGAGTTGATCTTGTCCAGGCACTCCTGCGCCTTGGCCTTGGCGGCGGCCTTGTCCTCGTCAGACGCGTCGGAATCAACCTTGATCAGGATGTTCGACGAGCGGCGGGCATCGTTGTAGTTAGACAGGTTCTCGTTGATGTAATCGACGATCTCACTGTCCTTGGGCTTGCTGGTGGGCGCCACGGCGTCCTTGAGCTTTTGCTGTGCCAGGTTCTCCTTGAGCGAGTCTTTGTAGGTGTCCTCGGTATAGCCGTAGGTCTTAAGGGTCTTCTTAAAGGCCTTGGCACCGCCCGCGCTCTTGCACGCGTCCTTCCATGCCTTCTCGACCTCCTCGTCCGACACCGTCACGCCGTTTTCCTTCTGCGCCTGCTGGAGCAGAATCTGCTGCGTGTAGGAATCGATGAGCTGCTTGCGGTACTTTTTGGGCGTCAGGTCGTTGTCGACCAGATACTGCGCCCAGTCCTTGTCCTTGGTGTAACCGTAGGACGTGCGCATGCTCATGATCTGCTTGGTCACGGTGTCCTCGGTGAGGTTGGTGCCGTTGATGGTGGCGGCGACACCGCCGGTAAGCTTGTAGCTCGAGGTATCCTCTGCCTGCGACATGAGACCGGAGCATGCCATGGCCGAGACGGAAAGCAGCATTGCCAGCACGCCGATAACCACCAGGACGATCTTGACGGTCTTAGACACGTACGTCTTGCGCTGCTTCTTACGAGAGCTGGAGGCAGCGCGAGCCTGCTGCTCGGACGTCGGCGCGGCCTCGGAGTTCTTTTTCTTGTTTGCCATAGTTGGCCTTTCGCATCACGAATCGAACAAACGCCATTGTGTCACAACGCGGACCCCGCGACACACCTGGTGCATGGGGGACAGGTTAATCTGCACCATTTTGGTGCAAAGGGGGCTGTTCTGGCTGTCGGCAGTTAGGGACATTCCTTTTCTGCCGGCAGTTAGGAACAGTCCCCAAGTGCCGGCCCTAAAAGTGGCGACGGATGGCGTCGACCATGCCCTGGCATGTGGTCTGGCCGAGCACATCGGCTGCGGCGGCGGCATCCATAAAGATATTCATAAGCGATTGCAGGGCCTCGACCTGGCCGCCCGGCTCGGCGATGCCCAGATTGATGATGATCTGCGCCGGCACGGGGGCACCCATGCCCGCCATTGCACTGAACACCACGGGCGCCGCGGGCTTTACCACCGCGATATAGGGCTTAGCCACAAATCCGGGATCGGTGTGCGGGATGGCGATGTTGGCCGCCGGCATGGCAAGACCCGTGGGATAGGCATCCTCGCGCGTGCGGACGGCATCGAGCCAACCGGGCGCAATGTAACCGCGAGGTGCAAGCTCGTCCTCGAGCCGCGCAAACACCTCATCCGGCGTCGCGCACTCCCAATCAAAAAACACCAGCTCAGGCGTAAACAGTGCTTCGTTATCCGCCATGCGCTCACCTCTCTCACCTAGTCACCTGCGACGTTCTTAAACGACCGGTCATTCAAGAACGTCGCAGGTAACCACCAAAAACAAAAGGTGGTCAGGCGCGCCTTGGCGCCAATGACCACCCTGACCACTCAACTAAATTGTACTGTGCACCGCTAGCCGCGGGGCGCATCAATTGCGACCTTGCCGCTCTCCAGCACGTGGACGCGGCCGTCGGCGAGCATCTGAACAACCTCGGGATACAGCACATGCTCAATCGCGTGGATGTGCTCCTCGAGCGTGTCGACATCCCAACCTTCCTCGACGGCCAGCGCGCGCTGGGCGATAATGGGGCCGTTGTCGTAGATCTCGTTGGCAAAATGCACGGTCACACCGGTTACCTTGACGCCGCGCGCAAAGGCATCGTCGATCGCATGCGCGCCGGTAAAGCTCGGCAGCAGCGCCGGATGCAAGTTGACCACGCGGTTGGGAAACGCCGCCAGCAGCGGCGTATGCACCATGCGCATGTAGCCGGCCATGACCACATACTCGCAGCCGCGCTCGAGCAGCTCGTGCGCGATGATCTCGTCGGCGGCGATGGGGTCGGCATAGACATCCTTGGACAGTGTAAGCGTCTGGATACCCGCACGCTCGGCACGCTGCAGACCCTTGGCCGAAGGACGGCTCGACACCACGAGCTCAATCGAGGCATTGAGCTTATCCGCGGCGATCAGGTCGATCAGCGCCTGCAGATTGGTGCCGGAGCCGCTGATAAGCACACCGATCTTGAGCGGCTCAGCCGTATCGGTGCCAGTCGGACGGGTATAGGGCACAAAGTCCAGGCCCTCGGCGGCAGCCATCTGCTCGTTAGCGCTCATCGGAGTACACGACCTTACCGGAACCCTCGACGCACTCGCCCACGCGGAACGGCTTCTCGCCCAGCGCAACCAGAGCCTCGGTCACCGCGGCCTCGTCCTCGGGGGCGACGATCAGGCACAGGCCAACGCCCATGTTGAAGGTCTTGCACGCCTCGTTGGGCGCGAGCTCGGCCTGGCGCGACACATAGGTGATGACGGGCGGAACGTCCCAGCCCATCTCGGCACCGTTACGGGTGACCACGGCGTCGACGTCGTCGGCAAGCGCGCGGTTGAGGTTCTCGGTGATACCGCCGCCGGTGATGTGGGCGATAGCGTGCACCGGAGCGCCGCCGCGCAGCAGCTCAAGAACCGGCTTGACGTAGATGCGCGTGGGAGCCAGCAGAGCGTCGGCCAGCGATGCGCCGCCGAGCTCCTCGAGCGGGCGGCTCAGCTCCTCGGCCTTAGCGGCGGCCTCGGGCGTGCCCGGCTTGATGCCGTCAACGCCAATGACTTTGCGCACGAGCGAGTAGCCGTTGGAGTGCACGCCGGTGGAAGGCAGGCCCAGAATCACGTCGCCGGGGCGGACGTTCGCGGGGTCGAGCATCTTGGGACGGTCGACGACGCCCACGGTAAAGCCGGCGAGGTCGTAATCGGCGGGGGCCATGACACCGGGGTGCTCGGCCATCTCGCCACCCACGAGCGCGCAGCCCGCGAGCTTGCAGCCGTCGGCCACGCCCTTGATGATCTTTGCCATGTGCTCGGCCTCAATGTGGCCGATGGCAACGTAGTCCAGGAAGAACAGCGGCTCGGCACCCGAAGCCAAAATGTCGTTGACGCACATGGCAACCAGGTCCTGGCCCACCGTCTCGTGACGGTCCATAATCTGAGCGAGCACGAGTTTGGTGCCCACGCCGTCGGTACCGCTGATCAGAATCGGGTCTTTCATATCCTTAAGTGCGGCGGCCGAGAACAGGCCACCAAAGCCACCGATACCGCCGATGACCTCGGGGCGGTTGGTGTCCTTAACCATTTGCTTAATAGCGTCGACGGCGCGACCGCCCTCGGCGGTATCGACGCCGGCATCCTCATACGTCACATGCTTGCTGTCGCTCATCTGAGCCTTCCTCTCCCACTACCGTCCGCCGCCCGGGCGCCAAACGGTGCTCATAGTTGCGTTCATTTCGGCGCGCATTCTGGCAACGCGCGCCGCTCAATCAACAAAACAGCAGGTAAACCTACCAAAATAAGCCTGTCCCCAAATGGCAGGTTTTAGGCCTCGCCGTGCTTCTCTTCCCAGCTGCGGTCATCGTATTTCTCGACCACGGCGTCGTCGTCAAAGTGCAGCGGCTTATCCAGGTTGCGGGGCTTAAAGCCCTCCATGAACTTGTCGCGGCCAAAGCTCTCGGGAATCGCCACGGGATAACGGCCGGTAAAGCACGCATCGCAGTAGCCACCCTTGGGCATGACCTTCAGCAAGCCCTCAACCGAAAGGAAGGCCAGCGAATCGGCGCCGATATACTCGCAGATCTCCTCGACCGTCTTGTTGGCGCTGATGAGCTGCGACTGCACGTCGGTATCGATACCGTAGAAGCACGGCCAGATGACCTCGGGCGAGTTGATGCGGATGTGAATCTCCTTGGCGCCGGCATTGCGCAGCATCTTGACGAGCTGCACCATGGTGGTGCCGCGTACGATGGAGTCGTCGATCACGACCAGGCGCTTGCCCTCGATGTTGTCACGCAGCGGGTTGAGCTTCATGCGCACGCCCATGGCGCGCAGCTCCTGCGTGGGCTCGATAAACGTACGGCCTACATAGCGATTCTTGATGAGGCCCTCGCCAAAGGGAATGCCGCTCTCGTGCGAATAGCCCTCCGCGGGCGGCAGGCCGGAGTCGGGCACGCCAATGACCAGGTCGGCCTCGACGGGCTCCTCGTGTGCCAGCTGGCGACCCATGTCGTAACGGCAGGCGTAAACACTCTTGCCGTTCATGATTGAGTCGGGGCGGGCAAAGTAGACCTGCTCAAAGATGCAGTTGGCGGACTCTTCGGCTGCGGGCACGCCCTGCTCGGACACCAGGCCCTCGGCGCTGATGCGCAAGATCTCGCCGGGGCGGACATCACGGACATACTCGGCGCCCACGATATCGAGTGCGCATGTCTCGGAAGCAACGACCCAGCCGCCGGCGCGCGTGACATGGACGGCGGAGTCGACCGTCGAGGCACCGTCTTGCGAGGGCAGCTGCGAAACAGAAGCGGCGTCGGCCTGGTCCAAACCCTCGTCCACGAGCTTGCCCAGCACCAGCGGGCGAATGCCATGCGGGTCGCGGAAAGCGTAGAGCGCCTGCTCGTTGATGAGTGTCATGGCGTAACCGCCGCGCACGAGCTCCATGGTCTTGCGAATGCCCTCGCGCAGGTGGCCCGTACGCTGGGTGAAGTAGCCGATAAGCTTGGTCGCGACCTCGGAATCCGAATTGGAGAGGAACGGCACGCCCAGCTCGATCAGCTGACGGCGCAGCTCGTCGGTGTTGACCAGAGTGCCGTTGTGAGCAAGTGCGATGATGACGCTGTTGATGGTAGAAAGATGCGGCTGCGAGGCTTCCCAACTCTTGGCGCCGGCAGTTCCATAGCGCACGTGGCCCACGGCCAGCTGGCCGGAGAGCGTCGACAGGTCGGCGTTGGAGAACACGCGATCGAGCAGTCCCAGGTCTTTACGAACCATAACCGTGCCACCATCGCCCACGGCGATTCCCGCCGATTCCTGGCCGCGATGCTGCAACGCGCGCAGACCAAAGTACGTCAGCCGAGCCACATCGCGATCGGGTGCCCACACACCAAAGATGCCGCATTCCTCATGCAGCTGGTCGGAGTCCGGATCATACGTCGACATGGTCGTCACCTGTCCCGTGGCACGCTCGGCCGCGCGGATGGTTTCTTGAGACATGGCATCCCCTCAGAGCCTCGTTATTTGGCGTTACCCGCCCTATTATACGCACGGTAAGACAAGCACTCCCGCGCATGAGCAGCGCTTTTTAAAAGCCCACCGAGCTTATAATCCGTTTTGCGGCCAAACATTTTATTGGGGAACCCGCCCGCGCGCTCAACGACCCCGTATGCTTCCGTCGCGACGCGTCCCGGCGACCGTTAGGGCTTACATTGCTGCAATTGGGACGTTCGTCCTGTCTTTTAGCAGGTCGGCGGCGTATCCTTGTAGCCTAGGACAAAACGAGAAAGGTTCTGTATGGATCGAAACGAACTCGACCCCAGCGTCCCCAGCGCCACGGAGGTCAAGAAGATCCCCCTCATCATTAAGGTGTACGCCGTCCTGTGCATCCTGTCCGGCGTGGGTACGCTCCCGTCGGTCGCCGCCTTTATGTGGCAGGTCATCACCGCACTCATCAACGGCAACGCCGCCGCCAAGCTCGGCGACAACACGCTCGTCGCGGTTGGACTCATCGTCGCCGGCATCATGCTCTCGGCGGCGAGCGCGGTCATCTTAATCATCTTCGGCCTGGACCTTATCAAGAACCAGCGCCGCAACGCCGCGCGCCTGTCCTATATCCTTATCGCATTTACCGTCGTCGAGCTTTTGGTCGACGTGATGCTCCAGGGTATCGGGCCGTTCTTGCTGCGCCCCGCCATCCAGCTCGGCATCCTCGTTGCGCTTTCGGCCACCGTTGACCCCACGCTTCGTCAGGAGCGCGAGCTGCAGCGCCGCCTGCAGGAAATGCTCGATCGCGACGCCGCCGCCGAGGGCATGCTCGGCCGCGATGAGACCGGCGAAGGCTACGTCAAGCTCAACTACTTCAACCTGTTCTGGGTATTCCTCGTCTGCTGCGTGCTCGGCCTGATTGCCGAGGACATCTGGCACATGACGGTCGACGACCCAGGCGTCTACCAGGACCGCGCCGGCATGCTGTTCGGTCCCTTCAGCCCCATCTATGGCTTTGGCGCCGTACTCATGACCATGGTGCTCAACCGCTTCTATAAAAAGAACCCCATCATCATTTTCCTGGTAAGCGCTGTGCTCGGCGCGAGCTTTGAGGTGTTCGTGGGCTGGTTTATGCAGACCTCATTTGGCGTGGTCTCGTGGAGCTACTCGCACATGAAGCTGTTCGGCATGCCCGACCCACTCGCCGTCCTTACGGGCGGACGCACCTGCACGGGCTTTGCCTGCCTGTGGGGCCTGGGTGGCCTTATCTGGATCAAGTTGCTGCTGCCGAGGCTGCTCAAGATCATCAACATGATTCCGTGGAAGAGCCGCTACTCGGCTACCGTCATCTTTACCGTCATTATGCTGGTCGACGGCGTCATGACGCTGCAGTCGCTCGACTACTGGTACCAGCGCGTCAACGGCACGGAGCCGGATATTCCCGTCGCGCAGTTCTACGGCAAGTATTTCGATAATGAATACATGGAAAATCGCTTCCAGAGCATGACCATGAGCCCCAAGGACGCCACACGCGTATAGCGCTGGCGCTGCTGCAAGTCGGTTCCAACGGACAAGTAAGCCCGCTGGCAGTTCAATCTAACTGCCAGCGGGCTCTTGCTACAGATGGGCTCGAATCGATCGCAAAGCCCTATGCCTCGCGCTCTACCTCGTTCACGCATTCATTCTTGATGGTGCCGACAAGCGACTGCAGGGCATCGACCACGTGCGGACGAATGTCTCCGCCAATGAGCACGAGCATGATATCGTCGCCCACGGAAAGCTCGCCGCTCGCCAGCCACACGCGCACATAGCCGATGCCGGGCATCGCGCGCGTGGCTTCGATAGCAGACCGCACCTTTTCGGCGTCGTAGTCAAAGACCATGCCGCCCACCTTGTGGCCCGGCGCCACGCCACCGGTCTCAACTCCGCGCACCTCAGCCTTGGGCGTCGCACGCACCACACCGTTATGCGTCAGATACATACCGCACGCAGGCGCCGACGAATCGGCTTTGGCCTCGCGCAGCCAAGCATCAATCGAAGGCATCGTTTTGCCATTCTCGAGCATCATTTCCTCCTTTTACCGTCATCGAGCAGCTCATTTGGGACGGGGCTCTTTTAGCTACTCTTAACAATCTATTCCTCGACCGGCGTGAGCACCATGACGGCGCGCGCATTGCTAAATGACAGCGAGCGACAGGTCACGAGCGTCACGACCTTGGTTGCCGAGGCAGCGCGATCGCCTGCATCACTCGCCACTGCCGAAGCACCGTCGAGCATCTCGGACAGGTAGTTCTTGAGCCCGTCGTCACCCTCAAAATTAGGCGTGCGCGCCTTGGCATACGTATCCTCGACGACCTTGGTCGCCAGCGGTCGCAGCTTATACGTTGCATCGCGCGTGATGTAATACACGTACTCGATGCTATCGAATGTCGCTTGGTCGGTGGTGTCCGAAATCACGTTGAACATCGACCCGTCATTCATGTGGTGGCCGTAGATCGTGGTCTGCTGGTCAACCATTCCCGGCGCGGTGTCATCGCTATCCAGGAAAATGGCCCCGGACGCATTGGCCGTACCGTCGAACAGCGTGTTGAGGTATTTGGAGTTGTTGTTGGTCTGCACCACGGGATAGTTGATGTTGGTTCCCGGCACGTAAATCCAACCCACAATCTCGGGGTTTGTCTGAGCAAGCGCATCGAAGTCGATAATCGGCACGCCGCTGGCGTCCTTATCGCTTACATATTGCTTCTCGATTTTCTGGTATGAATCGCTCGCCTGCTTATAGCCAATCTGAGCATTGATAAAGATGGCGGCGGCGGCGACAATCAGACCGATGCCCACGATGATGAGCAGAATGGGGATGATGGAGCGGCGTTTCTTGCGCGGCGGCTCGGTGTAGCTGGACGGAGCGCCGCTCGGTTGCCTCGTCGTCCGGGTCCGCTTCTTTGCCGTGCCATATGACGAGGGGCGATACGCAGCCGGCGTATCCTGACGGCGATGGGACGTCGGCGTTACGGGGCGCGGCGCACGAGCCTGTTGAGGAGAGGATGCCCGACCCTGCTGCATGGAGCGGGCCGATCCCGACTTGGATGGATCGGGGATCTGAGAAGCCGAGAAACGTTTTCCCTGATAGTCGGACATGACTCTCCCTATGATTACAGCGGAATGGCAAGCCGCTTAGGCGTCGGCCATCTCCTGCTTCATTTTCTCGATAACCTTGCGGTACTCGGGGTCGCAAGCACCCAGAATCTGCGTGGCATAGATGGCGGCGTTCTTGGCGCCGTTGATGGCAACGCAGGCCACGGGCACGCCCGAAGGCATCTGCACCATCGACAGCAGCGAGTCCATACCGCCCAGGTCACTCGTCTTCATAGGCACGCCGATAACCGGCAGCGGCGTAAAGGCAGCCACGACACCACCCAGGTGAGCGGCCTTGCCGGCGGCGGCGATAATTACTTTGATACCGCGATCGGCAGCAGTCGAGGCCCACTCGTGGACCTTCGCCGGCGTGCGGTGTGCGCTCGCAATGACGAGCTCATAGGGCACACCAAGCGCCTCGAGCTCGGCGGTGCAGCCTTCCATAACGCCCAGATCGGACTTGGAACCCATGATGATCCCGACAACCGGCTTTTGATCTGCCATAAACAAAGACCTCCTGTTGAGAGCGGCGACGCGGCGGATCCGCGACCCTTAACTACTGAGAGTAGTATAGCTGCTCCCGTCCCTGCGGTCTGTGGGTGCTCTGCGGCGGCCCGGTGTTTTCATCTTCACTCCGGTTGCTACGCAAAGTCGTTCAGATGAAAACACCGGGCCGCCGCAGAGCACCTTCGACCTACCGGGGGTTGCTATGACGTACGTTGGCTGAAATATGAGCGTGGGATCCGCCGTTCGGACGAACGGCGGATCCCACGCTCATATTTCAGCCCTAGTCATCGCGCCAAGACCCTTCTGCAGCACACGGTGCAGCCGAGTCACCGCAGGCTGGGGCGGGAGGCGGTCCTTTC
The DNA here is from genome assembly GCA_902478965.1 of uncultured Collinsella sp. Taxonomy (GTDB): domain Bacteria; phylum Actinomycetota; class Coriobacteriia; order Coriobacteriales; family Coriobacteriaceae; genus Collinsella. Next base: position 21,981 of record CABSMQ010000008.1, on the reverse strand, counting down.
TCTCGGAAAACTTCGCGAAGCCCAGTTTCCGAGAGAAAGTGTCCGGCTCCCGCCCCGGCCGGACAGCTCGACCTACACCGTGTGCTGCGGCAGGTCCTGCAGGGCGATGACGTCCATGCCCATGTCGTTGGCGCTGCCGTGACCCTGCTGGTCCTCACGCACCGCCTCGATGGCACTCACGTACGTGTTGGCGGCAGACATCGCGGTCACGCAAGTCACGCCGCGGCGCACCGCCTCGGTGCGCAACAGATAGCCGTCGCCACGCGAGCCCGGGCCGTACGGTGTGTTGATGATCACCGCGATCTTGCCATCAGCGATGAGGTCGCCGATGTTGGGGCGCTCGCCGTCGTGCGGGCCGCTAATCTTCTCCACGACCTCGCACGTCACGTTGCCGCCACGCAGCACGCGCGCCGTACCCTCGGTAGAGCAGATATCAAAGCCCAGGTAGCGCAGGATACGCGCGACCGAAAGGATATGACGCTTGTCGCGGTCGCACACGCTGATGAACACCTTGCCGGCGCTCGGGTCGGGCAGCTTGTAGTCAATCGCCAGCTGCGTCTTGGCGTATGCCTCGGGATAGCTCTTGGCGATACCCATAACCTCGCCCGTCGACTTCATCTCGGGACCCAGGATAACGTCGGCGCCCGGGAAACGACCCCAGGGCATAACGGCTTCCTTCATGCAGAACCAGTCCAGCTGACGCTCGTCGCTCGGCAGGCCCAGGCTGGCGATGGAATCGCCCGCCATGATACGCGCCGCGCACTTGGCCAGCGGCACGCCGGTGGCCTTGGAGATAAACGGCACGGTGCGGCTGGCACGCGGGTTGGCCTCGATCACGTAGACGGTCTCGCCCTTGATGGCGTACTGCACGTTGACCAGGCCGCGTACGCCCAGCGCCATCGCGATGCGGCGCGTGGTCTCGCGGAGCTTTGCCTGCAGGCTCTCGCTAAAGCTGAACGGCGGAATGCAAGTCGCAGAGTCGCCGGAGTGAATACCGGCCTCCTCGATATGCTCCAGAATGCCGCCGATGTAGACCTCTTCGCCATCGCACAGGGCGTCGACGTCGGACTCGATCGCACCCTCCAGGAAGCGGTCCAGATACACCGGGTAGTCGGGGCTAATGCGCGCGGCCTCGGCCATGTAATCGCGCAGGTGCTCGGCATCGTAGGCGATCATCATGCCGCGGCCGCCCAGCACGTAGCTCGGACGTACCAGCAGCGGGTAGCCAATGTGTGCGGCAACGGCCTCGGCCTCCTCAAACGAGGTGGCCTGACCCGCCGGCGGGTACATGATGCCCAGCTTGTCGAGCAGGGCGGCAAAGCGCTCGCGGTCCTCGGCAAAGTCGATGGCATCCGGCTTGGTGCCCATGATGTTGACGCCACTCTCCTCGAGCATGCGCGCCAGCTTAAGCGGGGTCTGGCCGCCAAGCGTCACCACGACGCCGTCGGGGCGCTCAACATCGATAACGTCCATGACGTCCTCGTAGGTGAGCGGCTCAAAGTAAAGGCGGTCGGACGTGTCGTAGTCGGTCGAAACGGTCTCGGGATTGCAGTTGACCATGATGGTCTCAAAGCCGCGGGCCGCCAGCGCGTAGCTCGCATGCACGCAGCAGTAGTCGAACTCGATGCCCTGGCCGATACGGTTGGGGCCAGCGCCCAGAATCATCGCCTTGGGCTTGTCCGCCGGCGTGGTCTCGTCGGGAGCTACGCACTTCTTGGCATCCGGGCTCGTGCGGTAAATGTTCTCGTAGGTCTTATAGTGGTATTCCGTGGCGCTCGAAAACTCGGCGGCGCAGGTATCGACCGTCTTCATACTGGGAACCACGCCCAGACCCTTGCGGTAAGCGCGAACAAAGCGCTCATCTGAGCCGGTCAGCGCGGCAATCTCGGCATCGCTCGTGCCGTACTGCTTGAGCAGGCGCATCGCGTCGGCGTCGATATCCTCCACACGCAGGCCGCGGATGCTCTCCTGGACCTGCACCATGTCGTTGATGCGGTTGAGGTACCACGGGTCGATGCCGCAGGTGGCATGGATGCGAGCGATGTCCCAGCCACGGCGCAGGGCCTCGACCACAAAGAAGATGCGGTGCTCGGTCGGCGTGGCCACGGCTTGAGCGAGCTCGTCGTCGCTCAGCTTATCGGCACCCTCCTTGCCACCGGCGCAGATACCCTGGTGACCGTCCTCCAGCGAGCGCATGACTTTGCCGAAGGCCTCCTCAAAGGTGCGGCCAATCGCCATAATCTCGCCCACTGCCTTCATGCGCGTGGTGAGCGTGGGGTCGGTACCCTTGAACTTCTCGAAGGCAAAGCGCGGCACCTTGACAACGCAGTAGTCAATCGTGGGCTCAAAGCAGGCAGGCGTTGCCTTGGTAATGTCGTTGACGATCTCGTCGAGCGTGTAGCCCACAGCCAGGCGCGCGGCGGCCTTAGCGATAGGGAAACCCGTGGCCTTGGAGGCCAGCGCGGACGAACGGCTCACGCGCGGGTTCATCTCGATGACGATCAAGCGACCGGTCTGGGGGTTCACGGCAAACTGCACGTTGGAGCCGCCGGTCTCGACGCCAATCTTCTCCAAGATGGCGAGCGACGCGACACGCATGCGCTGATACTCCAGGTCGGAGAGCGTCTGCGCCGGCGCCACGGTGATGGAGTCGCCGGTATGCACGCCCATGGGGTCGAGGTTCTCGATGGAGCACACGATGATGCCGTTGCCGGCGTGGTCACGCATGACCTCCATCTCGTACTCTTTCCAACCCTCGATGGACTCCTCGACCAGCACCTCGTGGGCAGGCGAGAGCTCCAGGCCCTGGCTCACGATGGAGACGAGCTCCTCGTGAGTATGCGCGATGCCACCACCGGCGCCGCCGAGGGTAAAGCTCGGACGCAGCACGCAGGGATATCCCACGCGCTCGGCGATGGCCTCGGCGTCGGCCACGCTGTAGGCATAGCCCGAGCGCGCGACCTCCAGGCCGATCTCGGCCATGGCCTCGTTAAAGAGCTTGCGATCCTCGCCGCGCTCGATGGCGGCCAGGTCGCAGCCGATCATCTCGACGCCGTACTTGTCGAGCGTGCCGTCTTTCGCCAGCTCGACGGCGGCGTTCAGACCGGTCTGGCCGCCCAGCGTGGGCAGCAGCGCGTCCGGGCGCTCTTTCTTGATTACGCGCTCGATAAATTCGGCGGTGATGGGCTCGACATAGGTGCGGTCGGCAAGACCCGGGTCGGTCATGATGGTCGCCGGGTTGGAGTTGACCAGGATGACCTCAAAGCCATCCTCCTTGAGCACCTTGCAGGCCTGGGCGCCGGAGTAGTCAAACTCGCAGGCCTGGCCGATAACGATGGGGCCCGAGCCAATGACGAGGATGCGCTTGATGTCAGTACGTTTAGGCATGTTTAAAACCTCCTAGAGAGGCTGACTCAATGTTTTGGAAAAGTCAGCGAGGGTGCAGCTGGTGCATCAGGTTGCCGTGATGCGAGGGCGCGCTGGGCTTATGCCCGCGCGTCCGAAGCAGAACGGCAAGATGATGTGCCAGATGCAGCCGCAGCGTCGACAGGTCCGCCGTTCGGTAGAACGGCGGAACCACTATCGGCGAAATTCCAGCCAGCCAGGCGGTCCTTCGCGGTGTCGATGTCCAGGTAGTTCTCCTCGCCGTCCATGAGTCGCGTAAAGGCGGTAAAGAGATAGTGGGCATCGGTGGGGCCAGGCGAGGCCTCGGGGTGGTACTGGACCGAGAAGCACGGTGCGTCGAGCAGCTGGATGCCCTCGGCGGTGCCGTCGTTGAGGTTCACGTGCGTCAGGCGAATGCGACCAAAGCGCTCGTTCATCACGACCGGCGCGATTCCGCGGCGCACCCAGACGCGCAGATCTCCATCGGCCGCATGCTCGGTCTCGCCGCCGGAAAGCTCGGGGACAAGCTTGCCCAAGCTGGGGAACAGCAGGCCAAAGCCATGGTTTTGCGCGGTAATCTCCACGCGGCGGCTTACCAGGTTCATAACCGGCTGGTTGCCACCGCGGTGACCGAACTTAAGCTTTTCCATCTGGGCGCCGCAGGCCAGGCTGATCATCTGGTGACCAAGACAAATACCAAAGACCGGCACCTTGCCGATCAGCTGCTGCACCTGCTCGTAGGTCTCCACCACGGCGTCGGGGTCGCCGGGGCCATTGGACAAAAAGACGCCGTCGGGATTCATGTCGAGCACCTCACTCGCGGGCGTGTCCCACGGCACGACGGTAAGGTCGCAGCCGGCGCGGACCAGCCCCTCCAGAATGCCGCGCTTCACACCGCAGTCGTAGGCGACCACGTTGTGACGGGCAGGAGCGGCAGCCGAAAGCGCAAAGTCATGCGTGGCAGGCAGGTCGGCAGCCACAAACTCATGAGGCGCGGGGCAACTTACGGTCTTGACCAGGTTCTCGCCTACCAGCGTGGGCGCTGCGGCCAGACGCTCGGCAAGCTCGTCGACGTCGAAGATCTCGGTCGAGATAATGCCCATCTTGGAACCATTGTCGCGCAGGTGGCGTACCAGAGCGCGGGTGTCGACGCCCTCGATAGCGACGATGCCGTGGGCGCGCAGATACTCCGGCACGCTGACGGCCGAGCGCCAGTTAGAAGGCGTGGCGCACATGTCGCGAACGATCATGCCGCGCATAGCCGGAGCGCTCGCAGGGCGCACGGCGTCGCCGGGGAAGGCCGACTGGACGTCGGTCTCGTCGATACCGTAGTTGCCAATCTGCGGATAGGTCATGGTTACGATTTGGCCGGCATAACTCGGGTCGGTCATGACCTCAAAGTAGCCCTCGAGCGAGGTATTGAAGCAGACTTCGCCGGTCGCGGTGCCCTCAGCGCCGCATGCACGTCCATAAAAAATGGTCCCATCCTCAAGATACAGGATGCAGGGACCGCAGGTGCCCTTGCTGGTTTTGGCCAGCATACGCTGGCAAAGCTCGCTGGGCGCGAAGGTGCGGGCGGCAGCGCCCGCGGTATGGTTGTTCGCCATAATTCTCCTTCCCGGTCTCACAGGACCGGCTTAAAGGTGTGTAGTTAGGCCTCGCGGTATTCTAACCGCAAGCATCGCCCATGGCATTAATTACATAGAATTGTTTACAAAATGATAATTATGACTTCCTGTGCATAATGATTTTTCTGGGACGGGGATTAAAAATTATTCTGAGAGCAGGGCTTTGTCGCCAACTGCATACATGACAGAATGATTTTTTAATCCCCGTCCCAGAAAAATCATCCCGCGTGGGCTTGCGGCTCACGCGGGATGGCATCGTTCTATGTGGCTGCGGACTACTTTTGCTTGTCCTGCTCCAGCAGCTCGGACGGCGTGCGATCGGGCTTTCCGCCGCGGAAGATCTCTCGACCGTGCAGACGATGCTCAAGATCGCGCTCGGCCTGCTCCTCCGTGATCTTGGTCTGGCTCACCACCGGGTCCTCGATCAGCGATGAAACCGAGTTGACCTGTTTTTGAATGCGCTCGGCAATGGTGTCGTCCATGCTTACGATGCGCATCTTCCAGTCGATACTCGTGGCGTTGGACGAGCTCTTGGTCAAAACGAACGTCAGGATGGCGCTTTGGTGCCCCTGAGCAGGAAACATGCCAAAGAAGGAATCATGCTGGATCCTGCTGTCCTCGTCGATATAGGCGTGAACGTTATACACCACACGGTCGATCTTGTCGTTGAGCAGGGCGTTGGTTGCGAGCGCCGCCGCCTGAATCTGACCGTTGGACAGCAGCTCGAGTTCATTGGCAGAAGACGTGTCCAGCACCGTCACCTCAACCGTGCCCGTACGTTCGTCCGCCTCGTCGACGCTAAAGTCGAGCGGGAACTGCGTAAAGCCGTTACCCCACTCAAGGCCGCCCTTCAGTGCCGTGGAAACGGTATCCACCGAAACACTCTCGGACAGGTTGGCAGTGTTCAGGCGGCGCATCACGCCGTAGCCAATCTGCATGCCCACGATCAGTACAAGGATGCCGATAACCACGACCATGGCAGTCTTCGTAATGGTATGGCTCACCTGCGAACCCGAAGGGTCGTCCTCGGACAGCGGGTCGATATGTTTTGCCTGGCTCGCGCGGTCCTCGCTGCGCAGCTGCGCTAGCGCCGCTTTGTCACCGCGCTTGGCCGCAGCCTCCTTCTCACGCATGCGCTCGGTGCGCTTTTTGGCGAGCGTGGGATCCAAGACGCCGGATGCATCGATTTCGGAGAATAACTCCGTCACTTCTTCCGGAGTCAAAGGGTTCTTGTCAGCCATAAACTTCCTGTCATATCAATCAGTCGAGCTCGTGCGCACGCGCACCTTCGAACTGCATTCGATAGTAACGGGCATAGGTGCCGCCACGGGCGAGAAGCTCCTCGTGCGTGCCACGCTCCACAACGCGACCATGCTCAACGGTCGCAATCTCATCGGCATGCTTAATGGTCGAAAGACGGTGGGCGATGATAATCGTGGTGCGGCCACGCGCCAGCTCTTCGAGTGACTCCTGCACCGCCTCCTCGCTCTCGTTATCCAAAGCACTCGTCGCCTCGTCCAAGATCAAGATTTTGGGATTCTTGAGAAACACGCGCGCGATGGCAATGCGCTGCTTCTGTCCGCCCGAAAGACGGCTGCCGCGCTCGCCCACCACCGTGTCATAGCCCTGTGGAAGCGACTCGATAAAGGCATCGATATTGGCGCGACGGGCGGCGTCGGCGATCTCTTCCGCCGTAGCGTCCGGCTTGCCGTAGGCGATGTTCTCGCCAATCGTACCGTCAAACAGATAGACATCCTGCTGCACCAGGCCGATGGCGCGGCGCAGGCTCTGCTGCGTCACATCACGCACGTCCTGGCCGTCGATGCTAATGGATCCGGCAGCCACGTCATAAAAGCGCGGCAGCAGCGAACAGGTCGTGGACTTGCCGCCGCCCGAAGGGCCAACCAAAGCGATGGTCTGGCCGGGCTTGATAGACAGGTCCATGTGGTCGATAACAGGACGCTCGTCGGCATCGCCCTCGCCCAGCTCAACATCCTCGTAGTTAAAGCACACGTCGTGATACTCCACGGCGCCGGCAGTCACCTGCAGATCCGTAGCGCCCGGCTTGTCCTGGATATCCGGCGCCGTCGAGAGCACCTCGTCCATACGCTTAAAGCCGGCGATAGCCTTCTGATACGTTTCGGCCGAATTGACGAGTGTCTCGAGCGGCGTGCAGAACAGCGAAATATAGAGTGCAAAGGTCGCCATATCGACCGCCTGCAGCTGTCCCTGGGCGACCAGCCAGCCGCCCAGCAGCACCACGATCACATAGAGCACACCAGAGAGCAGGCCATACGTCGCGGTATAGACGCCCATGGCGTGATACATGTTCTCCTTGGACAAAAGGTAGCGGTCGTTAGAGGCACGGAACTTGGCACGCTCGGTCTCCTCGTTGGCAAAGCTCTTGACCACGCGCATGCCCGCCAGAGAATCCTGCAGCTGTGCATTAATGCCGCTGATCTTCTTGCGGTTGTCGCTAAAGACCTCGCGCATGCGCATGTTCTGCCAAAACATGACGACCGCAAACGCTGCCGTCACCACAGCCATGGCAAGCGCCAGGACCGGGGCGATGGTAAAGAGGATCACAAACGAGCCGATGATCTCGATGCCGCAGATGATGATCCACTCGGGCACGTGATGCGCCGCCTCGCAGATATCGAACAGGTCGTTGACCACGCGGCTCATCATGTCGCCCGAGCTGTTGCGGTCGAAGTACGCAAAGCCAAAGCGCTCATACTGGTCGAACAGGTCCTCGCGCATTTTGGACTCCATGCGCGCGCCCATCACGTGACCCCAATAGCTCACAAAGTAGCGGCAGGCGCAGCGGACGGCATACATCAGCACCAAGCCCACCGCGATCATGCCGAGCGCCTGCATAATGGCAGCCTGACCCTGAGTAAATAGCCCACCGGTCAAATTGCGCAGGATAATGGGGAACGCCAGGTCAATGGCGGCAAGCACCAGAGCGCAAACAGTATCAGCAACAAAAAGCCCCATCTGGGGCTCGTAGTAAGAAAGAAACCTCTTCAGCATGTGATCCTCAAAGAAATATCAGCAACGTAAGGCCCTGGGAAAAAGCAATCAGTAGTACTTGTCCCAGGGCCATCCCCACTCGTTAAAGCTCCGTACCCCCAAGGCGGTGAGCGATGCTGTCGCAGGCCAAGGCGCCTACGACGGTCTTGGCGTCTTCGATCTTGCCGTCGAGCACGGCGTCGATCAGCTCGTGCAGCGGCACCAGGTCCACGTTGACAAACTCGTCATCATCGGGGTTGGGCGCATCAAACTCGAGCTTGGTAGCCAAGTAGATGTGGATGATCTCATCGCAAAAACCGCAGGACGTGACAATCGACGTCAAAAAGCGAATACGACCAGCCCTAAAGCCCGTCTCCTCATGCAGTTCGCGCTTGGCGCAATCGAGCGGGTCCTCGCCCGGGTCGAGCTTGCCGGCGGGAATCTCGACCGTCACGCGGTCAATGGCGGTGCGGTACTGACGCACCAGTACGATCTTGCCGCTCTCGGTCAGTGCCACAACGGCCGCCGCACCCGGATGGCGAACGATATCGCGGGCGCTGCGGTGACCGTTGGGCAGCTCAACCTCAAGACGGTGGACGTCGAGGATCTTGCCCTTCCAGGCGCACTCTTCCGAAAGAATCTTCTCGTGCAGCTCGGCATCGTGCGGGTCGTCATCGCCCAGCACCAGCGCCGGCTCGTCAGCGACCTCGCCACCAGGCTCGCCCTCGGCGTGCCCATACATGCGGCCGTCCTCTTCGACAATCTGCGCGTCCACGAGCTCTTCGTTCTTCTCGTCCATCCGTCTCATTCCTCTCGGATTTTAGGCATCCCAGGCGTCGCGGCCGCGCAGCGCGCGCAGGCCGATGTCGTGACGCAGGGTCTTGCCCTCAAAATCAATCTTCTCGCAGGCCTCGTAGGCAAGGTTGCGAGCGCTCTCGAACGTGTCGCCCAGAGCGGTCACGGCAAGCACACGACCGCCGTTGGTCACGAGCTGACCGTCCACCACGGCGGTGCCCGCGTGGTACACGGTCACGTTCTCCATGGCCTCGGCATCGGCAATACCGGTGATGACCTTGCCCTTCTCGTAGCTGCCGGGGTAGCCCGCGCTCGTCAGAACAACAGCCACGGCCCACTCGTCACGCCAGTCGAGCTCAATCTGATCAAGCTCGCAGTTGGCGCAGGCGAGCATAACCTCGACCAGGTCGTTCTTGAGGCGCGGCAGCACAACCTGCGTCTCGGGGTCGCCAAAGCGGGCGTTGAACTCCAGCACCTTGGGGCCGGCGGGGGTGAGCATAAAGCCGCCATACAGGCAGCCGCGGTAGTCGATGCCCTCGGCAGCGAGCTCGGCCACGGTCTGCTCCATGACTTTCACCATGGTGGCGTGCTCCTCGTCGGTCACGATGGGTACTGGGCTGTAAACGCCCATGCCACCGGTGTTGGGACCCTTGTCGCCCTCGAGCGCACGCTTGTGGTCCTGCGAAGTGGCCATGGGGCGCACGGTCTTGCCGTCGGTAAAGGCCAGCAGCGAGCACTCGGGGCCGGTCAGCATCTCCTCGATGACCACGGTATTGCCGGCATCGCCAAAGGTGCCGCCAAAACACTCGCGCACGGCCTCCTCGGCCTGCTCGAGCTCAGTCGCCACGATAACGCCCTTGCCTGCGGCCAGGCCGTCAGCCTTGACGACCAGCGGAGCGCCCTGCTCACGCACATAGGCAAGAGCCGAAGCCTCGTCGGTAAACGAGCCGTAGGCTGCCGTCGGGATACCGGCGCGCTCCATGAGCTGCTTGGAGAACAGCTTGGAGCCCTCCATCTGGGCGCCCTCGGCACCCGGGCCAAAGCAGGGAATACCCGCCGCGCGCACGGCGTCGGCCACGCCCGCCACGAGCGGAGCCTCGGGGCCAATTACCACGAGTCCGCATCCGTGGCTCTGCGCAAACGCCGCCACGGCCGCAGGATCGCAGTCGTCGAGAACAACGTTCTCGCCGCAGCTCGCGGTGCCGCCGTTACCCGGCGCAATGTAGAGCTTGCCGGCGCGCGGTGATGCTGCGAGCTTAGCTGCCAAAGCATGCTCACGGCCGCCGCTGCCCAACAACAGGATGTCGATGGTTTGAGTGTCCGCCTTCAAGGGTGCCTCCTCTATGGATGAACGGCTCGCTCCGCGCGAGCCCTTTGCAAGCAAATATACCCCTCGGCCGCCCGTCCGGGCTGCAAAGGGGTATATCGCAATAACCAAATAGTCCCGATTACTTCCAGAATCGGTTGATGATCTGCTCGCGACCGGCGCCAACGCCAATGAACGTCACGCGGGTGTGTGCCAGATCCTCGATAAACGCCACGTAGTCCTGAGCCTCTTGCGGCAGCTCGTCAAAGCTGCGGCAACCGGTGATATCGCACTTCCAGCCGGGGAGCTCCTCGTAGATGGGCTTGGCATGCTCAAAGCGCACCTGATGCTCGGGCACGCTCGTGTAGCGCTCGCCATCGACGTCGTAGGCCACGCACACCTTGATGGTGTCGAAAGCCGAAAGCACGTCGAGCTTGGTCATGGCGATATCAGTGAGGCCGTTGACGCGCGAGGCGTAGTTGGCGATGGGGCCGTCGAACCAGCCGCAGCGACGACGGCGACCGGTGGTCACGCCGTACTCGTAGCCCTCCTCGGTCAGCGTGTGACCGGCCTCGGACTCATAGGAAAGCTCGGTGGGCATGGGGCCCGAACCGACGCGGGTGATATAGGCCTTCATGACGCCCAGCACGCGGTCGACGTTCTTCATACCGACGCCGGAGCCGGTGATGGCGCCGCCGGCGGTGCAGTTGGAAGACGTCACGTACGGATAGGTACCGTGGTCGATGTCGAGCAGCGTCGCCTGGGCGCCCTCAAACAGCAGGTCCTTGCCCTCATCGATCATGTTGTTGAGCAGCAGGCTCGTCTCGGTGATGTAGGGACGCAGGCGCTCGGCCATCGGCAGGTACTCGTCGCAAATCTGGTCCACGGTGTAGGTGGGCAGGTTGTAGATGAGCTCGAGCTCGGGGTTCACGCGGGCGAGAGCGGTCTCCAGCTTGTCGCGGAACAGTGCCTCGTCCAGCATGTCCTGCATGCGCAGGCCAATGCGGGCCATCTTGTCCTGATAGCACGGACCGATGCCGCGCTTGGTGGTACCGATGTTCTTCTTGCCGAGCTTCTGCTCAAAGGCGCCATCCAGATCGATGTGGTACGGCATGATGACATGCGCGTTGCCGCTAATCTTGAGGTTCTTGGTGGTGATACCGTCGGCCTCGAACATGTCGATCTCCTCAAGGACAACCTTGGGGTTGACGACGCAGCCGTTACCGATCACCGACACGTGGTCGGAATACATGATGCCGGAGGGCACCTGGTGCAGGCCGTACTTCTTGCCGTTGACGACGATGGTGTGACCGGCGTTGTTGCCGCCCGAGTAGCGCACGACGGCATCGAAGTCGCCGGCGACCAGATCGCAAATCTTACCCTTGCCCTCATCGCCCCACTGGGCACCGACCAAAACGGTTGACGGCATGTTTACTCCTTACATTCATGGACTGTCTACGCGCCACGCCGGCACGCAGAAGCACAAAACATTCCCAGTATACCCGTGCAACGAGCGCCTGTCCTACTCCTCGGCATGTGCCCCATCAAGCTCATAGAACTTGGTGGATGCCGGCAGGAACATCAGGTCGACGTCGCCGATCGGGCCCGAACGGTTCTTGGCCACGACGATACGCGTAACGCCCTCGTCGGGTCGATCGTCGCGCGAGGCTTCGGCCTCGTCGGCGGAGCGGTCCAAGAACATAACGATATCGGCGTCCTGCTCGATGGAGCCCGATTCACGAAGGTCGGAAAGCTGCGGGCGCTTGCCGGTACGGGATTCGACCTGACGCGAGAGCTGCGACAGCGCGATGAGCGGGATCTTGAGCTCCTTGGCCATGATCTTCAGACCACGCGACATCTCCGAAACCTCGACGGTACGGCTCTCGGAGCGGCGTCCCGGCGGAGGACTCACCAGCTGCAGGTAGTCCAGGATGATGATTGCCTTCTCCTTGTTATGGAGCATGCGGCGGCTCTTGGCGCGAATCTCGGTCACTGTGGTGCCGGGCGTATCGTCAATCAGAATATCGAGCTTGGACAAGGTCTGCGTGGCCTCGTTGATATTGGCCCACTGCTCGGGGCTAATGCGGCCCATGCGGAAGTCACTGATCGAGATCATGGCGTAGGCGCAAATCAGACGCTGGGCAATTTCCTTGCCCGACATCTCCAGCGAGAAGAAGCCGACGGTATAACCAGCAGCGGCAGCGTTGAGCGCCAGATTCAGGGCGAACGATGTCTTACCTACAGCAGGACGGGCACCGATAATGATGAGCTGGCCCTCGCGGAAGCCCATGAGCATACGGTCGAGTGACGGAAAGCCGGTGGGCACGCCCGCCGCCTGACCACCGGCCTGGCACACTTCCTCGGCCTCGTTATAGGCCTCGACCATAAACTCGGTCAACGTCTTGTAGCTCGACTTGACCTCGCGTGCCGTAACCTTGAGCAGCTTGCTCTCGGCTAGCTCCACGACCTCTTTGGTGTCGGTGGGGGCGTTATATGCCAGCGCGTTGATCTCGTTGGTGGCGCCGATCAGCTCACGCAGCATCGAATCGCGGCGAACGATGGCGGCATGGTGCTGCCAGTTGACGAGCGACAGGGTCTGACCCATCAGCTCCAAAATGTACGCCTCGCCGCCCACGGCATCGAGCTTGTTGATGCTTCGCAGGTAATCGATTAGCGAGATGGAGTCGATGGGGATGCGGCTGTTGTACATATCGACCATCGCGGTATAGATGGTCTTATGAATGGGCCGGTAGAAGTCATCGGGCTGCAGCTCGACCTGGGCTTCTTCGACCACCTCGGGCGATAGCAGCATAGCGGCCAGTACATTGGCCTCTGCATCTTGGTTTTGGGGAAGACCCAACTTTGAGCCGCGGTCCTCGACCGTCAGCCCGGTCTCCCTATCGTCATATGCCATGAGCATCCTCATTCATATCGCTTGCGAGCATCCATAGTATCAGCCACGGTCCCAAAACGCGCCGCGCGCCGCCAATCATCACCGAACCAAACGGATGAACGGTCCTGTATATAAGACTTCGACGAAACGTTCACTATGACGCTCACTCAGCGCAAAAAACAAAAGGGCGCCCTGGTTTCCCAGAGCGCCCTTCTTAGAACAAGATTGTTGCGTTGCAGCAAATGCTACTCGGCAGCAGCCTCAGTCTCGACCTCGGCGGTCTCGGCCTCGGCGGCCTCAGCGGCCTCCTCGACCTCAGCCTCGGCAGCGAGCTCCTCGGCGGTAACGCCGACGAGAACGACAACCTCGGCCTTGATCTCGCGGTACAGCGAGATGGCAACGGTGTGGGCACCGGCAACCTTGATGGGCTTACCGAGCTCGACGCGCTTACGGTCGATGTCCATACCGAGCTGAGCCTTGATGGCGTCAGCGATCATAGCGGCGGTAACGGAGCCAAAGAGGATGCCCTCGTCGCCGACCTTGACGTCAACGGTGACCGTCTTGCCCTCGAAGGCAGCCTTGGTCTCGTTGGCGGTAGCCAGACGGACGGCCTCGCGCTTGGCGATGTTGTTGCGACGCTCGTCAAGCTGCTTGAGGTTGCCCTTGGTGGCGGCAACAGCGAGCTTCTTGGGGAACAGGAAGTTCTCAGCGTAACCCTGAGCGACCTCTACGACGTCACCCTCGCCGCCCTTGCCCTTGATCTCATCGAGAAGAATAACCTTCATGATGCGTCTCCCTTCTTAGCCGCGGTCGCGGTTGCCACGAGAGGAAACCACGGGGACGGAGTACGGCAGGAGAGCCATCTCGCGGGCGCGCTTGATGGCGTTGGCGATGTCATGCTGATGCTGCGTGCAAGCGCCAGTGACGCGACGGGGCTTGATCTTGCCACGGTCGGTCATGTACTTACGGAGAAGCTGAGTGTCCTTATAGTCGATGAACTCAGTGTTCTCCTTGCAGAACTGGCAGTACTTACGACGCGGCTGACGTGCAGAAAAATCATTAGCCATGTCAAAATACCTTTCATTTGGCAACTTCGGCGAACCGAAGCCGCCTCTCACTCAAAAATAGGTGAACAACCCTTAGAACGGGATGTCCTCATCGTAGACGTCGACCGCGGGCGGCGTAGCCACCGGTGCGGCAGGACGTGCTGCGGGCGCGGGAGCTGCGGGGGCGTAACCGCCCTGATCGTAGCCACCCTGGCCACCACGGGAGCTCATAAACTCGATCTCATCGACGATGACCTCAAGCTTGCTCCGGCGCTGGCCGTCGCGCTCCCAAGAGCTGTAGCGCAGCTTGCCCTCGATCGCGACCTTGTTTCCCTTTGCCAGGAAACGGCTCACGGCCTCGGCGCGGGTACCGAACATGGTGCAGTCGACAAAGTTGGGATAGTCCTCCCACTCGCCAGTCTGCGCGTTGCGGCGACGATCGTTCACGGCAACGCCAAAGGACAGAACCTGGGTTCCGCCGGCGGTGGCGCGCAGCTCGGGATCGCGGGTGAGGTTACCGGTGATGTTCACTCGATTGATGCTCATAACTCACTACTTCCTCTTGGGGCACAAGCCCAGTCCAAAACGACAGTCTTACTCCTGGTCGTCGCGACGGACGATCATGTGGCGGACCACAGCGTCGGTGATGCGCAGGACGCGATCAAGCTCGGCGATCTGGGTAGGATCTGCGTGGAAGTTGATGAGGGTGTAGTCACCATCGGTGAGGTCGTTGATCTCGTAGGCGAGCTTGCGCTTGCCCCACTCGTCAACGGAGTCGACCTTGCCAGCGCCCTCAGCGATCGTGGTATCGATACGCTTCATAACAGCGAGACGAGTCTCGGGGTCGAGCGACGGGTCAACAAAGAACAGCAGTTCATAAGCCTTCATATTGTCACCTCCTCTGGGCAAATGTGGCTTCAGGTCGTGAAGGTGCGCCTGAAGCAGGAAAAGACTTGGTAATAATATCTTTCAACCTCCTAGGCTGCAAGAATTTGCAGCTACAACCTCATGTCCTCCACATATGCCCATACTCGCACGACGTTTCATGCGCATTCCAACCAAATGCTTACCAAAAGCTTGACGAATCTGTGGACACGATACGGTGCCGTGGGGACAAGCTGAGCCAAGCCACAGGTCAACGGGCACAAGGCTGTGGTCGCAAAATGCATACCAGTGGTCCACAGCACCACCCAAAGATTTTTAAATTCATTGCCAAGTCGCTTATGAATACCCCTTTTGAACAATTGAGCTGATCAACCACGCTGGTCGGAAGCCGTTTTTTGGCACCTCAAACCCCATTGCAACGCCAAGCGCGGCCAAGCGTTTTAAAAAATGCCAACTTTTCTGTTTGCACTTTTCGATTCCTCGTGTATACTGACTTTCGCATTTAACGGAGAGTTGTCCGAGTGGCCGAAGGAGCACGATTGGAAATCGTGTAGGCGTCAAAAGCGTCTCCAGGGTTCAAATCCCTGACTCTCCGCCAGTTAATTCCAAAGCAGGCCTTCGAGCCTGCTTTGTTTTTACCCCACGCGGAGGGGTGGCAGAGTGGTTGAATGCGGCGGTCTCGAAAACCGTTTGGCCTGTATAAGGTCACGAGGGTTCGAATCCCTCCTCCTCCGCCATTTTGGTTGAGAAAGCTCCCGGGAATGGGAGCTTTTTTGTTTTGAGTCCCTAACAAGCAAATACGGCGGAGGAGGAGGGATTCGAACCCGCCAGGGCGCGGAGCGTAAAGAAAACGCGCCCGTGGCGCGTTTTTAGCGCAGCGCGGTCGGCGCAAGCCGACCGGATAAATTTTGAGCGGAGCTCAAAATTTGGACATCCCTCCTATTCGACCACGCCCCCCATCGCGTTCAGCATCAACCCGGATCCCCAAACATGGAACCTATGACCGTACCCAGTCCCGACCGTTTGCCGAGCAATAGGTTCGCAATCGGCGCCGAACATGTACTATGTACGGGCATTGTCTAAACCCGTTACTCAAAGGACCCCATCTTGCCCGTTGCCGCCGCTATGATCGTTACCGCACACGCCTCGGATGCCATGGTTGCCATCCCGTTTTGGCTCGAGATGTTCGCCGTTGTCGCTGCATCGATCTCGGGTGTGCTGGTTGCGCGTGAGCACAAGCTCGACCTGGTGGGCGCGGTCGCGCTCGCGGTGGTCTGCGGTCTGGGCGGCGGTCTTTTGCGCGATATGACGCTCCAGGTCGGCAACGTCTACATCCTCAACCAGCCGATGGCGCTCCCGCTTTCCATTGCCACGGCAGCCATCATCTATATTTTCCCGGCAATCGTCGACAAACCCGAAAAACTCATTCCCCTGCTCGATATCATCTCGGTCGGCATCTACGCCGCCACTGGAGCAGACAAGGCGCTGGTCTACGGCTTTGCGCCGGCGGTGTGCATCATGATGGGCTTTTTCACCGCGGTGGGCGGCGGCATGTTGCGCGACGGCTTTATGGGCGTGGTTCCGGGCATTTTCCAACGTACTAACTTTTATGCCATCGCTGCCATCGCCGGATCGACAAGCTACGTGTGCCTCGTTATGAGCGGCATCATGAGCAATGTCGCCGCGCTGGTCGTATGCGTTGTCGTGACCATGGGTCTGCGCTGGCTCTCGCTGCGCTTTGATATCAAAAGCCCCACCGAAGAAGATATCGCGCGCTTCTTGCACCGTAAAAAGTAGACAGCACGGCACGACCCTTCGAAATGCAACCGAGAGGTTCTTTTAGAGCGCTCGCACGTTGGGTACCCTGTTAGATATATGCCGAGTATCTAACGAAGGATTCACTATGCCCTGCAATCAACTCCCGTTGACCCAGCGCCGTAAAGCATGGGGCCGCATCACCATCCTATTCGCGCTCATCGCGCTGGCGATCACCGTGCTTCCCACGGCGTCATTTGCTGGCACGGACACGGCAGGCAATGTCCTTGCGACCGACAATGACGTCGATCCGTCTGGCGTCGAGGGTGACCTGTACTGGGCCGGCCAGGCCCTCAACTTGGACGATGCGTCCATTGACCGCGATATCATCGCCGCGGGCGATACCCTCTCTATCCGCGACTGCACGGTGGGCGGTGCCGTCCGCTTGGCGGCACGCACTATCGATATCGCCAAGACCACGGTTGATGGCAGCGTCACGGTCGTCGGTCAGCACGTTGTGCTCAATTCCGACAGCACCGCCAACTGTTTCTATGCGATAGGCGAGACGGTTGCCCTGCGCGGCTCCACCAAGTCGGCAGCGCTTGCGGGCGATACGGTGACCATCGATGGCACCGTCGAGGGCAATGTCGAGGTTTGGGCCGACAAGCTCATCCTGGGCAAGAACGCCCACATCACCGGCACCGTGAACGCGCACGTCTCCGAGGACCCCGAGCGTGCCGCGGGAGCCGAGGTCGGCGCGCTCAAGATCGACCGCACCGAGAACGAGGATACTTCCACCGTTAACGATGTCATCGGCGGTATCGTCGCCGCGGCACTCTCGACCTGCTTTGTCGCTCTGCTTCTCGAGCTCGTCTTCCCGCGTGCGACTGCCAGCGCCGCCGGCATGCTCCACCAGCACCCCACGCCCCTGTGGGTGAGCGGTCTTCTGGGTACGATTGCTATCGTCCCCGCCGTCCTACTGCTGATTATCTCTATCGCCGGTCTGTCGCTTGCCGGAGCCCTCTTGTGCGGCGTTATCGGCATCGCGTTGGTGTCGAGTGCCTTTGCGGGGTGTGCGATCGTCCGCATGGTCGGACACAACCAGAACCGCTACGCCATGGCAGCCGTGGGTGGCATCGCCGCGGGCACGCTTACGGCAATCCCCCTCGTAGGCGATTTCATCAGCGGTGTGGCCTTTGTCTTTATGCTCGGCTACATCATCCAAATCATCTGGCGCACCGCCCACCTCAAGCCGCAGCAGCCGGCTAACATGCCAGGACTCCCCACCGCTTAGCCACCAACCACCACAAAGGGGACAAGCACCTTTGTGATGATGCAGAGGGGTCGGGTTACTTTGCACCAACAAACGAAGCGGGGCACCCGGTCGATTCGATCGGGTGCCCCGCTTTTCTTGGAGGGTTCTCTAGTAACTTTTTCAAAACCAATGATCATCAGGCCGATGGGCCTGCGCGTCACTCGCTACGGAGGCAGTACGCCATTGAACAGGGGGGGGACAATTATTTTTCACGGCGACCTCCTCCCCGCTTGATGACGAGCGCGGCAACAATAGCCACCACTCCGATGGCAGCCAAAACCGCCACCAGCACCAACGTTCCATCTCCCGTCGAGGGCATAAAGCCTCGACTTGCTTCTTTACTTGGGGTGTTGAGCACCGACAGTTCAATCAAACCCGTCCCGGCATCGGCGGCATCAACCCGTAGGGGGCTTTCGACCGATACGGCCACCTTGGGCTTCGAGGCCGCCACCTGTTTAACGTCCAGGCCCTCGGCCGTAACCGTCACCGTACGTTTGCCCTCAAAGGCGGTGTATCCCTTGGGTGCCGCGATTTCCTCGACGGTATAGACGCCCGCGTCCACACCGGTCAATTCCACATGGCCGTCCGCGCCCGTGGTGACGCACGCGTCGGCATCCGTCGACCACGAGCCGTCGGTCGTTAGAATGCGCCCGCGGTCATCGATGATGCGCAGCTTGGCGCCCGCGAGCGGCTTATCGTCTGCGCTTGAGCGCTTGATCAGACTGAGTCCCCAGGTGTAGGCGCACGCGTCATCGCTCGGCGTGCGGGTGAATCCGGCATCGCCGGACTGGTCGGCGAGGGGAGAGCGCGGGTAACGCAGGTAGACCTCGTTGGGGTTGCCCTTGATAGCACCTCGATTGCAGTTGGCCCCCAACGGCGCATTGTAGACAGCGACCACGCGAGCGCCCGAAGTAAAGGCGTCTACCCCGCCAAGCGCGGCGATGAGGTCGCCGGTACGCACGGTGAAGGTCTTACCGTCGACCGAGACCTTACACCGTGAAGTTATGTCTGTCCACCCTTTAGCCGGCGTCGAGTTGGCGTTGCCGCCCTCACATGCGACCGCATCGAAGCCGCCGTCCGCGCCCGCCGCCGCGTACACGCGCACGCTCGCGGCGACCTTGGAGGGGTCGAGCCCCGCGCTCATGGTGTCGACGAACCGCACCGTATAGGTGTCGTAGGCCGTGAGCCCCGCCGGGACCGTGGCCGAGAGGCGCCAGTACAGGTCGTCGGCGACCGTGGCGTCGGCGGCCTTCTGCCAGGCGGCGGCGCTGTCCTCCAGCACGTGCTTGGCGACCTTGGGGGTCGCCGCCTTGGGCTTGACGGTGACGGCGCCGCCACCGACCAGCGCCATGATCGGCGCGGTGCCGGCCTCACCCTGGGCGATGGCGTCGTCGTCGGCGACGATGAGCCAATAGCCACAGGGCAGCTCGGCCGCCGTGCCCGCGTTAAGGGCCACAGAAGTTGCGCCGACATTGCAAATCGCGCGGGCAAGCTTTGCCGTCAGCGCAGTCGTCATGTGTCCGTCGGCATTCATCCATTCGGCCGCCGCTTGCGCCGTCGATGCCAAACCATCAAGTCCAGCATCATGAAGCACGGGAAGAACGGCCTGGCAAACGGCATCATTCGCCCACGCCAAGTCCGTCGCAACCTTTTGATCGGAGCCGGCCTTATCGGCAACAGTTGCCGAAAAGATCTGGAACGCGTCATACCGAGTCGCGACTGTACCGTCCACCGTAATGGCACCGGTGCCGGCAGCATGAGCCGTCCCAGGGGCAATCGCGAAAGACAGAATAGCGACCATGATTATTGTCGCGGCAGCCAACAAGCGGCGGTTAAGCTTACTCACGGCCGCCACCTCGACCTTGATCGCGATGGCGGCGAGCATGCATCCACGTCGCGGCAAAACATAGCAGCGAAGCGCCAGCCAGATATGTCATAGTCAAGCCAGCACCGCCCGCCTCGGGAAGCGCGGTCGAGTACCTGTTGGTAAAAGTCGGCGGAACTGTGGGGTCAGCGCCGCCATAGGCAACGGCGGTATTGAGCTTTCCCGTGCCGCTGGTCACCGTAACCGTGACCTCGCGCTCGGTTGTGTCGTAGGTGATGTGGTCTTTGACACCATTCACCGCGCCCTCGGGGACGACCTCGGAGATAAAGTACTTATAGGTCCCCTCCTCGGTGTAATCCAGAACAAAGTTGATATTGCCGTTTGCATCGTTCTTGGTTGTCTTGAGAACCTTGTGATTTGCATCTTTAAGCACAAATTCAAACTGACCCCGCTGCAAAGTCGAGCCTTGGAGCGACTTGACGGCAGAAATCTCAGCCTGCCCACTATACGGTTCGTCAGAAACCATAATGTCAGTACTAGCCGTCGGGGTCTTGACGACGGGACACGCCCGCTTCAAGCTCTCTACCTGAGCAAGGGCATCTCT
The DNA here is from genome assembly GCA_902478965.1 of uncultured Collinsella sp. Lineage (GTDB taxonomy): Bacteria > Actinomycetota > Coriobacteriia > Coriobacteriales > Coriobacteriaceae > Collinsella. The sequence continues at coordinate 1,533 of CABSMQ010000008.1, read as the reverse complement.
GTATTGTTGCTCGTCTTGCCCTTTCAACATAATCCATATGGGTTCGGAAATCGCAGTATAGCCCTCGGGCGCGGTGGTTTCTTTGAGACAGTACAGCGTATAGGCCTTCATCTTATTGCCCGCAGATCCAAACGCTGCCTCACCATTGCTATTAGTCGTGACCTTCTGAAACTCAGTCATGGCGCCGTCAACGCCCGACTTCAGAGCCTCTTCCATATCGACCTCATAGAGCGTGAATTCGGCACCAGACAGCTTCTTTGTAATATCGCTCGCATCGACCTTGGTCACCGTGATACCGCCACCGCTACCGACAGCCGAACCATTCAGCTTTTGAATTTCCCAGTCTTTTGAATGGCCGGCATTGGCCTCGAGGTCGCCCTTAAGAGACGCTTTGTTGGTCAGTGAAACTTGCTCGCCCGTATTGCCCGCAGGAATAATCTCGTATTCAACCTTGAGATACTCCTCGTCAGGTACCGTAAGCGTCATTTTTGTACAAGTCGAGCCCGATTGATCGGGAACGGCCTGGGCACCGACACGATATTGATTCGAGCTAAGCAAACTCCAGCCCGTTCCATCGAATTGGTACACCTTGACCGAATCCGTCACCAGCGTGCACTTTGCATCCATGACATCGACAAGCTCAAGGAAGCCGCTGTCGCTCTTAAGGTCAACCGCTGACTCGTTAACCCAGATGGTGTATTTGATACGGTTGCTGTTAGCGACCTGATCTCCGGTCTTTTGCAGTACGTTGTTCTTAATGGTGACGGTTCCACTACCGGAGCCGAACGTCTTGCTCCCCGACTCGGCACTGGCCAAGTTTTTGAGAGTAGTCGAGTTCGTAGAAGTGTTGAGCACGCTGCGCTTTATTGCCGTTTTATACGTAAGCTTGGCAAAGCCGGCATAGTTTTTGAGTTCCGTTGTGGGAATGGAGAAGGTAACTTCATTACCCGAAACGCTCCCTTCAACACTCCGATTCGCCACTTCACGTTCGGCTTCTCTACGCTCGTCATAGGGATTCGCATAAAGCGTATATGTGGCCGATCCGGGAACAAAACTCATAGTTCCGTCCGCCGGCAAGGTATCCTTAATCGTTATGGGCTGACCGCCAAGCTTTCCAGCACCATAGTGTTGACCAGCAGGAGTCTTATAGCGGTTGGCATAAACCGTCCACGTCGCAATCCAGGCGCCCTTTTCAGTTGAACCGGGCTCGACCTGCGACCAATCAAATTTGCCATCCCACGTATATCCATCCGACAATTTGTCCACATCAGGCGTCTCGGAGTTATTAACGATGTAATATGGATCATTCGATTTCTTATTAATGGGCTGCCCTGCAAACGGAAAATTAACGGCTGCCAAATTCCAGTACTGACCATCGAGGTTGTCGGTCACGGTCGTATAGGTAACATCAATCTGGTACCCGCTGGCTACCAATGCGCTTCTCACCCTCTCAGTGTTGCGCAACCGAATATTAAAGTTTCTGACAGTCTAGGAAACGGGTGATGGATTCGCTATGTCGAGCTGCGGAAACGC
>CABSMQ010000007.1:0-47800 GCA_902478965.1 uncultured Collinsella sp. | reverse complement strand
GCGCAGGGGGCGCTGACGCGGCCCTCCCTCTTACACCACAAAAATTCGCGCGATCCTCATTGGGAAAATGCATCCCGTTTCTTGACCGAATAATGGGACGCAATTTCCCGTTGGAGCGCCTTTGGGAAAGTGTGTCCCACTTCGACCGCCCAGAGTGGGATGCACTTTCTGCAAAGCACCTCAACGGGAAACTACGTCCCATTCCAAAGGCAAATTCCGGGACGCATTTTTCGAAAGCCTGCCCATCCGGAAAGCCCGTCCCACTTTGGACGCATCCGGGCACGGAACCATCGACCTATCAGGCCTCCCATCAATAAAGAGGCGTCCTTCCGGACGGCGGGGCACGAAGTTCATCGCGAGTTCCGCACGCAAAGAAGGCCACTTAATGTGGCCTTCGTCTTGCGCAGGACTGTAGAGCAGGGAACTTCGTGCCCCGACGCCCGGGAGAACGTTTCATTTAGAAAGATGGACCGACCGCCGTCAGCGATGGGAGCTACTCCCCCAGCACGGCTTTTTTGGCGGCTGCAGCCATGTTGTCCAGATCTTCCTTGGTGGGGTGATCCTTTGCGGCGACCCAGTTATCGAGCAGCATCTTAAAGCGGACATTGTCGGGATCTTGCTCGAGCATGGCCTCGTAGCGCTGCTTGACCGCGGGACCCATCTTGCCCTGGCACATTGCCCAACCCACAGGCTCGGCATCCTCGGCCAAATTGGAGGTCACGCGATTGATAATCTGCTGATAATAGCTCTGGTCGGCGCCAAAACCGCAGGTACCAAAGAGGAAAACGCGCTTGCCGTGCAGAGCGGAGAGCAGCGCGGCAACCGAAGGCGTGCACGCGCCCTTGTCGCACCAAAAACCGACGAGCACCGTGTCGGCCGTGCAGGCGCCCTGCGCCTCGAGCGCAACCTGATCTGCATCCGCATCGTCGCTCAACGCCGCGGCATGGACAAACTCAACGCCCGCAGCCTGCAGAGCGCGCTTGATCGCGCCCGAAACCATCCTGGTATTACCGCTCTTGCTGTTAACCACCAAAGAGCACGTCATAGTCACGTTGCCTCGTTTCCCCCAAAACTAAAGCCACTAATGCAATTTATTAGATGAATATCTTAGTACTAACGTGACAGATGTAAACCACCGTCTGTCGATTGATTAATTTGCCCCACGGGCTTGCTCACTGGGCGAATTGGCTGCGGTAGAGTTCGGCGTAGAAGCCGCCTGCCGCTAGCAGCTCGTCGTGCGTGCCGCGCTCGATAATCTGGCCGTCGCGCATCACCAGAATGCAGTCGGCGTTGCGGATGGTGCTCAGGCGGTGTGCCACGACAAAGCTCGTGCGGCCAGCCATGAGCTCGTCGAATGCCGCCTGCACCTGCAGCTCGGTACGGGTATCGATGCTCGACGTTGCCTCGTCCAGCAGCAGAATCGCCGGATCGGTGAGCATGACGCGCGCGATGCACAGCAGCTGTTTTTGACCCTGACTAAACGTGCCGCCGTCCTCGCCGATCACCGTATCGTAGCCGCCTGGCAGCTGCACGATAAACTTATGCGCATGAGCGCGCTTGGCGGCCTCGACAATCTGCTCGCGCGTGGCATCGGGGCAACCGTAGGCGATGTTCTGGGCCACCGTGCCCTCGAACAGCCAAGTGTCCTGCAGCACCATGCCAAAGGCGCGGCGCAGGCTCGCCCGTGTGTAGTCACGCGAGGAGCGACCATCGACCACGATGCGCCCGGCATCGATATCGTAAAAGCGCAGCAGCAGGTTGATGAGCGTCGTCTTGCCACAGCCCGTGGGACCGACGAGCGCATAGCGCATACCGGGCTTGGCATCGATGCAGATATCCTGCAGCAGTTTGCGGCCGGGCACATAGCTAAAGTCCACATGTTCAAAGGCAACCTCGCCCTTCGGAGCGGCAAGCTCCGCGGCATCCGTCGCATCGGGCTCCCGCTCGCGCGCATCGAGCAACGCGAACATGCGGCGCGCCGAGGCGTACGCGGTCTGGATCTGCGTAATGACGTTGGTGACCTCGTTGAACGGCTTGGTGTACTGGTTAGCATAGGACAGGAAAATCTGCACACCGCCCACCGTAAGAGCCGCTGGCACGCCCGTGATCACGCCCACGCAGCCGATCACAGCGACCACGGCATAGATGATGTTGTTAATAAAGCGCGTGCCGGGGTTGGAGAGCGAACCCATAAACTGCGCGCGCTCGCCCGCGGTGTAGAGCTCGGCATTGAGGGCATCGAAGCGTTGCTGAGCGTTCGAGCCATAGGCAAAGGCGTCGACAAGCTTCTGCTCGCCCACGTACTCCTCGATATGGCCGCCAAGCTGACCCTGAATACGCTGCTGCGCCGTAAAGCTCTTGTTGGAGAGTTTGGCGATGGCGCTGGCCGCAAAGATGGAGAGCGGCGTGACGAGCACCACTACGAGCGTCATGGTCAGGTTGATGGAAAGCATAAACGCAAGCGTGCCAACGATGGTGATAACGCCGGTGAAAAGCTGGGTAAAGCCCTGCAGCAGACCGTCGCCCACCTGGTCGACGTCGTTGACCACGCGGCTCATGAGGTCGCCGTGGGCATGGCCGTCGATAAAGCTGAGCGGCATGCGGCTGAGCTTGTCGCTCGCCTCCACGCGCATGTCGCGCACCGTCTCGTAGGACAAGCGGTTAACGCAGTAGCCCTGCAGCCACTGGAAGGCCGCCGCGCCCACCACGACGGTTGCGAGCTTGGTAACGAGCGGCAGCAGCGACCCGAAGTCCACCTGCCCGGCGGCAACGATGAGGTCGATGCCCTCGCCGATGAGGATGGGCGTATAGAGTTGCAAGACCACCGAGATGGCGGCGCTCACAAACGATGCCGCAAACGAAATGCGGTGCGGACGAACGTAGCCCAGCAGACGGCGGGTCACCGCGCCCACGGGGTAGCGCTCGGGGTCGCCGGGCTGACGCGGGCCGTCACCCAGGTCGTTGAGGTTATCGTTGCCGGACACGTTGGCCGTCATCGTGGCGACCGAACCGGAAGAAGTATACGGATTCATTTAGCAGCCCTCCTTTGCGCAGACAGATGCGGGGACGGTCGGAGCGGACGCGGGCGTCGTGCTCCCCTGCTGACCCTCGAGCTCCTCGCGGCGAAGCTGCGACTGGCAAATCTCGCGGTAGAGCTGGCAGGTCGTGTAGAGCTCATCGTGCGCGCCCAGGCCCGCGACCGAACCGTGGTCAAGTACGCAGATCATATCGGCGTCGCGCACGGTCGAGACACGTTGGCTCACGATGACGGTCGTGAGCGGCAGCCCGCCCTCGGCGGCACCGCGCACACTGCGCTCGCGGATGGCATGGCGAAGCGCCGCGTCGGTCTTAAAGTCGAGCGCCGAGGCAGAATCGTCCATGATCAATATCTGAGGCGAGCCCACCAGGGCGCGCGCGATGGTCAGGCGCTGGCGTTGGCCACCGCTGAAGTTCTTACCGCCCGCCTCGACCGGGGTATCGAGCCCCTGCGGCTTGTTGCGCACGAACTCGCTCGCCTGCGCCATGTCGAGCGCCGCCCAGAGATCCTCGTCGATCGCAGCCTCGTCGCGCCAGGTCAGGTTGCTGCGGATGGTGCCGCTCACCAGCGACGCACGCTGTGGAACGGTCGCGACCACACGGCGCAGCTGGTCGAGCGGCCAGGTGCGCACGTCGGCGCCCATCACACTCACGCTGCCGGTGCTCGCATCGTACAGGCGCGGGATAAGCGAGACGAGCGTGGACTTGCCGCTACCCGTACCGCCGATAATGCCAAGCGTCTTGCCCAGCGGGAGCTCCAGGGTCACATCGTTGACGGCATTTGCCGCGCCCGCGCCAAAGGAGAAGCTCGCATGGCTCAAGCTCAGCGCGGGGACCGGAACAGCGCCACCCGCCAGTTCGCTCGGCTTGGGCAGCGCAACCGACTGATTGCCCTCGTCGGTGATGCTCGGCTCGCAGTTGAGCACCTCGTTGATACGCGAAGCACTCGCGCTCGCCTTGGTAAAGACCACGACCAGGTTGGCGACGTACACAATGGAGGTCAGGGTCTGCGTCATGTAGTTCACAAACGCCATGACCTGGCCCTGCGTAAGCTCGCCCACGTTGACCTGGATGCCGCCCACCCACAGGATGGCGCACACGCCCAGGTTCATCACAAGAAACGTGACGGGATTAAGGATCGACGAGAGCTTGCCCACCGCGATGGCAGTATTGGCCTGGTCATCGGCGGCTTGGGCAAAACGCTTGCGCTCGTGGTCCTCGCGCACAAAGGCGCGAACCACGCGGGCGCCCGAAAGCCCCTCGCGGCAGATCAGCGCGATGCGGTCGAGCTTTGCCTGCAGCTGCCTGTAATACGGGATACAGCGCGCCATGACAAACCAAAACACCAGGCCGATAGCGGGCGTGCAGATCAAGAAGATCATGCCGAGCTTAAGGTCGATGGCAAGGGCCGCGCACATAGAGCCCACCGCCAAGAAGGGCCAGCGGATGAGCATGCGTACGCCCAGCGCCACAGCGAGCTGCACCTGGTTGACGTCGTTGGTGATGCGGGTGATAAGCGACGGCGTGCCAAAGCGGTCGAGTTCGGCATAGCTCAACTTGTTGATGTGCTGGTAGAGCGCACCGCGGATATCGGTGCCCATGCCCTGCGAGGTGAGCGCCGCCATCTTTTGGCAGACGAGCGTAAACGAGATGCCGATCACAGCCATGGCGCCAAGTACCATGCCGTAGTGGATAACGGCGTTGACATCGTGTGCGCCAATACCCTTATCGATCATCTGGGCAATCACCAGCGGCGTCAGCAGGTCAAAGATCACTTCGATCAGCTTACACGCAGGGCCAATCACCATATACCGGCGAAACTCACCACCAAAACGCCTGAGCAGCTCAATCATGTATAGGCGCTCCCTATCATCATTCACACTCAATCCGAATCATGATAGTACGGTGAGCCCAAAAGAAGCGTAAACAACTCGTCATTTCTAATGGGATTCGGTTTCCAAAGAAGCGGAGAGGCGCGCACCCAGCCAGTGTCGGGTCGACCACTTGGTATACTTGCATTAGTGCTACCAAGTTAGTCGCCGACCCTTGAAATGAGGTGCCGAGATGAACGACATTCTCGCAAGAAGAGCAAGACGAGCAACTGTGGGCATCGCCCTTTCCGCGGCACTTGTCGCGGGAATCGCCCCCGTAACGGCGATCGCGGCAGAAACCAACGCCCCCACCGGTGCAGTTGCCTTGCAGACGGAAGACGCGGCCGCCGCAAAAGAAAAAGCGTATGCAGCCATGCAGGAAGCGCTCAAAAACCTCGAGGCCGCAAAAGACGCCGCAAGTCCCGAGAAAATTGCGGAAATCGATGATGACATTGCCGCATTTCAAGAACTCTACGACATGGTGGTGGCGGAAGCCGCCAAACGGAGGGAACCCCTTCCCGCCATGCAAGCGAACGTCGATGCAGCCCAAGCCAAATACGATGAGGCCCACAACCGGACAAGCGGCCTTCAGGCAGAATTAGATAAGGCACTTGAAGCACTCGGCGACGAGGAGCCCAGCACAGCTATTAAGGAGCATATTAAGCAGTTGCGCAGTGAGATCATGGCGGCAGAAAGGCGAGAAAAATCTTATGAAGATGATCTTCACTCCTACCAACGCCGACTCGAAAGCCAGGAAAAACAGGTTCAGCATTTCGAAAGTGAGGCAGAGGAAGCTAAAGCCCACATCGACGAGGACATAGCCAAGCGAAATGCGCTCCTCGGCGATTTGGAAAAGGCGCAAGCGGCCTATGACGACGCCTGCAAGGCATACGAAGAGGCAAAGGCCGCGGCAGACAAGGCCACCTCGCCCGAGATAACGAAACCGACCGAGACGACGCCTCCCTCCGGCTCAACGCAACCCGCCGAGGCGACACCGCCCGTTGCCTCACCTGCAACCGGCAAAGACGCCCTACCAAGCTCCACCAAGCAGGCGAACTCGAGCAGCGGCAAGCAAGCAAATACGACCGCCAGCAAGCTCGCAAACACAGGCGACACAGCGCCGAGCGCAATCGCACTCGCAGCAGTCGCCACCGCAGGCCTCGGAATAACCGCCACAGCCACACGCCGCATCAGGAACTCAAAATAGCTGCCAACGGTTATTGTCTCCGCCAATTCACAAGCCCAGAGACAAAAAGAGGTCCGTTTCCCCACCTAAGGAAACGGGCCTCTTTAACTGCAAAAATTCAAGCAACAGCACCGCCGCCTCTTGAACCACGTAGCCATCAATGCCCAGACAACGCCAGCAAGCCGCATTCCGCAAGGGATAGATTAAATTAGATAAACGCGCCTTTACGGGTGATTTTTGGACGACGGGGCCCGGCCGGCGGCGAGGTGTTTGGTAGTCGAGCGATCCCGCAGGCGAAGCCGAGGACCAGCGGTCACGCCCGAGCCACGCGACCTTCAATGTTTTGGCGCAGCCAGCGAGCGACATCCAGAGCGAACAAGTTGGCATGAAAAAGGCAAGGCATAGACCTTCTGGTCATGCCTTGCCTTTTGAATGACAAATTGTCGCTCTGGGTGGCGCGCAGCGTCGAGCATTGCGCGGTTTGGTAAAACCGCGCAAAAAGAAAGCCCGTGCGCTCGATGGATTCGGATGCCCGACAGAGGCTCCTTATGGCTGCTTCCTTCCGGACCTGACCAGATTCGGAACATGTCGTCATCCGAACCCATCGAACGCGCTAGGCGCTCGGTATATCTTACCTGCTCCCGCCCGCCAGAGCAAGGTAGCTAATTTGGGACGGAGCTTTTTTGACTACTTTTGCAGCCCGATTGCCAGAGCAGCCAATGAGTAGTCAAAATAGTCCGATCCCAAAATGACCGGCTTGGTGCCGCACCACAGAAAGAGCCCATCTACTACGTTTAGGCCGCAGGGGTCAACCATAGCCGGCTTTTCGAAAATCGGCAAGCTTTCTACCTGCGGTTTTGTTTTTGCAAATTCCGGGATGGTCGAAGGTGGCCGGTTGAACGTAGTAGATGGTCGCATTTCGTGGCAAACGGTCCGACCCAAGGCACAAGGCGGCCAACCTCGAATGGCCATTCTCGAAGTTGCGGTGGAATACGGACTGAATTGGCACCTTAAAGGCAAAAACACTCCGTATTTCACCGCAACTTATCGAGGGGATGGGTTTTAGAGGCGAGCGAGGTCGTAGGCTTGGGCGGCTGACTCACCGGCGAAGATGAGGTTGGTTGTGGCTTCCTGAGGATTGAGCGCCTGGTCGAGAGGCATGGGCTTGCGGCAGATCGGCAGTACCAAGTCGATACCTTGCTCATATACCGCGTTCAGGTTGTCAGCACGGCCGCCCACGACGGCGACCACCGGCTTGCCATATCGCCTGGCGCGGCGAGCCACACCCACCGGCGCCTTACCGGCGGCGGACTGCTCGTCCATATTGCCCTCGCCTGTTATGACCAGGTCGACATCGCGCACGCGCTCGTCAAACCCCACGAGATCGAGCACCGTCTCTACACCCGAGCGCAGCTCCGCACCGAGCGCCAGCAACGCGGCTCCCAAGCCACCGGCAGCGCCCGCGCCGGGCACGCCGAGCACCGAGCCAAATGTCCGTGCGCCCTCGGGTGTGCGCAACAACCCCTGGGCTCGCGCCTCGAAAATTGCCGCATCGAGCAGGCGACCGTAGCCGACCATCCAGCCGTCGTATCTGCGCAGCGCCTCGACATCATCCGCCGGCAGGCCCTTCTGCCCGCCAAACACCGCCAGTGCGCCTCGACGCCCCACGAGCGGATTCTCGACATCGGAAAGCACAACGATACGAGCATCATCCAAAGCCTGCAGCGCTGGCGCCAAATCAACGCTCGCCACCTGCTCAAGGCCGGCAAGACCGGGGGCGACATCGCATCCCTGATCATCGACCACACGCGCGCCCAGCGCCTGCAGCATGCCGGCGCCACCGTCGTTGGTGGCACTGCCGCCCAAGCCAATATAGATAGTCTTTACCCCGACACGAACTGCACGGAGCATCAGCTCGCCCACGCCATAGGTTGTAGCAGCCAGCGCCGCCGATTCCGTGCAAGGTGAGTACCCGATGCCTGCTGCTTCGGCCATCTCAATAACAACCGACTCGTGCTCGCCGTCCACTAACATCCGGGCAGGCACACCATCGCCAAAGGGTCCCGCAACCTCGCAGGTCACAATCTCACCGCCGCACGCGGCAACGGCATCGAGCGTCCCCTCACCGCCATCTGCCAGCGGCAAAGCGTTCAGCTCGGCATCGGGCCACACATGGCGCATGCCCTCGGCAACCGCTGCCTCCGCCTGCGCGCTCGAAACGCTGCCCTTAAAGGAGTCGATCGCCAGCAGCACACGGCGGGGCCGACGGCATGCGGGACCAAAGTCAACCGCCGTGCCAGCATCCTCACCGGCACCTGCAAGCGCTGCGGCGTGAGCGGCGTGTGCTTCAAGATCGGCCCCACAACCGCAATCAGCGCCGCCCGCTCCGCGCAGACCGCCAAAATAGCTACTCAGCAGCTCGCGGCATTCATCCGCCAGTACGCCGGCGGTCACATTGAACCGATGATTCAGGCGCGAGTCGGCATTGAGGTCATACAGGGATCCCAGCGCGCCCGCCTTGGCATCAGCCGCGCCATACACGCAGCGCCCCACGCGCGCGTTAACCATAAGCCCCGCACACATGCAGCATGGCTCGAGCGTCACGTAGACCGTGCAATCGGAAAGGCGCCAACGACCGAGCGACCGAGAGGCAGCGCACAGGGCCGCGAACTCGGCATGAGCCGAAGGATCCTGGTCGAGCTCGCGCCGATTGTGCGCCCTCGCGACGATCTCGCCGTCGCGCACCACTACGGCTCCGATGGGCACCTCGCCCACCGTCGCGGCGGCGCGCGCCTCCGCCAACGCCTCGCGCATGAACTTCTCGTCGATTTCGGTGATCGTCATCGTTCGCCTTCCCTGTTGCAAATTCAAAACGATGCTATCATTACGACTCACGGAGAGATGGCAGAGCGGTTGAATGCGGCGGTCTTGAAAACCGTTGAGCGCGAGAGCGTTCCGGGGGTTCGAATCCCCCTCTCTCCGCCACTCCTAGTGATGCACCGGTGTCATGGTCCGCTCAAACAACGCATCGACCACGTCGGCTATCTCAGGTCGGCGCTCAAGATCGTGGCCCGATTCCCACCATATCGTGAAAAGTCGAATAATACCGCCGGCGACAAACTCAGACGTCGTCTCGAGTGACACGGGGGCCAGGGCATCCTCGGCAAGCACGTTCATCACACGCTCGCGGATGGAGCGGGCAATGCGGTCGCAAATAACGTTGGTCAACATGCCCGACATGCTGCTTGCCAAAATGTTATCCATGAGCCGCTCGTGCGCCAGAATCAAATCCATGGCATCGTCCAAAATCGCGTGCCGAAGCGCGCGCACGTCCTCGGCAGATACCGCGCCGGCCTCATCGGGCTGTTTTTGCGGCAAGCCCGACATGAGCTCATCGATATAAAAGGCAAAGTAATCGTTCTTGTCGCGAAAGTGCTTGTAGAACGTCGTGCGGCGAATCATGGCGCGGTCGCACAGCATGGCGACCGTCAGGTCCTCAAACCGATGCTCCTCGAGAAGCTCGGTAAAGGCATCGAACAGGGCGCGGTAGGTTTTCTTGATGCGAAGGTCCACTGGTATCGCCATCCTCAGGACAAAGACAACACTCGTCAATCTGTCGCATATCTTACACCTGTACCTCGCGCGCTTTGCCCCGGTGCCAACCCCGCCGAAAACACAACGCTTACCGGAAAGTTCGGCACGGTAAAACGTTGCGGGTATACTAGTAGCGTTATACCAACGGCAGCTGGCGCATGCCGCCGCGGCCATTCGAAACGGAGACATCATGATTACCGTCATCATCGGCATCGTTGTTGTCATTGTGATTGTCTGCGCCATCGCCGGCATCTACAACAACATGGTCACCAAGCGTAACCGCATCGATAACGCCTGGCAGAACATCGATACGCAGCTGCAGCGCCGTAACGACCTGATCCCCAACCTGGTCGAAACCGTCAAGGGCTACGCCAAGCACGAGCAGGAGACGCTCTCCGCCGTGATCAGCGCGCGTAACACCGCCGTCAAGGCCACCACGCCCGAGGCCAAGATGGAAGCCGACAACGTGCTGACCGGCGCACTGCGCCAGCTCTTCGCTGTGGCCGAGGCCTATCCCGATCTTAAGGCAAACACCAACTTTACGCAGCTGCAGGCATCGCTCGAGGACACCGAGAACAAGATTAGCTATGCACGCCAGAGCTACAACGACTGCGTGCTCAGCTACAACAACGCCATTCAGACGTTCCCGGCTGTCATCTTTGCTGGCATCTTCCAGTTTAAGGAGCGCCAGGGCTTCGAGGCCGCCGAAGCAGCCCGCCAGGCCCCGACCGTAAAGTTCTAGTAGTTTGGCAGCGCATCCTTAATCGGCCAAATGCATAAACCGCCCCGTCGAATGCATACTTCGACGGGGCGGTTTCCTTTTTCGCGAAGGTCCCCCTCTAAGCGCCGTGCATTTTTAGGAGTATTCAACATAACCAAGAGCTTCGGGCGCCACGATAAATGCCAAAGACCGCGAATATCCCTGCAAATCAAACGCTGTCAGCCCATAGCCCCGCCCATCATCCGTAGAAAACATCGAGAAATCCCGATTTTTTGCCCGAGGTCGGTATGCAGGGGCCTTCGACTGCAGAATACTCGCAAAAATGCACGTCGCCACCACCCCCACATGGCGCGAACCAAAACAAAAGAGCGGCCTAAAAGGCCGCGCTTCATCTTTATTCAGATCCATATTGCCCGCAACGGCAGCGCCGAGGTAACGCTGGCCCGAGGGCGACCTTCCTTTCCGGCGCACTCCGCAGGACGAAAGAACCCCCGCCGCACGTAGTGCGCAGCGGAGGTTCTTTCATGTCCGAGGACGCGCCGGAAAGGAAGGTCGCCCTCGGGCCGGACAGCTAAGACAGCTTACGCGACGGTGTAAACCCAGTTGTGCTTATCCTCAACAGCACCAGACTGGATGCCCGTCAGGGTCTCGCGAAGCTTCTTCATCACAGGGCCGATCTCGGTGTATCCAGCCGGGAAGGTCACGGTCTCGTCGGCGCCGTAAACCTTGTTGTCGATTTCGCCAACCGGAGAGATGACGGCAGCGGTGCCGCACAGGCCGCACTCGACAAAGGTGCCGGCCTTGACCTCGGCCCACTCGACGGGGCGCTGGTCAACGGTCATGCCCAGGTCCTGAGCAACCTGAACGAGCGAACGGCGGGTGATAGAGGGCAGGATGGAGTCGGTGTGCGACTGCGGAACGACGAGCGTGCCATCTTCTTTCACGAACAGGACGTTGGCGCCACCGGTCTCCTCGACATAGGTGCGGGACTCGGAGTCGAGATACAGGTTCTCGGCATAGCCCTCGCGATGGGCCTCCATCGTGGGTTTAAGGGACATGGCGTAGTTCAGGCCGGCCTTGATGTTGCCGGTGCCGTGCGGTGCGGCACGGTCATACTCGGAAACGCGCAGCTTGACGGGCTTGAGGCCACCCTTAAAGTACGGACCGACCGGGGTCACGAGGATGCGGAACGTGTACTCAGGAGCGGGAGCCACGCCGATCACGTCACCGGAGCCGATCATAAACGGACGCACGTACAGGGTTGCACCAGAACCGAAGGGCGGAACCCAGGCGGCGTTAGCAGAAACGACCTGCTTGACGGCCTCAACGAACTTGTCCTTGGGGAACGGGGGCATCTCGAGGCGCTGGGCAGAGTTGTACATACGCTCGGCGTTCATGTCGGGACGGAAACAGACGATGCTGCCGTCCTCGGCGGTGTAGGCCTTCAGGCCCTCAAAGACCTCCTGGCAGTAATGGAAGATGCCGCCGCACTCGGAGACATGCAGGGTGTGGTCGGTGGTCAGGCCACCCTCGTCCCACTCGCCATCCTTCCAATGAGCCTCGTAGCTGTAATCGGTCTTCATGTAGCCAAAGCCGAGGCTACCCCAATCGATATCCTTCTTCTCGACAGTCATATGTCGCTCCTTACATACACAGTTGCAAACTCGCGAACCCGCACGCAAGGACCGAGGCCGACCGCGTCGCAACGTCGCACGCCCGGAGCGTAGAGCCGGACGGGACACGCGAACAGCATCAAAACCGATGGCACGTCGATTCGCATGCACGAGATTGTACTCCGCACGCGCGTCGGATAAAACGTTTTTCTTTAACTAACTAAAGTAATTTCATTTGACCGAAGCTGAAGAGGCCCGCCACCGTAAACGGCGACGGGCCTCAACTGCACGGTTTGCGCGCTGGCTCGAGCTACGCGTTCTATTTACCCAGCTTAGCCTTGACCAGACCGACCACGGTCGGGATGATCGACACGGCAACGATGCCGATAATCAGCAGCTCAAAGTGCTCCTGCACAAAGGGAATGCCGCCAAAGAAGTAGCCCAGCAGCGTAAAGACCGTCGACCAGGTAATGCCGCCCAGCACGTTAAAGACGACAAAGTTGCGCCAGTGCATGCCGCCCATGCCAGCGATAAAGGGCACAAAGGTGCGGATAAACGGGAAGAAGCGACCCAGGAAGATGGCCAGGTGACCCCACTTGTCCAAGAAGTCCTCGGACTTTTTGATGCGCTCGGGCGTCATGGCCTTGACCTTGCCCGAAGCGATGATCTTGCGGCCAAAGAAGTGACCGATCATAAAGTTGCACTGATCGCCCAAAATGGCAGCGGCCCATGCGGTGGCCAGAAGCGCCACGATGTTAAAGCCGCCGTTGTGGGCAAAGAAACCCGAGGCGAACAGCAGCGAATCACCGGGAAGGAACGGGAAGAACACCACGCCCGTCTCGATAAAGATGATCAGGAACACGCAGCCGTAGGCCATAAGCGGGCCGGCGGCGATCCAGCTGGCGATCGCGGTGCGCGGGTCCTTAAGCAGCTCGGCAATAAAATTGATGAAACCCATGAAGTAAAACCTCTCAGTTGTGGGCGCGGATACGTCCAAGTTGACCAGTATACGGTTGCGGCGCCCCCTCGTGCGCAACCCCACAAAAGCATGACCCCATTACCAGCAAGTTTGCATAACTGACACCTGTCGTGCAATACCGTCAAGATTATCCTTCCTAATCCCTAGCGAATCGCTATACTTTATTGAATCGCATTGCCATGGCGCTAAGGGAGGGCGGCCGGTGAGCTTTATCAATACCATTCGCGAGGACATCAAGACCGTCCAAGCGCAGGATCCCGCCGCGCAAAACGGTCTAGTCATCTTCCTTTCCTATCCTGGCCTGCACGCCAAGTGGAACCACGTGCCCGAGCACTGGCTCTGGGAGCACGGTCATCGCTCGCTCGCCCGCGTGCTCTCGCAAATCACCCGCCACATCACCGGCGTCGAGATTCATCCCGCCGCACAGATCGGCAAGCATTTCTTTATCGACCACGCCATGGGCGTCGTCATCGGCGAGACCACCGTCGTGGGCGACAACTGCGTGCTCTACCAGGGCGTCACGCTCGGCGGTACCGGCAACGAGACCGGCAAACGCCACCCAACGCTCGGCAACAACGTCACCGTGGGCACGGGCGCCAAGGTGCTCGGCAACATCCGCATCGGCAACAACGTCAAGATCGGCGGCAACTCGGTCGTCGTTAAGGACGTGCCCGACAACTGCACCGTCGTGGGCGTGCCGGGACGCATCATCAAGCGCAACGGCTGCCGCGTGTTCGAGGAGAGCTTCGATGCCAAGCAGCATCGCGAGTACATGCCCGATGACGCCGCCGAGCAGAGTGCCCTCAACCGCCAGGGCATCACCGAGAACGCCCGCCGCGTCAAAGAACTCGAGCGAGAGGTGGCCGAGCTCAAAGCCCTCGTCGCAAAGCTCGTGGACGAACGCTAGGAACGCAAGCGGTACAAAACGACATCGGCATCAACGCAAGAAGGCGCGCCAGGGAATTCATCCCCGGCGCGCCTTTCTTTTTGATGTGACATGTGGGACTGTCCCTTTGTCACATTAGGCGAACTGGCTCAAATAGAGGTCGGCGTAGGCACCCTCGGCAGCCAGCAGCTCCTTATGCGTGCCCTGCTCGATAATGTTGCCGTGATCCATGACCAAGATCAGGTCGGCGTCCACGATCGTCGACAGGCGATGCGCGATCACAAAGCTCGTGCGCCCGCGCATGAGCGCGTCCATGGCGCGGCCGATAGCAAGCTCGGTACGCGTGTCCACGCTTGAGGTCGCCTCGTCCAGAATGAGAATCGCCGGGTTGTTGAGCAGCACGCGAGCGATGGTCAGCAGCTGACGCTGGCCCTGGCTGATGCTCTCGGCATCGTTGGCCACGCGCGTGTCGTAGCCCTGCGGCATGGTGCGCACAAAGAAGTCGACCTGCGCGGCGCGCGCAGCCGCCACGATCTCGTCGCGCGTCGCCTCGGGGCAGCCGTAGGCGATATTCTCGGCAATCGTGCCGTCGAACAGCCAGGCGTCCTGCAGCACCATGCCAAACTGCTGCCGTAGCTCGCCGCGGTCCATGCGGCTCGTATCCACGCCGTCGAGCGTAATACGCCCGCCGTCAATCTCGTAGAAGCGCATGAGCAGGTTGATGAGCGTCGTCTTGCCTGCGCCCGTGGTTCCCACCACGGCAATCTTCTGGCCCGGCTCGGCGGTAAACGACACGTCGCGCATAAGCGGCTTGTCGGGCGAATAACCAAAGCGCACATGCTCAAAGGAGACGCGGCCCTCCACGCGACCCGGCAGCTTGGCGGCCTTGTCCGGCAGCGGATCGGCCTCCATCTCGGGCTCATCGAGCAGGTCGAACACGCGCTCTGCACTCGCCAGCGCACTCTGCAGCGAGTTGAAGGTAAACGACAACTGCGTCATGGGCTCGGACGCCTCGTAGATAAACTGGAAGAACGCCTGGAACACGCCGACGGTCATGTGACCGGCAACCAGCATGCTGCAGCCCACAAGCGCAATAACGATCTGCGCCAAACGGCCGATAAAGCGCACTGCGGGGCCGACAGCATTGATCATAAAGTCGGCCTTGGTGCTCACACGAGCCAGTTCCTTCGAAGCCTCGTGCGCCTCAGCGGAGCTCTGACGTTCGCGGTTAAACGCGCGGATCACCAGACGGCCCGAATAGCCTTCCTCGACCGCGCTCGTGATTTTGGACACCCACTCCTGACGCTCGCCCGTCACGTCATGTGTGCGACGCGAGACCACTTTGGTCACCAGCAGCGACAGTGCCGTAAAGAACAGAAAGACGAGCGTAAGCTGCACGCTGAACACGAACATCACGCTCACAGCACCAACAACCGTGCCGATCGATACCAGCAGCTGCAGCAAGCCGCGCTGCATGCTCTCGGACATCTTGTCCAAGTCGTTGGTCGCACGGCTGACGACCTCACCGGGACGATGTGCGTCAAAAAAGGCGAGCGGCAGACGATTGAGCTTTTGGGCGATGCGGTTGCGCAGGCGCAGATTGAGGCGCTCAGCGACGCTCGACATCAAAAAGCTCTGGAGCGCATAGAACGAGGCAGCAGCCGTCCAAATCATAAAGTAGATGAAGATGGTCCTGCCGCAGTTCTCCCAGGTGATGTTGAAGGTGGTGTCGTTGGCAAACGCCACCTGAATGTGGCTCCACAGCTCATCGATCACGCGGGCGCTATATGCCGGCGCGGCAGTGTTAAAGATGGCATAGAACACAATGCTCGCGAACACGATATAGAAGCGCCAATGGTCGCCGGCAGCCTCACTCCACAGGCGGCGCACCGTCGCCCAGGTATCCCGAGGCGTCTCGTCCTCGTCTTCGTCGTCCACGTCGCGCATACGCTCCGCCTCGGCGCGGGCGCGCTCGTCCTCGGCACGTTCGTTTTCCTCGTAGAGCGCTTGGCGGCGAGCCTCGCGCTCGGCCGCAGCCTTGGCGGCGTCATCCAGCTCGGTCGACGCGGCAGCCGTTTCCTCGACCAGTCCCGCGGCAGCGGCGTCATCAACGCCGCCCTGCTTCTTGAGCTCCTCGGTCATGCTACTCACCTCCCTTCATCTGCGATTCCGCGATGGCACGGTACACCTCGCAGGTTTCCATAAGCTCGTCGTGCGTGCCTAGGCCCACGATCTTGCCGTCTTTGAGCACCACGATCTGATCGGCATGCAAAATAGTCGAGATGCGCTGGGCGATGATGAGCACCGCGGCATCGCACGTCTCGTCCCGCAACGCATGGCGCAGGGCGGCATCGGTCTTAAAGTCCAGGGCCGAAAAACTGTCATCGAAGATATATAGATCGGCATGCTTCATGAGCGCACGGGCGATTGCCAAACGCTGGCGCTGGCCGCCCGAAAAGTTCGTACCGCCCTGCGCCACCGGGGTATCGATCCCCTGCGGCTGATCGAGCACAAAGGTGCTCTGGGCAACCTGGAGCGCATGAAGCATGTCGGCCTCAGTCGCGTCTTCGTTGCCAAAGCGCAGATTGCTTGCCACCGTGCCCGAGAACAGCCACGCCTTCTGCGGCACATAGGCAATGCGCCCGCGGATTTCGTCTTGCGTAAGCTCGCGCAGGTCCACACCATTCAGGCGAATGGAGCCCTTGGTGGCATCGTGGAAGCGCAGCAGAAGCTTTGCCACCGTCGATTTGCCCGAGCCTGTCGAGCCAACGATCGCAGTCGTCTGACCGCGACGGCAGGCAAAGCTCAGGTCGCACAGGGTGTCCTCGTCGGCATCGTCAAAGCGAAACGACATGTGGTCGAACACGGCCACCGCATCGGCTTCGTCTTGGGGCTCGCGCGCCCCGTCATCCAGCGTGCGCTCGCCATCGACGATGCTCGGCTCAATCTCCAACACCTGCTGCGCACGGTTCAGGCACGCGGCAGCACGCGGAAGCGTCAGCACCACCATCTGGGCCATCATCACAAAGAACAGGATCAGAATTGCATACTCCAGCACCGCCGAGATACTCGCAATCTGCATGGCGTGGGCGCCTACGCGGTTGCCGCCCACCCACAGCACCGCCACCTCGGCGATGTTCATCAAAAAGAAGCTGGAGCTGTCGAGGCCCACAAACAGGTGGTTGACCTTGATGGCGTTGGCGGCGTAGTCGCTAAACACCTCGTCCAGGCGCCGCTCCTCGTGACGCTCCTTGTTAAACGCACGGATGACGCGCACGCCCACGATGTTTTCGCGCAGCACCACGTTCATGCGGTCGATAAAGCTCTGCAAGCGCATAAAGATCGGAGCCGCGTTGGCAACCGTAAAGACCGCCGCCACCAGCACAATCGCAACGACTACGCCCAGAAGCGTGCCCATGGCAGGATCGATAAACCAGGCGAAGATGATGCCCGCCACAGCCAAAAAAGGCACGGGCAGCACCAGCTGAATCGTCTGCAGAATCGCCTGCTGAATCACGTTGATATCGTTGAGCGAGCGCGTGATCATCGATCCGGTGCCAAAGCGCTCAAAATCGCTGGCCGCGAGCTCGAGCGATTTGTCGTACACGGCATTGCGGATATCGCAAGCCACGTTGGCGGCCAGGCGCGCCGAAAGATAGCAGCCCAGCACCGTGCCGCCGCTAGCCATGCTGGTCGCGATAAGCATGTACAGGCCGTTGCGTAAAATATAGTCGATGTCGCCCGTGGTAATACCGGTGTTGACCATGTTCGCCAGCATCGTGGGAACCAACAGCGTACCGACGTTATCTATCAGCACCGCAAACAGCGTCACCGCAATCAGACCGCGGTACGGCCTCATAAACCTCATTAAGAGTCGCATGTGTCCCCCTCGCCCTTATCGTCAGCCTCGTTCTCGGCGGCCACTTGCCGTTTAAATGCCTCGCACTCTTCGTTAAGAACATGGGAGAACTTACCGACCAAGCGCATGATCTCGCGCTGTTCCCACGGCTCGAGCGCCTCGAATGCCTGTTGCTCGGCTTTTTGCGCCGGCAACGCGTAGCGCTTGGCAAACTGCACGCCTTCTTCGGTCAGTCGCACAACCTTGTTCTTACGACTGCCCTCGGCAAACTCCAACGTTGCGAAGCCCCGCGCCCTAAGCGTCTTGATCGCCGAATTGATGGTCTGTTTGCTGTAGAACCATTCACTCGTCAGCCGACTCACGGCAACGCTTCCGCCCGCCGCACTCGTGTCGACGAGCATCCAGTAGGCGCAGTCCGAAAGACCGCAGGCGCGCGCGAACTCCGAATAGATACGGTCAAGCCCGTTGAGCATCCGGTCGAAATCGACCGGGCTAACTGCACTATTCATCTCTCCCACCATTCGATAGTCCGAGTTTTGACCAATTAATATCTCTACATTAGTCCGAGTTTTGACTATCGTCAACAAGCTCGTTGTTTATGGTCGGCTCTACATAAGCATATCGACAAAAAAGACCGCCGGCGCGGGGGCGGCGCCGGCGGTTGCGAGAGAATATCGAGTGTTGGCTGTTAAGCAGCGACGGCCTCATAGACCGTAGCACCCGAGAAGCTGTCATGCAGGCTCTTGCCGGCAATCCACGGCAGCTCGACGACCTCGCAGACCGTGTTGACCAGCTCGGAGCAGTCAGTAAAGTGGCCCTTGTCGTTGAGGGCCTCGCAATCCTGAACACGCCAATAGCCATCGGTGTGCGTGATGTAGTACTCGTGATCGTTGATCGACACGAAAGCGCGCGTCTTGGAACGCAGCAGCTTCAGAAATCCTTCGAAATCGGTCTCGACGACATCTCCAGCCTGGAACATGATGTTACCTCCTGGCCCGGCGCCACCACGGCGCATTGATAAACGTTGGTACTCCTTTAGTAAAACCTTTATCAAAGGTTATGCGTTCGTCATTTAGGCAAGTGGTAAAAAAGCGCAGGGTAGACGGGATAAAACGTTTAACCATCCCATTTGTTTGTCACATTCTGAAGGTACTTTTATGCAAACCTACTTTCCCAATTGGAATCTATCCTTTTGGCCGGGCAATTGACCGTCTATCGTTTGAGCCCGACGGGTATGAACGGGGCATCTGCAACGCCACCGCAAGGAGACACCATGGAGACTATCGAAGCACTCATTCACCGCCGCAGCTGCCGCAACTACAGCGATCGTCCCGTCGAGGCCGAAAAGCTTGCACGTATTATCGAAGCCGGCCAATATGCACCGAGCGGCATGGGCCGCCAGCCGGTGACGTTTGTCGCCGTCACCGACCCCGCGACCGTCGAGCGTCTCTCGCAGCTCAACGCGCAAGTCATGGGCAGCAACAGCGACCCCTTCTATGGCGCCAAGACCGTTGTGGTGGTGCTGGTTGACCGCAGCGTGCCCACACATCTGGAAGACGGCTCGCTCGCCATGGGCAACCTGCTCAACGCTGCCTATGCGCTGGGCGTTGATTCGTGCTGGATTCATCGCGCCCACGAGGTTTTCGATTCGCCCGAGGGCCTGGAGCTACTGGCCAGTTGGGGTCTACCCGCCGACGGCAGCCTGCGCGGTGTCGGTAACTGCATTCTTGGCTACGCCGAGGACACGCTACCCGAGCCCAAACCCCGCCGCGACAACATCATCTACGTAAGGTAACCCAGGAGCGTCAGCGGGGTGGCTAATTTGGGACGGGGCTTTTTTAGCTACCCCACTCGTAACTTATATTGACGTCGCCGTTGTCGTCGTTTCGTTCGTCTGGGTCGTTTCGGCGTCGTTACCTTGCTCGCCTTCGTCCTTTTGAGCATCTGCGATGGTGGTGGCCGCCGCGACGATGCCGCGCTGGGGCGCGACGCCTGTCTGGGTCTGAGCGCCCTCGATAACTTCTGTGCCTGCATGCGCGAGCTCGGGCGATTTAAACACTGCGTCCAAGTTGGCGCCACCGCCGGCGTAGCCAAGCGCAGCGAGTGCGATGACGATCACTGCAACGACGGCCACGATCGGAACATAACGATGCCAACCAGCCGGATTGAGTCCACTGCGGCGAGCCGCCCCGCGGCTGATGTAACCGAGCGTTCCGTCGTGCTTGAGCTTTGAGCCCACCACGCGTTTGCGGCCCCACAGCGAGGACTCTGCCTGCATTGCCAAGCGGGCGCTTGCCGAAGGATAGCCGTATTTAGTGCGCTTGAACGAGCCATCAAACCCCGAGGCGTGTTTACCCCACGTCACCGATGTCGTGCGTCGGTTGACCGGCGCGGCACTCCGCCTTCTGCGGCTCGGTTTTGAAGTCTCAGCCATATGCCCTCGCACGCCGTAACCAAATCGAAACAATAACGCTTTGGACTGTAGCACACGCGTCGCGCGCGGTCACGGGCGCCTCGCTCAACGGTCATCGTCCTTCAGCAAGCGCCACAGCGTTGTACGGCTTATGCCCAGTACCTCCGCCGCACGGGTTCGGTTGCTGTGGAGATGATCTACAACCAGATGCGCGATATCTCGCTCGGTATCGGCCAGCGGTCGCAGGATATACAGGTCGCTTTCGAGCGTCGGGGCGCCAAAGGCTGCGGTCTTAATCACGTCCTCTTGGGCGAGCACTTCCTCCGCCACAGCGCGGTCCACCGCGCCCGCCCCCACCAATATATACAGTCGTTCCGAGACCTCGCGGAGCTGCAGATAATTGCGCGGCCAGCGGTAAGCATCGAGCGTCTTCGTCGCCGCGGAAGACAGCGTGGGCGCTGCCGTCCCAAATGCGTCAGCGAGATATTCCAAATAGCGCGCAACCTTCGTCGACGCGGCTCCCTGCTCGGCGATTGCCGGCGCCACGCTCACCGCACAGGCGAAGCGCTCGGTCACAAAGGCGGCTTGATCACTTTCGCTGCCGCCCGGCATGTCATTCGCCGTCAGCACCACATGGCAGCGCGTCGCCAACGCGGTGTCGGCCATCGTGGAGACCAGCTCGCGGAGGCGCTGGGGGCCAACCGCGTTCCAGCCCTCAATGCAAAGGGTCAGCCCCGTTTGGAACAACGGCGATTCGGCGCTTTTGAGCACATGGCGCCAACCGCGCTCGGTGAGCTCATCGAGCGCAACGGAAACAAAGGGCTGATCGGCAAAAGGACCGTCCAGGTAGAGGCGCTTGGCGATCTCGACCTGACCCGCGCCCAGCTCGCCCTCGAGCATAAGGGGCACACCGCGCGCGTAGCTCTCGACGACCGGCGCAGCCACTGAAGCCGCTCCCTCAACGATGCCGTACGCGCTCGATTCGTAGCGGACCTCAACTTCGTCGGCGTTGAGCCACTCGATGCCCGCATGCGCCGCGGCACCGCGCACCTCGCGGACCACGACAACCCAAAGCCCCCCGCCCTCTTTGTCGGTGGGGCGAACGGTCAGGCTCAGGCGCGTACCCTCACGCCCCATAACCAGACGCGCGCCGTCTCCTATACGGTCGAGACGCTCAGCAACAAAAGCCGCCACATCCCGCTCAAGCGCCGCGTCATTCATGGTCGAGATCGCGACGTCCCCACGCGCATCGATCGCCAATGCCGAGGCCCCGGCAGCAGCCAGGGCCTCGGTCAAGATGTTCAGCTTGGCATCGCTATCCATGATTCGCCCCTGTCCGCGGCGACGTGCAACCGCCGGCGGTCGCACGACCGAGTGTTTCAAAATTGAACGATATTGCTCACCAAACACTATAGGGCAGAAAGCGCCGTCCTGCGAGTATAGGTGTTGCCCCGCATCGCCATCCTGGCGGGGCGATAAGAGCTCTTCGGGACTTATAAACCTGCGGACAAGCCATACCCGCAAGAGCTCCTATCGCTCCACCGTGAGAATGCGCTCACCAGCACGCAGCACGCAAATAAGCTACTTCTCTACCAGATTCCCAGCACGTGTTGCATTCCCAAACTCATGCACGCAATGCCAATCCAGCAGCAAAAGCCCAGAGCGATGGGCTTGCCGCCCTTTTTGACCAGCTCGACGATATCGGTATTAAAACCAATAGCCGCCATGGCCATCACAATAAAGAACTTCGACAGCTCCTTGATGGGCGCCGTAATGGATGCAGGAAGCTGAAGCACCGTAGTGATCACGCTCGCCAGCACAAAAAACAGCACAAACATGGGAAACGCGCGTTTAAGGGAGAACGTGCTTTTGGCGTCACCGCCGGCCTTGCGCGCCAGATGCATCTGCCAGCATGCGAGGACCAACGTGATGGGAATAATGGCCAGCGTCCTGGTGAGCTTGACCACCGTGGCGCTCTCGAGCACATTGGCGCCGGGATGCATGCTGTCCCAGGCGCTCGCCGCAGCCGTTACGGACGAGGTGTCGTTGATGGCGGTGCCGGCAAACAGGCCAAAGCCCTCGTTGGTCAGCCCGAGCATACCGCCGAGCGTTGGAAACACGAGCGCCGCGATAACGTTAAACAGGAAGATGACCGAAATGGCCTGGGCAATCTCGCGATCGTCGGCATCGATGACAGGCGCGGTCGCGGCGATAGCAGAACCGCCGCAAATCGACGAACCCACACCCACAAGCGTCGCGATCTTACCCGGCACGTTCATAACGCGGCAGAGCACAAAGGCGATGACAAGCGAGGTCGAGATTGTCGCCACGATAATCGGTAGCGACTGGGCGCCCTTGGACAGAATCTGGGAGAGGTTCATGCCAAAGCCAAGCAGGATAACCGCGTACTGCAAGACTTTTTTGGACGTATAGGTGACGCCGGCGACGAGCTGTTCGCGACGATTCTTGGGAAAGACGAGCGCCAGGACCATGCCAAAGAGGATGGCAAATACCGGACCGCCGACCACCTCAATTTGTTTGCCGAGCAACGTCGCGGGAATGGCGATGATCAGGCAGAACAAAACGCCTTTCCAGCGCTCGCGTACGATATTTGCCAGTTGCATATGGGATTCCTTCTTTCTATTTCACGTTTGCGACGGCTTATGATACGACAACATTGAGCGCAGCCTTGCGCAAACACAGACTAAGATGCCGCAATAGTTCTCAGGCAACAGCCGAATTGCCCACCGCGGAGAGCTGATTCGCGGCATAATTAACAACTGACATATGAGTTTGATAGAACAGTTGCGAGGCGCTATGGAAGAATCGATGCACGTCGGCGAGCAGGAAACGAGCCTACAGGACCAGTCCTACCACACCATTCGACGCAAAATCGTCTACCTGGACTACAAGCCGGGCGAAAAGCTGGGCGTCAAGCAACTTTGCGACGACCTGGATATGGGGCGCACCCCTGTGCGCGAGGCTTTGGTTCGCTTGGCGCAGGAAGGCCTGGTGCGCACCGTGCCCCAGAGCGGCACCTACGTCTCACCCATCAACCTCATCCTTGCCGAGAGTGCCTGCTACATCCGCGAGCATCTGGAAAAGCAGGTGATTGTGGAGTGCTGTGCGCGCGCCACGTCGGCCGGCATCGAGCAGCTCGACCGCGCCATCGCGCTGCAGGAAAAGGCCATGGCCGAAGAGGATCGCATCGGCTTCTTTTTGAGCGACAACCTCATGCATCACATGATTTTTAGCATCGCATGTCGCAGCACCGTGTGGTCGTGGCTCGAAGAGACCAATGCCGACCTGGAGCGCTTCCGCTGGCTGCGCGCCGCCACGCAGGTTCTCGACAATCAGGACATCGTGAACGAGCACAAGCAGATTCGCCGCGCTATCGCCGGTCGCGACCCCATCGAAGCGAGCTTTTTGGTTAGCAAGCACCTGCATATGATGTTCCGCAACCAGACCGAGGTTCTGGACCAGTTCCCCGAGTACTTCGAGACCAGCAAGCTCCGCTAACCTGCCAAATAGGGACAGGTTTATTTTGGCAGGTTTTATCTGGGCAAATGAAACAAGGCCCGGCTCCGCTGCAACGGAGCCGGGCCTTGGTCGCTAGAACGGCGGAACCAACTATTCCACGGTCACGCTCTTAGCGAGGTTTCGGGGCTGATCAACATCGCAGCCGCGCAGGATGGCGACCTCGCGGGCGAGCAGCTGCAGCGGGACACTCGCCGTGATGGGGCTGAACACGTCGCGGACTGCCGGCACGCGGATAATGCAGTCGGCGATCTTGTTGATCTCCTCGTCGCCCTCGGTGGCAACGACGATGACCTTGGCGCCGCGCGCCTTGCACTCCATGAGGTTCGACACGGTCTTGTCGTAGGTGGCACTCTTGGTGGCCACGGCGATGACAGGGAAGCCCGGGTCGATCAGCGCGATGGGGCCGTGCTTCATCTCGCCGGCGGCGTAGGCCTCGGCGTGCAGGTAGCTGACCTCCTTGAGCTTGAGCGCACCCTCGTAGGAAATAGCGGCACCCATGCCGCGGCCCACGAACAGCGCCGACTGCGCATCCTTGCACAGCAGGGCAGCCTCATGCACGGCATCGGTCTGCGTGTCCAAAATCCACTGGATCTGCTCGGCCGTATCGGAAAGCTCGCGGAACAGCATGCGCGCCTGCTTGGTGGTCAAGCGGTACTTGACCTGCGCCAGTAGCAGGGCCAAAAGCGTGAGGCTCACGACCTGGCCGATAAAGCTCTTGGTCGAGGCGACCGCGATCTCCTTGTTGGCCTTGGTGTAGATGACGCCGTCGCTCTCACGCGCCACGGGGCTACCCACCACGTTGGTGATGCCGAAGACCTTGGCACCCTTGATGCGCGCGTCGCGAATGGCAGCAAGGGTATCGGCCGTCTCGCCCGACTGGGACACGGCAACGACGAGCGTCGTCGGCGTAATGATGGGGTTGCGATAACGGAACTCGCTGGCCGCCTCAACCTCAGTGGGGATGCGAGCCCAGCCCTCGATAAGGTTCTTGGCAATGAGACCGGCGTGGTAGCTGGTGCCGCAGGCGATCACGTAGACGCGGTCGATATCGTTGAGCTCCTCGAGCGAAAGGCCCAGCTCGTCAATATCGAGCTCGCCAGCAGGCGTCATGCGGCCCACCAGGGTATCGCGTACGACACGAGGCTGCTCATGAATCTCCTTGAGCATAAAGTCGGGGTAGCCACCCTTTTCGGCCATGTCCAGATCCCAGTCGATATGGGTGACCTTGGGCTCAATCACATTACCGGTCTCGTCGGTGTACTCGACGCCTGCGGGCGTGAGCTTTGCAAACTGACCGTCCTCGAGCACCACGACATCGCGGGTGGCGTCGATGAGCGCGATGACATCGGAAGCAACATAGGAGCCGGTTTCGCCCACGCCGACTACGATCGGGGAATCCTTGCGGGCCACGGCGATCACGCCGGGCTCGTCAGCGCACACGGCGGCCAGACCATAGGCACCGACCACGTGGGTGCACGCCTCGCGCACGGAGGCCATCAGGTCGTGCGCCTCGGCATAAGCCTCTTCGATCAGATGCGCGAAGACCTCGGTATCGGTCTCGCTCTTAAAGTGATGGCCGCGGCCCTCCAGCTCTTCGCGCAGCTCGGCGAAGTTCTCGATGATGCCGTTGTGGACGATGGCGATACGACCGTCGCAGCTGGTGTGGGGGTGAGCGTTAACGACGGAGGGCTTGCCGTGGGTGGCCCAACGGGTATGGCCGATACCGCAGGTAGCGTCGCTGTCGATGTTGGAAAGCTCGCTCTCCAGGCCCGCGACCTTGCCCACGCGGCGGATGACGTCGAGGTGTGCCGCGGCGCCCTCGCCCACCTCGAGCGCGACGCCCGAGGAGTCATAGCCGCGATACTCCATGCGCTTGAGGCCCGTGACCAGGATGTTCTTTGCAATATCAGAGCCGGTGTAGCCGACGATTCCGCACATAGGATAAATCCCTTCGTTCGCGTGACTGCAAGACGTCCACGCACAGGGGGCGCTGAGACGTATAACGTTCGAGTATTGTACTCACGCAAACGCAAGCTGATATACCAGAAGTGGTATCTCAACTTAGATACCACCCGATGCACACACGTCCAGCCGGTCCAAACCACCACAATGGGGACAGGCACCTTCGTGGTGGTCGCGCTAGCAACGGCGTTTCCCCAGATAAAACCTGCCAAAATAAACCTGTCCCTTTTTGGTAGGTTTGGGATGCTACAATCTGGCTTGTACTTGAAACGCATCAAAGGGGCCGCTATGGCAAAGGTAAAAATCAGCGACGTCGCGCGCGAGGCCGGGGTTTCGTTGGGCACGGTTTCCAACGCGCTCAACCACCCCGAAAAGCTGCGCCCCGAGACCCTCAAGCTCATCAACGAGACCATCAATCGCCTTGGCTACCTGCCCAACCAAAGCGCCCGTCAGCTCGCGGGCGGCGCCACCAAGTCCTTTGGCCTGGTGCTCCCCCGTCTCGATCACGGCTTTTCGCTCCAAATCGCCAGCGGCGCCCACAACGAGGCCCGCAAGCACGGCTACGACTTGCTCATCGCCAACGCCGATAACGACGATATTCTCGAGGACCATTACCTGCGCTACTTTATGGGCACGCAGATGTCCGGCGTCATGGTTCAGCCCATGGCGTCCCCCGACTGGCATCCGGCCATGACTAAAATGCCCGTGCCGATCGTCCATCTGGACATCCACTGTTCCGAGCCCGGCTACTACGTAGCGGCCGACAACGAGGCCCAAGGTCGCATCATTGCCGAGCTCGCCATCGCCCGCGGCGCACACCATATTGTCGTCGTCGGCCGAGCAGCATTTATGCAGCTCACCCTACGCGTGCTTGGCATTCACAAGGCCCTCGCCCTGCACCCCGATATCAAGATCGAAGTCATCGACGCTGGCGAATGGAATACCGCTGCCGACGGCTACGGCATCGGTGCCCAAATCGCCGAGCGCCCCGCGAACGAACGCCCCGATTTTGTCGTCGGCCTGACCGACGTGTTGGCCTCGGGCGTTATCTCGGCGCTGGTCGACAAGGGCATCTCTGTCCCCGGGCAAGTACGCGTAGCAGGCTGCGATGGCAACCCGCTCGCTTGGAGTGGATCGGTCCCGCTCACTACGGTAGCGCCCCCGGGCTACGAGATTGGCCGCAAGGGCGTTCAATTGCTCATGGAGCAAATCGAGAACAAGGCCCCGGCAAAGACCAAGCACGTCCACATCGGCTCTGCCGCGCGCACCGTCACCGCGGTCACGGCCATCGAGGACATCAACCGCCAAGAACTCGTGCGGCCGTTCCTGCTGGAACGCGCCAGCACCCAGGCAAGCAGCCAGACCGACGCCACGGCCATCAACCTCGGTGCGTATCTATAGCACGCACGCAAGTATGCTAAGTCGCCGCTCAAGCAAAAGGGGCCCGACCATTGCCGGGCCCCTTTTGCTTGAGCGCAAACGTGAGCAATCGCTCGTTTCAACACCGCAATTGTCTAGCGCACGGCCTTGACTGCCGCCGCCAGGTCGAACAGCGTATCGAGCACGGCCTCGCAGCCATCCACCACGTCCTGCGGCAGCGGCACGATATCAGGAACGGCAAAGACGTGGCAGCCAGCCGTAATGCCCGAGACGCAGCCGTTGCGCGAATCCTCGACCACGGCACATTCCTCGGGAGTAAAGCCCGCGCGCTCGCAGGCGAGCAGATACATCTCGGGGTCGGGCTTGCCGTGCACGACGTCCTCGCCGCAGGTCACCGTTTCAAACTTGTCAAAGAGACCGAATGATTTAAGGTTGCGCTCGGCGGTAACGTGGCGCGACGACGTCGCAAGGCCCACGTGATAGCCCGCCGCCAGCAGCTCGTCTAGACACTCGGCGGCGCCGGCCTTAAGCTCCAGATCGGTCTTGACCATCTCGTCGCGAATCTCCTTGTGGCGGACATAGATCGCCTCGGCGGTCTCGTGGCTGCCGTAATGCTTATCGAGGATGTCCATGACATCGGGTAGCGTGCGACCGATAAACTGATGGATCAGCGCATCATCAATCGCGAGCCCCAGCTCAGCGGCGCCTGCCTTCCAGGCCCTAATCCCCAAACGCTCGGTATCGACCAGCGTTCCATCCATGTCAAAAATAACAGCCTTGATCATATCGGTCCCCCTCGCCGGATTGCATTACTGCCACTCTACCGCACTTTACAAGCTTGTATATAACGTATATAGCATATTGCACTTTCGTTACATAGCTGGAAGTCTTATGACAAGCAGCTCGGTGGGATTATAGTTTCATCCGAGCTTTAATAACTGTAAGGAACTTTCATGCTTTCAGACACCGCCGCACCCGCAGAGGAGCTTCAGGACAAACTCGCAGCACTCGAGCAGCTGCTTTTGGCATACGGACGCGTCGCCATCGGCTTTTCCGGTGGTGTCGACAGCAGCTTTTTGGCCGCGGTCTGCGCCCGCATCATGCCTACCAATACCCTCCTCGTCCATCTCACCACGCCGCTCATCGGCACGCCCGAACAGGCTTCGTTTGAGCAGTCCGTTGATGGACAGGCCAATGAGGGGCCGCATTTTAAGCTCCCCGTGCTCAATCTTTCGGTCGATCAGCTGCAGCTCCCCCAGGTAGCCTGCAACGATGCCAATCGCTGCTACCACTGCAAGCACGCCGGCTTTACCGCCATCGTCAACCACGCCAAGTCGCTCGGCTTTCCCACCGTCATCGATGGCAGCAATGCAAGTGATCGCGGCGACTACCGCCCTGGTATGCGTGCGGCAGAAGAGCTCGGCGTACGCTCACCCCTTATGGAGGTCGGCTTTACCAAGGACGAAGAGCGCGAGCTGCTGCGCGCATGGGGCTATCCCGTTTGGAACCTGCCGGCGGGAGCATGTCTTGCCACGCGCGTTCCCACGGGCGAGGAGCTTACGCGCGAGAAGGTCGATTTAATCCGCGCCTGCGAGGATTACCTGCACGATCTTGATCTGGCACAGGTACGCGCGCGCTTGATCAGCGGCTGCATGCATATCGAGGCCGCACCCGCAGATGTTGCCAAGATTGCCGCCCTCGGCGGTGCCGCCATCGACGACAAGGGCAAGACCCCGCTGCCCGCCGTTATCGAGTCCGCGCTGCGCGAGCTGGGCTGCGACCATATCTCCCCCGAGGTCACCCCCTATATTCACGGCAACATGAACCTTTAGGTTACGCCGTTTTACAAACGGCGTAACTGCTCGGTGCTGCGCAGGCCCCGGGCACGGCAATCTGACGTTCAACTTCACGGGCGCGACCAAAAGGTCAGCGCCCGCTTGTTTCACGTCACCTTACCGCACCCGGAGCCTGCTCGCTCGCATATGCTCAACCTGGACTGCGTTAACTGACCTACCAAAAAGGGACAGGTTTATTTTGGCAGGTTTTATCTGGGGAAGTATCGCGAGGCAGTCGCCCCTCTAGCACCCATCTAACTTCGAGAGACACTAGAAGGGCGACCCGGCTGCATCTACTTCTTCCGATATCGGCGGTTGCGGCTCGTCGATGAGCCCATTACTTCGATGAGTCCTTTATCCGCCATTTTTGGCAGATGGTAACGGACAGACGAAATTCTGACCCCCGATGCAACCGCTATTTCTCGCGCCGTCATATCCACTTCGGCGCTGAGAGCCTCCAGGATCCTATCCGCCGTCGAAGCTGACGATTCTCTGTTCATATCGATAATTTCAAACGTGTCTTTGCCGCATTTTGACAGGACATGTTTATCCACAAGGTCCCCGCAGATCAGGCGAATGTCATCCGAATCCCACTTCAGGGCCTCTCGTATTTTTTGAACATCGCATACGCACCCATGCTCCCGCATAAACATGAGCAATGTTTCTTCGCGATCCGTCAGCTCGGCGCCCACATGGCTCTGAATCCACGTGCGGTTTTCAGCAAGCTCCGCCCCGTGCCGGGAAAGCAGCACCGTAAACGAATCGGCCTTAACGATAAATTTCGGCCTGCCAAGCGAACGAGACTCCATCTCGCGAATCATAGCCGGGATACCAGATCCCTGGCTTTCCGCAACGGCCCCCTCGGCATGCTCTAACGGCGTCGCCCCCATTAGGCTCATGAGCTTTGGGTTTCGGCAGCGCGATTCCCCGTCTGCAAGATTGTCCACCGTCTTTCCGCCCCAAAGCCCGCCAGGGTTTTTGATCTCTATTCTGTCTGGATAGATATCGACACTCACGGCCTGCCCCACAAACATGGGCGAATATTCTCGATGGATGCAGGCATTTGCCAAGGCCTCGCGCAAAACCTCCTGGGGAACTTCCCAATCCTCCCTTCTGCCAGCGCCTTGCACTATCGTCGCTTTGCGCAAGTTTCGTCCAATCGCGGCAAGGGCATCTTCGATGCAAGCCGGAATCGGGCCATCGCACAACTGGCGGTCAATAAACCGGGGTTGCCCGGGTGCAGATTTTTCCACATCGGAATGAACGGCGACATCGATCATCAGTTTGGGATAGAACTGCTGGGGGTAAATTCCCGCCGACAGAAGCCCCGCGAGCTTCACGGCACCATCCTTTGTAGTGATATTGAGTCTGACCAGCTGCTTTTCCAGCGTATCGGCCCCGCGCAAAACGCGCGGGGTCTGCAGCCGGCGATTTGCGATAATAGACCGCACGACATCTGGATCCAAATCCTCGACCGTTGCCTCCGAAACCACCGTGCCGTCTGCATCGCTCGGAAGCAACGCACTCTGCAGCTCATATAGCTCAGCGGGTGACATCTTGATATCTTTATCATCCACGCGCTTGTAGCTACCGTTCTGCACGCCGCGCGCGCCGATATAGCAAGGCTTCGCTTTAAGCTCAAGTTCAAAGATGCGCACCAGAAGCACCTGGAGCCCGTCGACCTCGCCTCGATCAAGCTCGTACCGCGGCGCATGGGTCACCACTGCCGCTGAGCCTCCGTCTCCGATACCCGAAACAAACTGATCGCGCACCCTATCGATAGCAAAGTTAGCCGAAGGAACAAATCCTTCGGCTTCGTTCAGGCCCAAAATAATGAGCCCACCCGCAGTGTTCGCAAAAGCGCTCACTGTCTCCCATACGTCTGCGCTCAATTTATTCGTGCAAGCTTTAACTTCTACCGATGCGTCATCAGTCCCCCGCCTGCGAAGGCGCTCAACGATAAGGCCAAGAGGTTCATCCAGCAGCATTGGCATTCCATCTCTCTAAAACGATAGATCTATCTCTCTAAAGTATAGTATATCTCTCTAACTTTAGAGAGATAGGTACCTTATTTTAAAGAGAAATTTAGAGAGATGCATCAAATTCACTGCTAGATTGCCTAAGGTTATCTCTTTAACTGGCTTTCTCTTTAGAGAGACATTTAGAGAGACGAGCGCGACCTCTCTAATCATGGGCTCCTCTCTTTAAAGTGCGCACATCCCAACCGCACCTTAAGCTGCGGTGAAATAACTCACGATCACCCACCGAAAAGGGACAGGTTTGTTTTGGCAGGTATCATTTGGGGAAACGCCGAATAGCTTCATATACACAACCGCCGCAGCTCCATATGAGGCAAATGAATCCGTAGCATTTGTCCCAAATCTTAAGTATTTGTTCGACAGAACGGCCCCTGCTGGCTCCTGCTAGACTGGTAGACTCCCAACCGTCCATCCAGGAGCCTCCATGTCGCGCAAGTCCGCCTACAAGCAAGTACTTTCCATCGGCACCGCCGTGGTGCTGGGGTTTGCGCTGTTCACAGGATCGCTCGACGGAGCGCCCAAGCTGTTGTCGCCGCAAAGCGATGAGCAGGCAACGGCTCTGGCCGAAAAACAAAACGAAAGTCCCAGCCGTACCGACAACGAAGCGGACTTGGTCGCCCGACTCGAATCGGGAACAGCGAGCTCCGAGGACTCTCAAAATAGCCAAGGCTCTGGCGATGGCTCCGATTCCGCCGCAACCGACACCGGTGACGCTGCCTCCGCGGATAGTGCCGCCACCCCCATCGACGAGGTCGAAAACCCCGATCTCGACCGCGCCCGTGGTG
Organism: uncultured Collinsella sp.; assembly: GCA_902478965.1. Classification (GTDB taxonomy): domain Bacteria; phylum Actinomycetota; class Coriobacteriia; order Coriobacteriales; family Coriobacteriaceae; genus Collinsella. The sequence continues at coordinate 16,101 of CABSMQ010000007.1, read as the reverse complement.
TATACCTCAGCAGCATTCCTGACTACGCGGGTAACCCCTACGTTGCCCTTCGCGCCGACAGCATGCACCCGCTCGGCATGCCGTCATTCACACTCGATGAATACGAACGCGCTGCAGAAGAGGGCTGCTTTAAGAAATTCTCCAAGCTCGATAGCCTGGGCCGCACCCGCAAGGCGCTCGCCTGCGTAGGCCCCGAATCACTCGGCCAGGGCAAGCGCGGCGATATCTCGCGTATCCATCCCGCCGGTTGGCACCAGCAGCGCTACGACTTTATTCCGGGCCAGAGCCTCTACAACCGCTGCCACCTCATCGCTTGGTCGCTCTGCGGTGAAAACGCCAACCGCAAGAATCTCCTCACCGGTACACGCTATCTCAACGAGACAGGCATGCTGCCGTTTGAAGAGCAGATCCTCGACTACATCCGCGACACGGGCAACCATGTGCTCTACCGCGTCACGCCCATGTATAACGAAGAGGAACTTGTCTGCCGTGGCGTGCGCCTTGAGGCGCAATCGGTCGAGGACCACGGCAAGACCCTCTGCTTCCACGTATATTGCTACAACCTGCAGCCGCACGTGCAGATCGACTACGCCACCGGTCGCAACCAGGCATCTGGCGACTAGTACCGACAGCGCCGCCCGTAACCCAAAAAAATGATCCGTTTTCCTCCGTCCCCAAGGGATCAAAAAAAGGCCGCCCTGGATTACCCAGGGTGGCCTTTTCGTCAGCGCCCACATTGCAGGCAAAGCCACACGCTACTTGGCACGGCCCTCCTCATAGCGCTCGACCAGCTTGGCCTGAACGTCATAAGGCACCTGCTCATAGCCAGCGGGCTTCATGGTAAAGTCGCCCGTACCGCGCGTGATAGAGCGCAGACGCGTCGAGTAATCCGTCAGCTCGGCCAGCGGCGCCTGGGCGATGACCACGGTGTCGCCGCGCTCATCGGTCTCCATGCCTGTCACGCGACCGCGCGAGGCCGAGATGTCGCCCATCACGGCGCCGGCGTAGCTCTCGGGGATAGTCACCGTGATTTCCTCGATGGGCTCCAGCACCACCGGGTCGGCATCGGCGCACGCCTTGCGCAGGCCGATGCGAGCCGCCGCGCGGAACGCCATCTCGTTGGAGTCGACGCTGTGATACGAGCCGTCGTACACAGCCACGCGAATGCCCGTGAGCGGGTAGCCGGCAATGATGCCGTCCTTCATGGTCTCCTGGACACCCTTGTCCACGGCGGGGATGAGCGAGCGCGGGATGCGGCCACCCACGACCTCGTCTACAAACTCATAGCCATCGCTCGTGCCGTCGGGCCCAATGAGCGGCTCAACGCGCAGCCAGCAGTCGCCATACTGACCGGCACCACCGGTCTGCTTCTTGTGGCGGCCCTGAGCGCTCGCCGTGCGGCGGATGGTCTCGCGATACGGGATGCGGATCGGCACGCTCTTGGCAACGACCTTGGTGCGATCCTCCAAACGGTTGAGCAGCACCGAAACCTGCGCCTCACCAACGGCGGAGATAATGGTCTGACCAGTCTCCTCGTCGCGGTCGATGCTCATAGTCGGATCGGCCTTGCAGGCCTTCTCGATAAACGTGTAGAGCTTCTCTTCGTCCCCGCGATTCTCGGCCTCGATGGCGATGCGGTACTGCGAGTTGGGGAACTTAAACGCCGCAGCCTCGACCTTACCGGTAATGGAGAGCGTATCGCCCGTCTCGGCCGCCAATTTGGGCGCCACGATAATGTCGCCGGCATAGGCGTGACCGACCTCGGTCATGTCGCGGCCGCACATCACATACAAGTGAGCCAGACGATCGCTCTTGCGGGTGCGCGCGTTGATTAGTTCAAGGCCCGGCTCAAGCGTACCCGTCAGCACCTTGATAAAGCTGATGCGACCCTGCTGCGGATCGGCCAGGGTCTTAAACACAAACGCCACCGGACGGTCATCGTCACTCGAGATCTTGAGCGAATCGTCGTCGATAAGCGGCATCTCGCCGTAGTCGGTCGGCGCCGGGAAGTATGTGGCGATGTCGTCCATCAGCGAGTTGACGCCCTGCTCCTTAATGCAATCGCCCGCAAAGACCGGCACAAAGATGCGCTCGGCGATCGCCTTCGACAGCAGGCCTTCAAGCTCCTCCTGCGTCAGCGTCTCCTCGCCTTCCAAGTACTTCATCATCAGTTCATCGTCAGCCTCAGCCACCAGCTCGCACAGATGGTCATGGGCTTCCTCGGCCTGGGCACGATACTCCTCGGGAATCTCCGACTCAACGGCTTCGGTGCCGTTGCAATGGCGCGCCTTCATGCGCACCAGGTCGATGATGCCGTCAAAGTCCTCGCCCTCGCCCCAGGGAAGGGTCACGGCGCCCAGGCGCGTGCCAAAGCGCTCTTGCAGCAGGTCCATCGTGGTCGCAAAGCTGGCCTCGGAGCGCGACAGGCGGTTTACGAACACCGCACGCGCCAGGCGCAGGTCCTCGGCGGCATACCAGAGCTTAACCGTCGTAGGCTGCGGGCCGGCCTCGGCGTCGACCACAAACAGAGCCGTCTCGCAGACGCTCATCGCGGCAAAGGCGTCGCCGATAAAATCGGGGTAGCACGGGGCATCGAGCACATTGATGCGCGCGCCCTTCCAGTCGATCGGCGCGATGGTCGTCGAGATGGAAAATGCACGCTTGACCTCTTCGGGGTCATAGTCGAGCGTGGGCTTGGTGCCGTCGTGGCCGCCCAGGCGGGCGGTCTTGCCGGAAAGGTGGAGCATGGCCTCGGCGAGTGAAGTCTTGCCCACCCCGCCTTGGCCTACGAGCACCACGTTCCTTACGTTACCGGTCTTGGGAGCACCCATGATGACCTCCTTGCAGGGCCGCGCGCAATGCGCGACGCCAACGGGGAGAGTTCGCGGTCGGTGCCATCCCGGGAGCAGCATGGTCGGCAGCCGAGCCGACTCACCCTCCAAATGTCCTATGCCACCACCCTACCCTCACGGGCGGCTGTCCATGCATACCTTTCGGCGCACGTATGAATACAGGCGGCGAGAGGAAGAGGCAAGCTTGTGAGGCGATTATTGAGCCCCGTCGATGCAAACAAAAAGCCGCCACAGACCGTAAGACCTGCGGCGGCTTCGCCTCAATTAATAGTCGAGTAAATACCTGAGCCTACCCCTCGATACGGCTCAAGAACTCACGGGTACGTTGCTCACGCGGGTGATTGATAACCTGCTCGGCCGGACCCTCCTCGACAATGCGGCCTCCGTCCATAAAGACCACGCGATCGGCAACATCGCGCGCAAACTGCATCGCATGGGTCACGATCACCATCGTCATATTCTGCGCCGCCAGGTCTTTAATGACACGCAGCACCTCGGCCGTTAGCTCGGGATCGAGCGCCGAGGTCGGCTCGTCAAAGAATAAGATTTCCGGATCGAGCGCCAGGGCGCGGGCGATACTCACACGCTGTTGCTGACCGCCCGAAAGCTCACACGGCACCTTGTTCTCGTTGCCCGTCAGCCCCATTTGTGCAATCAGCTCGTGAGCGCGGGCTTCCGCCTGCTCGCGCGGACGCTTAAGCACGCGAATCGGCGCATCGGTGATGTTTTTCATCACCGTATAGTGCGGGAACAGGTTGTAATTTTGGAACACCAGGCCGAATCGCGAGCGCGCCTGCTTGGGCACATCGCCCTTCGCATAGACCGCGCCCGAACCCGCATCCGTCGCAACGGCAAGGTCGCCAAACGAGAGCGAGCCTCCGTCGAGTGTCTCGAGCAGCGTGGCACACCGCAGCAGCGTGGACTTGCCGCCACCCGAAGGCCCGATAATCGCCACGACCTCGCCACGCTTCACCTCAAGCGAGATATCCTTGAGCACCTCATTGCCGCCAAACGCCTTGCGCGCGTTCGATATATTCATTACCGAATTAATCATGGTAGTAATCCAATTTTTTCTCGGCGGCGCCCAGCAGCATCTCGACGACGAAATTAAAGACCCAGTAAATCAGCGCCGCGATCGCAAACGGCACCATGCTCACCTGCGAGGCGACCAGCGCCTTGGCCGTCGAGAACATCTCACCCACGCCAATGGCAAACGCCAGCGACGTGTCCTTGACCAGCGTGATGATCTCGTTGCCCATCGCCGGCAGAATACGCTTGGCGACCTGCGGCATCACGATATACAGAAACGTCTGCACGCGCGAGTAGCCCAGCACCTCGGCTGCCTCGTATTGACCACGCGGAATGGACTGCAGGCCCGAGCGATAGATCTCGGCAAAGTAACCGGCGTAGTTGATGATGAACGCCACGACGCACGCCGTCCACTTGGAATCGGGCGTGAGCGAAATGCCAAACACGTAGTACGGGGCAAAGTAGATGGCAAACATCTGCAGCATGAGCGGCGTACCGCGCATGACCGAGATATAGATGCGCGCAATCCAGCGAAGCGGCGCGATTTTGCTCATGCGCATAAACGCCACGGGAATTCCCAGCGGAATCGACCCCAGCAGCGTCAGCACAAACAACTGCAAACTGACCAAGAATCCCTGGCCGAGCATCTGCATCATGACCTGAATAGACATTACTTGAGCACCCAATTATCGAAAGATAGACCATAGCTTGAATACTTGTCGCAGAGATCCTTAACCGTACCGTCATCGTAGAGTGCCTTGAGCGACTCGGTCACGGCGTCGGCCGACTTGGTGTCGCCCTTCTTAAAGCCGACGGCGTAGTGCTCGCTGGACAGCGGCTCATCAAGCTGCGTATAAGCATCGGGCTTGGCGGCAAGCTGATACTGGGCAATCGAAAGGTCGCAAGCCACGGCATCGACCGCGCCGCTCTCGAGCTGCATAAACGCCGTGTTGTACTCACCGATGGTATCGAGCGTGGCAAACGTCGCCGCCAGATCCTTCTGGTCACCCTCAAGCACATCCTGCGCAGCGGAATCGGTCTGGGTAATCACGGTCTTGCCGGCAAGATCGTCCCAGCTCTTGATGCCTGCATCCTTCTTTACCACCAGCACCTGCTCGTTGAGCATGTACGGCTCGGAGAACGTGTAGTCGTCCTCGCGGCCCTCCATGGTAAAGCCGTTCCAGATGCAGTTGATGGCGCCCGAGTTAAGCAGCGTATCCTTGGCATCCCAGTCGATGGCCTCGTATTTGACCTCCCAACCCTGCTTATCGGCAACAGCCTTGGCCAGATCGAGATCAAAGCCGGTGTACTCGCCATCGTCGCCCACAAAGCCGTACGGAGGATAGGACTTATCAAAGCCCACCACGAGCTCCTTGGACTCTGCAGCGCCCTTCACATCCTTGGCCGCGGCAGAGCCAGCAGCGGAGCCCTTGCCGGCACCATCGCCGCAGCCGACAAGACCAAGGCCAAGCACCATGGCAAACGAGCCGGCTAGACCAACAAACTGACGACGAGACATATCGGTATTCATGGTATTCCCCCTTGGTGGCACTTTAGTTAGGTAAAGTAAGTCATGTAACGTTCAGAATCATACACTCTACCTTGATAAAGTACAAGGGAGGGTTTGCCCGGCGTGGGCTTATCGCTGACATGAAATGGGCGCTTGCATATCGTCCGCCAGCTTGGCACGGTACAATGCTTTCAGATTTCAATTTGTAAATTAGTGGGGTTAATTCATGGCAGAATCTCGTGCGGAGCGTAAGGCTCGTCGTGCTTTGATCGAGGCGGCTGAGGGGTCAGAGGAGAAAAAATCTTCTAAGAAATCCAAGTCGTCTCAGGACGCGAAGGGTAAGTCGGCCAAGGGCAAGGCTAAGGCCAAGCGTCCCGGCTCTCGTCGGAACGAAGATAAGGCATCTCAGACTCGCTCCAAGCGCTCGCATAAAGATCCGGCTTCGTCTGCGCGTAAGGCTGTGGACCCCAAGTCTCCTTGTTCGATCATGAAATCTTGCGGTGGGTGCACGGCGCTCAATCGTCCTTATAAAAAGCAGTTGGCGGCTAAGCAGGCTGCTATGGAGGAGCTGTTTGCCGAGCTTTGTGAGCGCGAGAGCATTGCTGTCGATCCTATTCGCGGTATGGGCGTCACCCTTGGCGACCCGGGTAAATATCCTGCGCCGCGTGGCTTTCGTCATAAGGCTGCCACTCCCTTTGCTCCCGGTAAGGAGGGCGCTGTCCGTTGCGGTTTCTTTGAGCGCGGCACGCACAAGATCGTTGCCGTACCCGAATGCCCCGTCGAGGCGTCGGGCGCTCGTCAGATTCTCAACGGCATCGCACGCGAAGCTGAGCGGTTGCATATTCCCGCCTTTAACGAGGACAAGCATCTTGGTTTGCTTCGCTATGCCGTCATCCGCTGCGGTTGGCGTACCGACCAGGTCATGGTTACGCTCGTGACCGCCCAGCGTGACTTACCGCATGCACAGGAGTTCTTTGAGGCCGTCGCGGCGCTCGATCCGCATATCGTCACCGTTGCCCAAAATATCAATGGACGTCCCGGTAACGCCATCTTGGGTGAGGAGACTCGTATCGTCTATGGCGCCGAATGCATGCGCGACCAGCTGCTCGGCTGCGAATTCGACATCTCCCCCACCGCGTTCTATCAGACCAACCCGCAACAGACCGAGCTGCTCTATCAGCTCGCTATCGACGGCATGGATTTGCACCAGGGCGATGTGCTCATGGATGCCTACTGTGGCAGCGGTACCATCGGTCTTTGCGCAGCTAAAGATGCCCAGAACAAGGGTATCGGCATCATGCTGCTCGGCGTAGAGCGCAACCCGGCGGGCATTGCCGATGCACGTCGCAATGCCGAGCTCAACGGCCTCACCCGCAGCGCTTGGTTTATGGCTGACGATGCCACCGACTACATCCTAGATGCCGCCGACAACAACGAGCGGGTCGATGTCCTTTCCATCGATCCGCCGCGCGCCGGCTCTACCCCCGAGTTCCTCGAAGCTGCCTGCGCGCTTAAGCCGCGCCGCATCACCTATATCAGCTGCAACCCCGTGACTCAAGAGCGCGACCTGCATCAGCTTCTCGACGGAGGCTATCGCCTGCTCAAGATCACGCCCGTCGACATGTTCCCTCACACCGACCACACCGAAACCGTAGCGGTCCTCGAACGCCGCTAACCAACCTCAGTAGATTTTTGGGACAAGAAAGGGGGCGACCCGTCTGGGCCGCCCCCTTCGCTTGGTTTATAAATTCCGCTACATCCTCTTGCACAGGTCGCACACGCCGGCTGCCGCCATCTCGCGCAGCAGCGTCTCGCGATCGCGCGTCACGATCAGATCCAACGGGAAGTGAATCTCGTCGAGCATCTTGCGAGCGTAATCGAGCTTACCAATTGCCATGCCAATGTGCGCATCGGTCGAAACGCCAATGCCCACGCCCAGCTCGGCGCAGCGCTCGGCGATCTTGCGGCATACGGCCCAATGCTCAGTGTCGACACCGTGTTCAAGACTATGGTTGTTGATCTCAATAATCTTGTGCTTGGCCTTAGCTGCCAACAGCACCTCGTCGATATCGAACGGCACGCCCGAACGCCCCGTGTGACCCAGCATGAACACCTTGGGGTGCTCCAGGGCATTGATATACATCTCGGTCGTCTGGGCCAGCGTCGCGCCTTCAGCAATCTGCGGATTATGCACGCTCGCAACCAAATAATCCAAATTTCGCGTAACCAAATCGAACAGCGAATGCTGACGGCTGTACGAATCACCGGCAATATCGAGCGTGACAGGAGTGTCCTCGCCAAACAGGCTTCCGTCCAGCGAAACGATATCGGCCTCGGCACCACGCAGCACCAGCACGCCGCTCCAAATGCGCGGCCAGATATCCTGGTTGATAAAGAATTGGTAACTGCGCAGGTCATTGGGGCAAGCCGTAACCATAGAGCTCAGATGGTCGGCAGATCCGAGCACCTGCAGGCCACGCTCTGCCGCCCAGTACACATTCTCCTCAATGGTCGAATATGCATGCGCAGAGAATATCGTATGGGTATGAATGTCACAAGAAAGCAGGTAGGGCATCAGGTCTCCTTATCTGGCACGGCCGTCGCTTATATTCATTGTACGCATAGCCTTCGATAGTCGTAAAACCACTCCATCCCAAAGACACAACGTCCATGACAACGGGGTCTGGCTTAACACCAAACCCCGTTTCACGTAAAACATTGTAGGCAGAGCGCTTTACTTTTAACGATACTCGTCCGCCAACTGTTTCCAAGCGGGTAGCGAATTGATAATCGTTTCGTAACTCACGCAATAGCCCAGGCGGAACCAACCCGGCATACCAAAGCTGTCCGAGGGAACCGCAAGCAACTCATACTTCTTTGCACGCTCGCAAAACGCATTCGCATCGGGTTCCAGCGCCTTCACCCACAGGTAGAATGCACCATCCGGCTCAACATAGGTGTAGCCGTACTCCGCTAGTGCGTCGGTAAGCGCGGTGCGGTTGCGCGCATAGGCCTCGACATCGCTCGGCTCATCGATGCAATCGATGATTACGCGCTGGAAGAGTGCCGGTGCGCATACAAAACCTAGCGTACGGGCAGCACCCGCAACAGCCGGCATCAGACGGGCAGCCTGCGGATTGGTGTTGGGAACCAAGATCCACCCCACGCGCTCGCCAGGTAGCGATAGCGACTTAGAATACGAGTAGCACACCACGGTGTTCTCGTAGATCGAGGGCACCCAAGGCACCTCGGCACCGTACACAATCTCGCGGTACGGCTCATCCGAGATGAGCATAATCGGATTCTCGGGATCGCGCTGAGCGTTGGCCTCGCGCAGAACATTGGCCAGTCGCGTCAGCGTGTCGCATGTATATACGGCACCGGTCGGATTGTTGGGAGAGTCAATGATGACGGCCGCCGTCTTATCGCTGATCGCCTTGAGCACGTTGTCCACGCTCAGCTGGAACGTATCTTCATCGGCGAGCGCCTCAACACACGTACAGCCGGCCTTCTCAATCCAAACGCGATACTCCGGAAAGTACGGGGCGATAACAATAACCTCGTCGCCCGGGTTCGTAACGGCGTTGAGCGTGCAGGTGAGCGAAGCCGCGGCACCCACCGTCATAAATACGTCTTTGCCCTCATAGCTCGTGCCAAAGCGGCGGTTGAGCGATTCGGCCACAGCGGCACGACATTGCGGCAGGCCCGGTGCGGGCGTGTAGCCGTGCAGCTGGTCGCTCGGCAGCTCCAGGGCCTTCTTAATCGACTCAGCCACAGCAGCGGGCGCCGGAACGCTCGGATTGCCCAGCGAAAAATCGAATACGTTTTCCGCACCGATCTGCGCCTTGCGCTCAAGGCCATAGCTAAAAATCTCACGGATGATGGAGCTTTCCGCGCCGCGAGCATACATAGTTTCGTTGATCATCTGTTCCCCTTTCGCATAGGCGCTATTGTACGCTTTAGCCGAGCAAAGTGCCGCAGCAATGTTAATTGGGGACAGACTTAAATGCGTGAAAACGCTCATTTAAGTCTGTCCCCAATCAACAGACGGCCCCATATCGCTCAAAAGAAAAAGCCTCCGCAGGTTTCCCCGCGGAGGCTTTCGCCACAAAGACTATTTGTCGGCGTCGGCGTCGGCATGGTCATCGCCAGCATCATCGGATGCGACTTCGGCATCCTCCTGCATGGCCGCCTGCGCAAAGGCCGCGGCATCAGCCGCCAGCTCTTCCTCGCTCATACGGGGCGTGCGCTTCTTGGTCGGCATGCCGGCCGCCTTGGCATTGCGCTCCTCCTTGGCCGCCAGGATATCGCCCTCGCGCTCAAGGTAGGCGTCCCACTCGTTGTCGAGCAGGGCGTTCACGGCGTCACCCTCGACGGTCTCGCGCTCAAGCAGCACCTTGGCCATCAGGTCGAGCTGATCGCGACGGGCATCCAGGATCTCGACCGCACGACGATGGGCCTCACGCATAATGCGCTGGACCTCAATGTCGATGCGACGCGCCGTCTCCTCAGAGTAGTCCTGATGATCGGCATAGTCGCGGCCCAGGAATACCTGATGCTGCGCCTCACCAAACACCTGCGTTCCAAGCTCCTCGCTCATGCCCAGGCGCGTGACCATCTCGCGCGCCATCTTGGTCGCGCGCTCCAGATCGTTGCTCGCGCCCGACGTGATGTCGTCGCACATGAGTTCCTCGGCAACGCGGCCACCCAAGAACACGGCGAGCTCGTCGAGCATCTCGTTCTTGGTCTTGAGGAAGTGGTCCTCCTGCGGAAGCTGCAGCGTGTAACCCAAAGCCTGGCCGCGGCTGACGATCGAGATCTTGTGGACCGGATCGGAGTACTCCAGGATGTGACCCACCAGGGCGTGACCGCTCTCGTGGTAGGCAATCGTGGTGCGCTCGGCCTCGGTCATCACGCGACCCTTGCGCTGCGGTCCGGCAATCACGCGCTCCATCGATTCCTCGACCTCGTCCATCGAGATCACGGAACGATGGCGGCGGGCAGCCAACAGCGCAGACTCGTTGAGCAGATTTGCCAGATCGGCACCAGTGAAGCCAACGGTCATCTGGGCGAGCTTCTCAAACTTAACGTCCTCGTCCATCGGCTTGTTCTCGGCATGCACGCGCAAGATCTGCTCGCGGCCCTTCACATCCGGACGGTCGACCGTAACCTGACGGTCAAAACGACCGGGACGCAGCAGCGCCGGATCCAGAATGTCGGGGCGGTTGGTGGCGGCGATCAGGATGACCGACTCGCTTTCCTCAAAGCCGTCCATCTCGACCAGCAGCTGGTTGAGCGTCTGCTCGCGCTCGTCGTGACCGCCGCCCAAGCCAGCTCCGCGCTGACGTCCCACGGCATCGATCTCATCGATGAAGATGATCGACGGGGCCTGGGACTTGGCCTCCTTAAAGAGGTCACGCACACGGCTGGCGCCGACACCTACGAACATCTCGACAAAGTCGGAACCCGAGATGCTAAAGAACGGCACGCCCGCCTCGCCGGCAACGGCCTTGGCCAGCAGCGTTTTACCGGTGCCCGGAGGGCCAACCAGCAACACGCCACGCGGGATCTTGGCGCCCAGCTTGCGATAGCGATCCGGATCGCTCAAAAAGTCACGGATCTCCTCGAGCTCCTCGACTGCCTCGTCCACTCCGGCAACGTCTTCAAACTTGACCTTGGGACGTGTGGCCTCGTTGGTCTTGGCGTTGGTCTTGCCAAACTGCATGTTCCTGTTGTTGGCGCCCATCATCTGGCGCATAAAGTAGAACATGATGGCGATAAGGGCGATCGTCGGAAGCACACTCATCGCCAAGTCGCCCCAAAAATCGGGATCGTTGGTGTTGACGATGTACTTGGTATCGGGGTGCTCCGCCATGAGCTCGGCAAGCGAATCGGAGCCGACATAGGTCGAAGAGAAGCTCTTGAGCTCGCTCGTATCGCCCTTGTCCTTTTTTGTCTTCCAGTAATGACCCGTCACGCTTCCGTCTTGAACCGTATAGGTCAGATCTTCGACGCAATCCTGCTTGATGGCGCTGACCATCTCGCTCGTCGCGAGCTTAACGGTATTGCTGGAGCTGGCAAAGCCGGAACCCATATTAAAGAAGGCATAGCCCAGAAGCGCGCAAGCCAAAAGAAAATACAGCCAGCCCGTACGCGTGGGCTTCTTGCCTCCGGGCATCCCCGGGATCTTTGGGTCCCGGGGAGTCTGGGAATTGTTGTCGTTACGGTCGTCGGGCATCTTACGAATAAACCTCCGGTTTCAAAATGCCCAGATACGGAAGGTTGCGATAGCGCTCGGCATAGTCGAGGCCGTAGCCCACCACAAAGGCATCGGGGCAATGGGTTCCAACATACTTGGGCGTGATGGCCGAGACGCGGTCCTCAACGTCCTTCCACAGGAAGGCGGCGACCTCCAGAGAAGCGGGCTTGCGGCTCTCGAGGTTCTTCATCAGATACTTGAGCGTCAGGCCCGAGTCCAGAATGTCCTCGACGATCAGCACGTCGCGACCGCGGATGTCGATATCCAGGTCCTTAATGATACGCACGATACCCGAGGACTTCACACCGTCGCCGTAGCTCGAAACAGCCATGAAATCGATGTTGGTCGGCAGCTCGATCTTACGCATCAGGTCGCCCATAAAGACCACGGCGCCGCGCAGGACCGCAATCAGCACCAGATCCTTACCCGCGTAGTCGCGCGTAATCTCCTCGCCCAGGCGAGAGACGATACCGTCGATATCCTCCTGCGTAAACAGAACCTTCTCGATATCCGGATGTTGAGAAGCCATGACAACCCTTTCTTGTGCTTATCGCCCACACACCGCCGTATGGACGCGAACTACACATTCTAGCAGCGCACGGGGTAAATTTACCAGCCCGTGCGCCATCAGCGCGGGAATACCGTCAACGTCGCACAGAATAGCAGGCGTGGGACGCTATTCCGCATCGACCACGCGGAGCAGATATGCCACGCGCGTTGCGGCCGTGCACTTAAAACGCTCGTCCGCGCGAACTCCGGCGACCCACACCACGGCACCCCCCGGCGCCGTCCTCACCATGGGCACGCCGGCGCGCTCGGAAACGGGAATGCGAGCCTCACCTAGCAAATCGGATACTTTCTTGCTTCGGCCACTCATCCCTAACGGGCACATCACGTCTCCCGGCGCGGGACCGTCCACCCACAGGCGCGCCAATCGCGCCTCGGCAGGGATCTCGCCACGCGAGCCCGCCAGGATCCGCTCACTATCGCTGTCGGCAAAACCCAGGGCAGCCGCGTCTACCAAAGCTGTCACTTCCCCGGCAGCCGCAAGCTCACGGGCGCGGCGCACGATATCGCATCCCGGCTCAACAGCCATCGGTTCTGTGACCAGCATACGTCCCCCGCCCAACGGCAAACGACCGGGTACGGTAACCCAGCCCGCGACCAGGCCCTCGCGAGCCGCCGGCGCCTTAAACGCCAGCATGCCAAACTCAATGCGTGCGTCAATCCCCGCCGGAAGCGTGACCGAGCCGGTGCCCTCGGCAACGCAGGAAAGGACTCGCTCCACATGTCGCATCTCGGGACGAGCGTCCGGATCGATGCGCTTAATCGCCAGTCGCACGATGCGCCGTGCGATTACCACCTCGGCCGCAGCCAGGCGCCTGGCATCGAGCACCAGCGCACCCGCTGCCTCTTTGCGCAAACAGCTTCGAAACGCCTGTGCCGAAAGCTGAGACAAAAACGCGTCCTCATCGCCTAAGATCTCGCAGGCGGCGCCAATCGTCTTGCAGACGCTCGCGTTGCGCTGCACCACCACTGGCATTACTCGATGGCGCACGTAGTTTCGCAGATACGAGATATCCTCATTGCTCTCGTCTTCACGCCACGGCTGACCATGTACCTGTAGATAGCCCACGAGCTCGCCATGAGTTAGGTCGAGCAAGGGACGTACCACGATATTCCTCCGGCGAGGAATGCTCGATAGGCCAGCGGGGCCCGAACCCTTAATCGCGTTCATCAAAAACGTTTCCGCGCGATCCGAAGACGTGTGCGCGGTGCAGATACGAGCCGCCGTTCGCGGTGCCCCCGTCTGGGCGCAGAGCTCGCGAACATACCTCCGCGCCGCGGCATAGCGCACTTCGCGGGCCGCGGCCTCAATATTGCCCGACTCCCCATCAAAATAAGCGTGCTCCACGCACAGCGGTAAACCATATTTCGCGCAGAGCTCACGCACAAAGGCCTCGTCGCCATCGGACGCCTTGCCGCGCAGATGATGGTTTACATGCAGCACATGCAGGCGCTCGCGAGCAATGGGGGCAACACCGCGCCCGTCTTGGATATCCAGCTTTGATGTGCACGCCATAAGAAGCAGTGCCGTCGAGTCCGCGCCGCCTGATACCATGAGCACGACAGGAGCAGCCCGCTGTCTCGTCCGGGTCTCATCGACTGCCCCAGGCACGGCATGGTGTCCATAATGCTGAGATACCGTAGGCATTTGCTTCCTCCTCTATTCGTCCGCACCCATTGTATCCTTTGGAATCTTATGTCTCGTCTGCACCTTCATATCCTCGGCAGTGGCTCTAAAGGCAACTGCGCGCTCATCGAGGGCCCGCAGGGGCTTATTATGGTCGATGACGGACTGTCTCGCCGCGAGACATTAAAGCGCATGGCAGAACTGGGGCTCTCGGCTGACAACGTCTCGGCTCTTCTCATTACTCATGAGCATAGCGATCACATCAAGGGCCTCGATGTCTGGTGCAAGCACTGGCACGGCCCCCTCTTTGCCAGCAGGGGCACTCTTTCGAACAAAGAAAATCTTTCGCATCTGCCTGTCGAGGAATTCGACCCCGGTGAAACCCTATCCATTGCCGGCATCCACGTGCAAACCTACTCAACATCACACGATGTCATAAATCCAATCGGCTTTCGATTCGACACCCTCGATGATTCCATCGGCTTTGCTACCGACACCGGAGAGCTATCGAGCCAAGCCATGAACACCCTCAAAGATTGTCGAGTCCTCGCGCTCGAAAGCAACCACGATGTGACCATGCTGCGCGAGGGAGAATATCCCCGCTTTCTTCAAGAGCGCATCCTGTCTGCAAGGGGACACCTCTCCAACGGCCAAGCCGCCGAAGCCGCGCGCGAACTTGTTACCGATCGCACCGAACAGCTCATTGCCATGCATATCAGCCAAGACAACAATCGTCCGAGCCTTACCGTCAAAAGCTATGCCAAAGCTCTAGCCGCAACCCTGGATGACGAGCTCGGCAGCTCCGCCACCCTTCTCCAAGGATCGCGAAAACTCTCGATACGCCCCGCAAGCCAGTATCGGCCAGCAACCATTCAATAGACTGTCCTAAACAGCAAAAGGGGCCGGGAATCGCTTCCCAGCCCCTTTTGTTGTCTTTTAATAGCGAAGAACACCAACGAAGTTATTCGATGGAGATCTTCGTAACGTTCTTCTTCTCGACGATCTTGGGAACCGTAACGGTCAGGATGCCGTCAGCGTACTTAGCCGAGAGGCCCTCGCTCGAAGCGTCCTTAAGATACACGCCACGCGTCGCGCTGTACGAGCTGAACTCCTTCTGCAGGAAGTTCTTGCCCTCGTTCTCCTCGTCTTCCTCGACATTCACGCTAATGGACAGACGGCCCTCGTTAAGCTCGACATCGATATCGTCCTTGGCGACGCCGGTCAGATAAGCCTTAACCTCATAGCCATCGCCCTTATCCTCAACGTCAACGGGGAACGCCTTGGAAGCAATCGAGTTGTTTGCAAGGTCGGTCATATCATCAAACAGATCAAACAACGAGCTAGCAGAAGGACGAACGCCAAAAACCGAACGATAAGGAACCATGCTTGCCATGTTTACCACTCCTTTTAAGGACTGCCGAGTCATCTTCTAGGTGACTGGGACTTCTTTTGACGCTCTTATATATGCCCACCCAGTGCTCATATATACATCGGCTATAAAGTTTTTTGAGTCCAGTACTATAAGCATATCTAAGTGTATATGACTCAGGTTTTAGTAAGGTTAAGGTTCTTTGAACCAGAGCTTAAATCAAGAGTATGTACGCAGCTACAAATAACTAGGGGCTTACAATGAGCGCGTACACGTTGTTGGTAACGAGCTAAAGGGCATCATGGACGACCAAAACCAGAACAAAATGTTTATGCCGACGCAGGGGGAAGATACTTCCACGCAGCCGCCACGGTTCCATCGCCCCCACATCTCGCAAGAGCCCATTAATGATCCGGAGCCCGAGTATGTGACGAGAAATCGATATCAAACACTCGAGGATGCCCAAACGGGACGTAAACATATGGGCGTCGCCTCAGGAGACCCTGTATATCTGAAAGACGCACCATTATCTAAAAACAGCGCAGCTAGTGATGAGCCACTGAAAGCATCCGCCGCTCATCAACAAAGAGGTCCTCGACCGAAGCAAACCTTGACGCATTCGGCTCGCTATCTCGAAACGCCAAAACAAGGAAAATCAATCTTCGTTTCGTCAAGTAAACGGCGCAAGCAGCATCGACTGGCAATCCTGCTTTTGATCATTGCGGCCATAGCAGTTGCCCTTGTTATTCGATTTATTTTCTTTAAATAAAGGCTCAATACCAAAAACGATAAGATCGTCTGGTGTAATTGAGTCATTTACGCCCGGTAAACGCAAAAAAGGGGGAGGCCGCGAGGCCTCCCCCTTCTCAGTTCAAGCGTACGGCTCGG
>CABSMQ010000006.1:0-50094 GCA_902478965.1 uncultured Collinsella sp. | reverse complement strand
AGCGTCAGATGTGTATAAGAGACAGTGCCCTGACCGCGCGAATGAAGGGCGCGGTTGGAGCGGGCGGCCCGGCGCGAGTGTCGCTCGGCGAAGTGTCCGAGATGATCGATGTTGTGCGCTTGGGTCTTTCGGCCGGCCTTTCGTTTGATGCGGCGCTTGAGATTTTCTGCGCCAACCGCCGGTCAGTGTTGGCTCTTCGCCTTGAGCGGGCCTGCATGGCGTGGCAGGTGGGCGTGGGCACGCGTGAGGACGAGTTATTGGCCGCCGCGCGCGACCTGGACGTGCGAGCGCTCGAGACCTTTGCCATCACGGTGGGGCAGGCGCTCGCCCTGGGTGCCCCACTTGCCGAGACACTGGCCGCTCAAAGTCGCGAGATCCGTGCGGCTCATCGCGCCGCGGTCGAGCGCGAGATTGAGCGTGCGCCCGTCAAGCTGCTGATTCCCACCGGCACGCTCATCTTGCCGGCGTTGCTTCTGTCCATATTGGGCCCGCTGCTGGGAGCAGGCGGGATGATGTAGGGAGGAATACATGAACACGATGGTCGAAGTTGCTGACAAGGCTTGGAACTGGGCTTTTTGCCGGGCGATCCGCGCTCGCCAGCATGCCAAGGAGCTGTTGCAGGAGGAGAGCGCGCAGGGTACCACCGAGTACGCCATTTTGGTGGGCGTGCTTGTGGTGATCGCGATTATTGCCATCGTTGCATTTAAAGGCAAGGTCCAAGATCTATGGAACGCTATCAGCGAGGGCATCAACAGCCTGTAGAGGGCGAGCGCCCCATCGGGGTGCTGCTGGTGTTTGCTTGCCTGACCGTGGCGATAGCGGCGGTGCTTTGGGGGCTTAACGCCGCGCGGCAGCAGCGTCCTGGGGCCGCCTTCGATTCGGGCTCAGATTCGGCGGTGGCGTCCCAAAAAGATGAGATGCGAGATGCGGACGATTCGGATGTCGCTGTCACGGCGCAAACCTTTCTGCGGACGCTCGACAAGCGGTCTGGCACTGCGACGGATTCGCCTGAGGACAACGCGATTGCGGTCCGGCTTGCATGGTCCGAGGACCGACCGATGACCGAGGCAGCGGCGGATATGTTACGCGCCTACCGCGAGGTGCCAACGGCCCAGCTCGCCCTGAGCGGCTATCTCGATATTAAGGGCAACGTATGGGGCGCCATCGTGCGCGATGGGCGCGGCTGGGTCGATATGGTGACGGTTGCCGCGGATGCTGGCGATGCTTCGTGTCGTCTGCGCGCCGTGCGTCTGGTCCCGCAAACAATGAGCTCAAAGGAGGGATCGTGAAATGCATGGCGTTCTGCGTGAGGAATCTGCCCAGGCGACGGTCGAATACGCCATCGTCACGGTGGCGCTGTTATCGATCGTGCTGGCGATCGCGGGGCTTTGGCGTGCTGGCACCGATGGGCGCTTGGCAGCGCTGGTTGAGCGGGCGGCATCCCATGGCGTTACCTCGACGTCGGTTATCGACGCCGCTGCGGGCGCTAAGGACATCGCGTTGTATTGATATCGCGCGCGAGGACCGGGCGCAGTCTACGGTCGAGGCCGCTTTTTTGCTGCCGACGTTTCTGACGCTCATCCTTCTCGCACTGCAACCGGTGTGCCTGCTTTATACGCGCGCGGTCATGGAGTCTGCCGCCGCCGAGACCGCGCGGCTCATGACCACGACGACGGCGGAGGACGACGATCTTAAGGAGTTCACCCGCCGCCGGCTTGCCGCAGTGCCCAACGTTTCGATCTTTCATGCCGGCGGGCCGTTGTCGTGGGATGTCGAGCTTAGCCGGGCCGATGCGGGCGGCGTCTCGTCCGTGTCCGTTTCCGGCGAGGTCAAGCCGTTGCCTGTGATCGGTGCGTTTGCGCAGGCTATGGGTGGTACCGCCGAGGGCGGCTACGTTGAGCTCAAGGTCGATGTCTCGTATCAATCACGTCCCGAATGGCTGGAGGGAGATTATGATTCGTGGATTGCTGCATGGGATTAAGCGTTTCTGGTCTAGACGCGTTTTGACGCGCCGTCCGAGCTGCCATCGCAAGCGAGGCGGCTTTATGGGTCGAGCCGGTATCGACCTGTTTATCGAAGACGGTGCCTACACCACGCTTTCCTCTGCGGTGGTCATCTTGGTGGTGCTCACGCTGCTGTTTTCGTCGACGGCGGCGATATGGAGCATGTCGCGCGCGGGGGACACCCAGGTGGCTGCCGATAGCGGCGCGCTGGCAGGCGCCAATGTGGTGTCGTCCTATCACACGGCTGCCACGGTGGTGGATGCGAGCAT
This sequence comes from uncultured Collinsella sp., assembly GCA_902478965.1. Classification (GTDB taxonomy): domain Bacteria; phylum Actinomycetota; class Coriobacteriia; order Coriobacteriales; family Coriobacteriaceae; genus Collinsella. Next base: position 47,822 of record CABSMQ010000006.1, on the reverse strand, counting down.
CTTGAGTTTGGGCCTAGCGGGGTTTGCCACGATCGGGACGGGCCTGGTCGCCATCCTCATCCCGGGTGCCGAACCAGTTGCCGGCAATATGGTCGATACCGGGATTGAGATCATTAAAACGCGCAACAAGTTTGCCAAAAGCGCATCGGAAGGCTTACAGAAAATCGAGACGGCTCTGCCGTATCTGATCGCCGCGCGTGCCACGCAGGCGGTGTCGGCGCAGGATACCGATAGTGTGACCTATACCGGTACGGCGCTTGCCGTGCCCAAGACATCCGAGTCGGACTTCGCTGCGCTCGAGGGGTCCGAGATCTCGACCGATGCCATTAAAGGCACATCAGATGATTTAGAGCGTGCGGCCGAGGAGCTGCGGAAGGCTTCTGAGGACACGGCAAAGGCTAAAGAGCGCGCTTGGCTGGCGGATTGTGGTGGGTCGGACAAGGGCTCGGTCAGCAGCTGTTCTTGCATGTGGGAGCGTGCGAAAAGCCTAGCGGATCTCTCTGGTGCTCAAAATCCACATTACGCTTCGAGCGTTACGTGGGAGCCGCAAGTGGCGCTCGATCGCGCGAAGGCCTACTATCGCCAGCGCCTGGTAAATGAGAAACCGCTTGGCGAGGGTCCGGAAAAACAGGCAGATTCTGCTGCACGAAAGGTGTTCTTCGCTTATGCGAGTGAAGAAGTCGAGCGGGCATATATAACTGAAAAGGACGGCAAAGTTTCCGCCCGCATCCCTTTCCTTCCGCGAAATCCAGATGAGGCGCGGACGACTGAACTCTATACCGATGCGCGTTGGCCCACGAGTGAAGTAGATAAAGTTACCTATTTGCATTATGGGACTGACTGTCCAAATTACAAAAAAGGAAAGCCGGGTGGGCTGGCATCCGTCGCAGATTTTGACGGTCACGAAACGTGTGGCGAATGCCATTTCGGTGTGTCGTCTTTAGGGTACGTTGCGATTGCAACGACTTCTGTCGAAAGGGGCTTCGAATACCACTTTGACAAGTTCAAAGAGGCCCTGGAAGACTACGTCGAATGCCGCAACAAAGAGCTCGAGCTCGAGCGTCAGACCGAAGACGAGGCCGATCGTGCGGGCAATACGTTTGACCAGGCCATCAAGGAGCTTTCGGGCGAGCGCCCGCGTATCGCTCCGCCCGGTCGCAACGGCGTGGTTGCCTTTGCGGTTTCGGGTGCCATCTCGAGCCCCGATGAGCTCAACTCTTCGTTTAACACGGCAGTCAGGCTTGGCGATCGCGGTGCTATCTCTGCCGCGGTGTTGGCGCCCGATGAGGCGACGGCGCAAAACAACGTGCTTTCGCGATTTTTCTCGACATTGAAGGAACGCTCGGGCGGCGTTGCCGGCGTGCTCGACGGCGTCATGGATGTTTGGGGACGGCTGCTCGTAGGATACGGTGATATCCAAGGTTCGGCCGACGAACTTATGGACGAGATGATTAAAGGCCTAGAAGGGGGCAGCGGCGCGTTGGGCTCCATCGCATCGTGGCTCGGCGATACCGTTTCGGCGTCCGTGGCGGCGCTGGGTTTGGAACCGTGCGACTTGCGCCTGCGAAAGCCGGTGCTGACCGATTCCGCCAATGTCATTAAGAGTCCGGGGTCTGACATTGCGGGTCTCTCTCAAGCGCAAGACAAACTGCGAAGTATTCCGTTGGGCGTGACCGATCCCAAGGCGCTTTGCGAGGCGTTGGAATATCAAGTCGAACGCACCATTAGCGGCACGGTGTTCACACTTGCGGAGATTCCTCTGCCCGGCGGCGGCTCCATCCCGCTCACCGTCGATGTCGCCACGCTGGTTGGCGCTCTGGGCGGTGGGTCGTAATGAGTATCCGCATGCGTCTGCGCGAGGAGCGCGCCCAAGCGACGGTTGAGATGGCAGTGGTTACGCCCGTTTTGCTGGTGCTGGCACTCATCGTGTACAACGTCATGGTCTTTGCCAGCGCTGTCGCGCGCTTCGACCGCGTGGTGCCCGACATCGTGTTGGCGCACGCTGTGGCACCGGGCGGGGAGGGTGACGAGAACTCTGCCGATGCCTCGGTGACGGTCCAGACTCAAATTCTGAATGCCATGGAAGGCTATGACTTGCAGATCGAAGTGTCGAGCGAGCAAGGCGCGAAGGCATCAGATGGTGGCCTGCTCTCCCTATCCGGTACGTTTAGGACCTACACCTGCACCATGCACTATGAGCCGTGGCCGACTTCTCTCAGCATCGCTGGCGTTTCGCTGGGGGCGCCGACAACGTTGTCGCACGAGCGCGCGGTGACGGTCGATCCATGGCGTCCGGGGGTGGTCATGTGACCGCGGTCTCGTCCTACATCGCTTACGCGCGGGCACTCAACAGGCTGGGTTGGACGCCGGCCGAGTTTGTGGTGGCGGAGTCGTTTGTCGTGCGCCTGCGCGGCATGCTGGGACGGCGTCCGGTTGCCGCCAACGGCCTGCCGCTCGTCATGGCGTTTCCACGCTGCTCTTCGGTCCATACGTGTTTTATGGCCTATCCCATCGACATCGCCTTCATCAATCGCGACGGCAATATCCTCGCGCGCTACGAAAACGTCCGTCCTTGGCACATGTGTTCCTGTCCCGGCGCCTGGGCCGTACTAGAGCGTCCTTCAATCATTGTTTCGACCCCTGCTCTCCAACGCGTGCCGGCTTAAGGGACTGAGCGAAAAACTTCTTGCTGCCGGCTGATGTCTCTGACGTGCCGATTTATAGAACCGAGGCTGTGCTCAAAAACTTTTTTAAAATTCTCGGTTGACCGGAACGCGTCCTTGGTTATACTAATCAAGCCTTGAAACAAGGCACACCTCAAATGGCTGGGTAGCTCAGTTGGTAGAGCAGAGGACTGAAAATCCTCGTGTCAGGGGTTCGATTCCCTTCCCCGCCACCTTGAATTGACTAGGACCTCTGCAAAGGGGTCCTTTTCTTTTATGCAGCCCCCACATGGAATCGAACCCCGTGAGGGCGCGGAGCTGAGTAAACGCGTGAGCGTTTGCCAGCGCAGCTCGCAAGGCGCGAAGCGCCGCAGCGGTCCGCACGCGCGGAGCGCGGGCGCGATTCCCTTCCCCGCCACCTTGAATTGACTAGGACCTCTGCAAAGGGGTCCTTTTCTTTTATCGAGGGCTCTGCGAAACTGCGTCCCGGAATTTGGCTTCAGAGTGGGATGCGTTTTCCGCTTTGAGGCCGCTTGGGAAAGCGCGACCCGGAATCCGGCGTCAGAATGGGATGTGCTTTCCTTTTGCGGTCTTTGGCGGAAACTGCGTCCCAGATCCCGCGCTCAGAACGGGATGCATTTTCCGATTGAGGCCTCGAGCGGAAAATGCATCCCAGTCTTTTGCGAAAAACGGGACGCGCTTTCCGGCGCTTACTTCCGACGTGCGTGCACATTTCGGGCCCGCCCGCTCAGACATTCCTCTCGCTTTTGCGCCACTTTACAGACCGTTCGGTCGTCTGTCCGCACGCGCGGGTATACTCAAAACGATACTTTTCCTATGCAATACGATGCAGGCTCGGCCTGCACGATCCGAAGGGGGCAGTGATGGAGAGGATACTCGGCGTTAATCTCTCTGGCTGGTTTATTCCCGAGCCTTGGGTGACCCCGTCGCTATACGCGGCGACCGGTGCATCCAATGCGGCCGAGCTGCAGGAGGCCATGGGCACCGCCGCCTATAACGAGCGCATGCGCCGTCATTACGAGACGTTTGTGAGCGAGGATGATTTCCGTCGCATGGCGCAGATCGGCCTCAACGCCGTGCGCCTGCCGGTGCCTTGGTATGCCTTTGGCTCGCAGGAGTCCGATGCGTCCTACATCTCGGTTGTCGACTACATCGACCGTGCAATTGAGTGGGCTGCCAAGTACGACATCCGCGTGCTGCTTGATCTGGCAACTGTGCCCGGTGGCCAGGGCGATTCCAACGATTCGCCCGCCACGCCGGAGGCTGTCGCCGAGTGGCATTCGTCCACCAACGGCCGTCATGTTGCGCTCGACGTGCTCGAGCGCCTGGCCGATCGCTACGGCGAGGCCGAGAGCCTGCTGGGCATTGAGCTGCTGGACACGCCGCAGATGAGCGTCCACAAGAGCCTCTTCACCATGACGGATGGCATTCCGGCGCACTACCTGCGCAACTTCTATCGCGACGCCTACGAGCTCGTCCGTTCGTATATGCCCGAGGATAAGATCGTCGTCTTCTCGTCGTCGGGGCATCCCAACGAGTGGAAGCATTTTATGCGCGGCGCCAAGTACAAGAACGTCTACATGGACCTTCACCTGTACCATTACCGTGACGAGTATGCGCTCGATATCACGAGCCCCCGCGGGCTGACGACGGCGATTTCGCGCAACAAGCTCGAGCTCAAAGAAGCGATTTCGACTGGGTTCCCCGTGCTGGTGGGCGAATGGTCGGGCGCGGCGATCTTTGCCAACTCGTCGGTTACGCCCGAGGGCCGCAATGCCTACGAGCGCGTGTTTATCGCCAATCAGCTGGCTTCTTTTGCGCCGGCTGCCGGTTGGTTCTTCCAAACGTGGAAGACCGAGAAGCGCATTGCAGCATGGGACGCCCGCGCGGCGCTCGGTACGCTCGAGCGCGGCATGATTGAATAGGTTGATATGACGCAAAACAGCGCCCATACGGGCAAACTCTATGTGGTCGGCACGCCCATCGGCAACCTGGGCGACCTGTCCCCGCGCGTTGGCGAGGCGTTTGCCGCCGCCGATGCCATCTGCTGCGAAGACACGCGTGTGACGTCAAAGCTGCTGATGCACCTGGGCATTTCCAAGCCGCTTGTCCGTTGCGACGAGAATGTGATCGCCAGCCGCGCCGCCGGCCTAGTCGACCGTCTGCTGGCGGGGGAGACCCTCGCCTTTGCCTCGGACGCCGGCATGCCGAGCGTGTCCGATCCCGGCCAGGCGCTGGTCGAGGCGGCACGTGAGGCCGATGTGCCCGTAGAAGTTATTCCCGGGCCCTCTGCTTGCGTCACGGCGCTCGTTTCGTCCGGCATTCCCTGCGAGCATTTTTTCTTCGAGGGCTTTTTGGGCCGAAAGCACGGCGACCGTGTGCGCCGTTTGCAGCGCCTTGCCGTGGTGCCCGGCGCGCTCATCTTCTACGAGTCTCCACATCGCATCGTGGCGACGCTCGAGGCCGTGGTGGAGGTCTTTCCCCAGCGTGAGGTTGCCGTCTGCCGCGAGCTCACCAAGCTGCACGAGGAAGTCTTGCGCGGGCCCGCTGCCCAGCTTGCCGAGGAGCTGCGTGCTCGCGGCGAGGTAAAGGGCGAGATTGCGCTGGTCATCGCGCCGCCGAGCGAGGATGAGGAGGCCGGTGCCGTGCCGGTTGGCGCCGCGGCAGCGGATCCCGACGAGGCCCTGCGCGAGGATATCCGCGCCGCGCTCGAGGAGGGGGAGCCCGCGTCTGCGGTGGCCAAGCGCCTGTCTCAGAAGTATTCGCGCCGCAAGCGCGATGTCTATGCCATGGTGCTCGATATGCAATAGATGGAGGATATCCAGCCCTTGCGCTAGAATCATCCTCTGTATGCAACGTTTTTCTGGAGGACAAACCCCATGGATCAAAGCAAGCCTTCGTTCTTTATCACGACGCCCATCTACTACGTCAACGCCGATCCGCACCTGGGCACGGCTTATTCCACCATCATCGCCGACGTTCAGGCCCGTTATCGTCGCTCCGCCGGCTATAACGTCAAGTTCCTGACCGGCATGGACGAGCACGGCGAGAAGGTCGCCGAGGCCGCAGCCAAGCATGGCATGACGCCGCAGGAGTGGACCGACAGCCAGGCCCCGCACTTCAAGGAGCTTTGGAGCAAGCTCGAGATTTCCAACGACGACTTCATCCGCACCACCGAGCCGCGCCAGCATCATGCCGTGCAGTACCTGTGGGAGCGCATGAAGGAGTCCGGTTACCTGTATAAGGGCAGCTACGACGGCTGGTATTGCGTGCCTGATGAGACCTACTTCACCGATACACAGGTCCAGAAGGGCGACGAGGAGTACGGCAGCGTCGGCCAGCACCTGTGCCCCGACTGCCACCGTCCGCTTGAGCGCGTGCAGGAGGAGTCCTACTTCTTTAAGCTTTCCGCCTTCCAGGACAAGCTGCTCAAGCTCTATGACGAGCACCCCGATTTTGTCGAGCCCGCGTTCCGCATGAACGAGGTGCGCAGCTTTGTCGAAGGCGGCCTCAACGACCTTTCCGTGAGCCGTACGAGCTTTGACTGGGGCATTCAGGTCCCGTTTGACGAGGGCCACGTGACCTACGTGTGGTTCGACGCGCTGCTCAACTATATGACGGCCGTCGGCTACGGTGTCGACACCGACGAGGCGCGTGCCGAGCTGGCCTATCGCTGGCCCGCGCAGTTCCACATCGTGGGCAAGGACATCATCCGCTTCCACTGCGTGATTTGGCCCGCCATGCTCATGGCCATCGGCGAGGCCCTGCCCGAGCACGTCTTTGCCCACGGCTTCCTGACCGTGCGCAATGCCGAGACTGGCAAGGCCGAGAAGATGTCCAAGAGCCGCGGCAACGCCATCGCTCCGCAGGACGTTATCGATATGCTGGGCGTCGAGGGCTATCGCTACTACTTCATGACCGATGTGGTCCCCGGCACCGACGGCGCCATCAGCTTCGATCGCATGGAGCAGGTCTACAACGCCGACCTGGCCAATAGCTGGGGTAACCTTATCTCGCGTTCGCTCAACATGAGCGGCAAGTACTTTGACGGTTGCGCGCCCGTCAAGCCCGCATCCTTCGACGCGTTTGACAACCCGCTGGCAAAGATCGCCGATGGCCTGGTCGACCGCTACATGGCCAAGATGGACGTGCTCGATTACGGCGGAGCCAAGGATGAGGTCATGGAGCTCATCCATGCTGCCAACCACTACATCGAGGACTCCGAGCCCTGGGCGCTTGCCAAGGACGAGGCCAAGGCTGACGAGCTGGCGTTCGTGATCTACAACCTGCTCGAGGCCATCCGCATTGCCGCTCACCTGCTGATGCCGCTCATGCCTCAGACTTCCGTCGAGGCCCTGCGCCGCCTGTCCTGTGAGAACGAGGCCGCGAGCGACGACCTCAAGGGCATTTGCGCTTGGGGCCTGCTTGCCGGTGGTCAGCCCGTTGAGAAGGGTGAGCCGCTGTTCCCGCGTCTGGGCTAAGACGCCGCGCGCCATATCGGCAATTTGCTGTTTAGCTGTAAGGGCATGGCCGCCACGGTCCATGCCCTTTTGTTTCAAGACGCCGCCATCATGCTAAGGAGGCAACCATGACAACTTCGCCTTTGGCAAACCCCACGGCCACCAGGGAGCTGCTGGAGGAGTTTGGCCTTGCGACCAAGCATCGCCTGGGCCAGAACTTCCTGATCGACAACCATGTAATTGAGCGCATTTGCGAGCTTGCCGAGCTTGCAGGTGATGAGCGCGTGCTCGAGGTTGGTCCGGGCGTTGGTACGCTCACGCTTGCGCTGTTGCAGGAGGCGGCGTGCGTCACGTCGATCGAGGCCGATCCCGAGCTCGAGCCGGTGCTCGATGCTCACGCCGCCGACTACGCCAACTTCCGCTTTATCATGGGCGACGCGCTTAAGGTGACGCCGGAGCAGATTGAGCAGGCCGCCGGCGGTGAGCCGACGGTATTTGTTGCGAACTTGCCCTATAACGTGGCGGCGACAATCATCCTGCAGTTCTTCCAGACGATGCCCGCGCTCAAGCGCGCCGTCGTCATGGTGCAAAAGGAGGTTGCCGATCGTATTGCCGCAGTGCCGGGCAACAAGACCTATGGCGGCTATACGGCAAAGCTCGGCCTGTATGCGCAGGTGACGGGTCGCTTTGAGGTGCCGCCGCGTTGCTTTATGCCGGCGCCGCACGTGGACTCGGCCGTCGTGCGTATCGACCGTGTTGACGGCGTGGTGCCCGAGGGGCTCGACCGCGAGTTTGTGGCCCGCGTGATTGATGCTGCATTTGCCCAGCGTCGCAAGACCATCCGCAATTCCATGAGCGCCAACGGTTTTGCCAAGGACGTGCTCGATGCCGCTTTTGAGGTTTGCGGTATCGCACCCACCACGCGCGCCGAGACGCTCGATGTTGCCGACTTTGTCCGTCTGGCCCGGGAGCTAATCCATGACGCCTAATGCCGAACGCGTGACGTTTACCAAGAAAAAGAAGACGGTTGCTTGTCCCGTGCCCTTGGCGCCGCTTGCCGACACGCATGCACATCTGCTTTCGTTTTGGGGCAAGGATGTGCCCGAGACGCTCGTGCGCGCCAAAGCCGCGGGCGTCGACCTGTTGGTGACGATGTTCGACCCCATTGCCGACAAGCGCAGCGTGGCGGACTATAGCGACTGGCTGGTGCGCGAGATTCTTCCGATGCAGGATATCCCGCAGATCAAGTATCTTGCCGGCGTGCATCCGTATGGCGCGCCGGACTATACCGACGACGTTCATGCACAGGTCGTTGCCGCACTTGATGACCCCTTATGCGCCGGTATTGGCGAAATCGGCCTGGACTATCACATGGACTATGACGACGATATCGCGCCGGCACCCCATAACGTGCAGATTGATTGCATGGCGCGCCAGCTCGAGCTTGCCGTGCGCCGCAATGTGCCGGTGGAGCTGCACCTGCGTCACGAGGACTCGGATGGGGAGCGCACCTCGCACGTTGATGCGTACAACGTGCTGCGCGAGGTGGGTGTGCCCCAGGCTGGTTGTGTGCTGCACTGTTTTGGCGAGGACCGCGCCACGATGGAGCGCTTTGTGGATTTGGGCTGCTATATCGCCTATGGCGGTGCGGCCACCTTTAAGCGCAACGACGATGTGCGCGAGGCATTTGCGGCAACCCCACTCGATCGAATTTTGTTCGAGACGGATTGCCCGTATATGGCTCCGGAGCCCATCCGCGGTCTTGAATGCGAGCCCGCAATGATCTCCATTACGGCAAACACGCTGGTCAACGACCGTGTCGATCGTACCGGCGAGGATGCTGAGGCAATCGCGCGAGCAGCTTGGGAAAATGCCTGCAAACTTTTTCAAAAATAGTTCTTGCGTTCGCGATGGCGCTCCGTTATTCTAATTCCTGCACGCGGGCGTGGCGGAATTGGCAGACGCGTACGGTTCAGGTCCGTATGGGGGCAACCCCATGAAGGTTCAAGTCCTTTCGCCCGCACCATTAAATGAAAGAGCTCCCAGCAATGGGAGCTTTTTTGTTATGGGCCTCTTGTTGATGTCACGTTGCTGCTTCGTGCGGGTATCCTAGTGCCAACGTGTGCCTATCAGAGGAGAGACCATGCTGTTGTCCGGTATCATTGCCGCCCTTACCAGCCTTTTGATTCCCATCATCATTTTGTTGCTGCTGCTTCCCAACGCCTGCTATGTCGTTGAACAACAGCATGCCGTGATCATCGAGCGTCTGGGCAAGTTTAACCGCATCGTCAACGCGGGCTTCCACATGAAGGTGCCCGTGATCGACCGCAAGGCCGCCACGGTGAGTCTGCGCACCATGAAAAACGGTTTTGGCATCGACGTTAAGACCCAGGACAACGTGACCATCGGCCTTGAGGTCTCTGCTCAGTACCACGTGAGCTATGACATGGGTGCCGGCCCGGCAGATTCGGGTATCTACAAGAGCTACTACATGCTGCAGGAGCCCGTCGACCAGATGCGTGACTTCATCACCGACGCCCTGCGCTCTTCGATCCCCGTCTACACACTCGATGAGGTCTTTGCCAAGAAGGATGACATCGCCAAGGATGTCAACGCTACCGTTTCCGAGCAGATGGCCGCCTACGGCTTCACCCTCGTGTCGACGCTCATCACCAAAATCGCACTGCCGACCGAGGTTGAGAACTCCATGAACGACATCAACGCCGCCCAGCGCAAGCGCGCTGCGGCACAGGAGCTCGCCGAGGCCGACCGTATCAAGCGCGTCACCGAGGCGACCGCCGAGGCCGAGGCTATGGAAAAGGCGGGCGAGGGCATCGCCAACCAGCGCAAGGCCATTGCGCTGGGTATCAAAGATTCGCTCGAGATCATCCAGGAGACGGGTGTCGGCAATGACGAGGCCAACCAACTGTTCATGTTTACGCAGTGGTCCGAGATGATGACGGAGTTCGCTCGCACGGGTAAAACCTCGACGGTCGTGCTGCCGAGCGACTTTTCGCAGTCGGCCTCTATGTTCGAGCAGATGCTGGCTGCCGGTAAGGTTCAGAACGAGTCAAAGGAGTAGACACGCGTGAAATACACCGTCGTTTGTGTTGGCAAGCTCAAAGAGCGCTTTTGGAAGGACGCGTGCGCTGAGTACACCAAGCGCCTAGGCGCCTATGCCAAGGTTGATATCCGCGAGGTGGCCGATATCGACCCGGCTAAGGCGGGCGGCGTGGATGCTGCGCGCGACAAGGAGGGGGCGGCGATTCTTGCTGCCTTGCCGTCTCGAGCGCATGTGATCCTGCTGGCCATTGAGGGCAAAGAGCGCTCGAGCGAGGAGTTTTCGGCGCGGCTCGATGATCTTATGCTGCGAGGCAGCAGCGACATTGCCTTTGTAATCGGCGGTTCGGACGGCGTGAGTGATGAGGTGCGCGCCCGCGCCGACGAGATGCTCAGCTTTGGACACATTACCTTGCCGCATAACCTGGCGCGCGTGGTGCTGCTGGAGCAAATCTACCGCGCCTGCAAGATCAGCCGTGGCGAGCCGTATCACAAATAGGTCGGCAATACGAAACAATGGCGTGGGACAATAGCTTTCGTTTTGAAGGGCGTGTCTGAGAGGACTATGAGATATGAAGATTGGATTTGTCGGTTTTGGCAATATGGCGAGCGCTATGGCCGATGGCTGGATCGCTGCCGGTGTAGCTGCGAGCGACATGTGCGCCTGCGCGGGTCGCTACGACGCACTGGTTGAGCGCTGCGAGGCGCGCGGCATGGTCGCCTGCCACGATGCCGCCGAGGTTGTCGCCGCATCCGATATCGTGGTCGCTGCGGTCAAACCGTACATGATCGAGAAGGTATTCGCCCCGCTCAAGGATGCTCTTGCCAAAAAGGTCGTTCTGTCGGTTGCCTGGACCTGGGACAGTGCCAAGTGGGAGCAGGTCCTGCCGGGCGTCGCGCATATCTCGACGGTGCCCAACACACCGGTTTCGGTGGGCGAGGGCGTCATCGCCTGCGAGAAGGCTTCCACGCTTAGTGATGAGCAGAGCGCAGTGGTGCTTGATCTGCTTGGCAAGCTCGGTGCGGTGGTCGAGCTCGATACGAGCCTGCTGTTCGTGGGCGGCACGGTGGGTGGTTGCGCTCCGGCATTTGTCGCCATGGCAATCGAGGCCCTGGGCGATGCAGCGGTCAAGCACGGTATCCCGCGTGCCGATGCCTATCGCATTGTGAGCCAGATGGTGCTGGGTACGGCAAAGCTGCAGCTTGCAACTGGCCAGCATCCTGCGGCGATGAAGGATGCCGTATGCTCGCCCGGTGGTGCCACCATCAAGGGCGTCGTTGCGCTCGAGGACGCCGGCATGCGCAGCGCCCTGGTCAAGGCAATTGACGCAACTCTCCAATAAAACCGACCAAAAAAGACAGGTTTATTTTGGCAGGTTTTTCCTGCGGTTTTGTCGTATGTGCGAAAAGCGCCCCGCAACCGGATCGTTACCGGTTGCGGGGCGCTTGCGTTTGCCCAGATAAAACCGACCAAAATAAACCTGGCCCTTTTTGGCAGGTTAGTCCCAGAAGCTGTCTTCCTCATCCTCGGACTTGGGTCCGCGGTCGACGTACATCTTATGGGTACGCTTCTCCATTACAAAGGCAAGAATCGCAAATAACAGGATGCCGCCGGCGAAAAGGATGGCAAAACCGGTGCGGGTGCCAAACAAAAAGGAAAAAACTGCGTCCATTGGGTGCCTTCTTGCGTAGTTGAGTTGGGTCGTAAACGCTCATAAGTATATACTTGCCCATACATGTACAAGGTTGCAACCTAAATGGAATGTATATCGCCGGAGGATCTAATGCTTGATATCAAGTTTGTTCGCGAGAACCCCGATGCCATCGATGTCGCCATGGCTAACCGCCAGACGTCTTGGGATCGCGAGAAGTTCTTTGAGCTCGACGACGAGCGTCGTGCCGTCATCACCGAGGTCGAGGAGCTCCAGGCTACGCGCAATGCCGAGTCCAAGAAGATCGGCGCCCTGATGAAGGAGGGCAAGAAGGACGAGGCCGAGGCCGCCAAGGAGGCCGTGCGCGCCGTCAACGAGAAGATTGACGGTCTGGCCGAGCGTCGTACTGCCCTCGAGCAGGAGCAGTACGACTTCATGGCTCACCTGCCCAACATTCCTTGCGAGGCCACGCCGTACGGCAAGGACGAGGACGAGAACATCGAGCGCCGTCGTTGGGGCACCCCGCGCGAGTTCGACTTCGACTTTAAGCCGCACTGGGATCTGGGCACCGACCTGGACATCCTCGACTTCGAGCGCGGCAACAAGCTCTCCGGCAGCCGTTTTACCGTTCTCGGTGGCGCCGGCGCCCGCCTGGAGCGCGCCCTCATCAACTTCTTCCTCGATACGCACACCAGCCGTGGCTTTAAGGAGTGGTGGCCGCCTATCGTCGTCAAGCGTCAGACCATGTTTGGCACGGGTCAGCTGCCCAAGTTCGAGGATGACGCCTATCACGTCTCGGGCGACAACTTCCTGATCCCTACCGCCGAGGTCGTGCTCACCAACCTGCACGCCGGCGAGGTCCTCGATGCCGACACCCTGCCGCGCCGCTACACCGCCTTCACCCCCTGCTTCCGTGAGGAGGCCGGTTCCGCCGGTCGCGACACCCGCGGCATCATCCGTCAGCACGAGTTCGACAAGGTCGAGATGGTCAAGTTCGCCAAGCCGGAGGAGTCCGACGATGAGCTCGAGAGCATGACCGCCGAGGCCGAGTACCTGCTGCAGCAGCTGGGCCTTCCGTATCGCGTGATTAGCCTGTGCACCGGCGACTTGGGCTTCTCTGCCCGTCAGACCTACGACGTCGAGGTCTGGCTGCCGAGCTACAACGCCTACAAGGAGATCAGCTCCTGCTCCAACTGCGGTGACTTCCAGGCTCGCCGCGCCAACATCAAGTATCGCGACCCCGAGAACTTCAAGGGTTCGCGCTACCTGCACACCCTCAATGGTTCCGGCCTGCCGGCCGGCCGCACCATGGCTGCCATTCTGGAGAACTACCAGAACGCCGACGGCACCATCACGATCCCCGAGGTTTTGCGTCCTTACATGGGCGGTCTCGAGAAGATCGAGCCGGTCGCGTAACTTGCCTGCATAGGGGATATGCAAGGGCGCTCCTTCGGGGGCGCCCTATTTCGTGCGTAGGTCCATACCATGCCGTGCGGACAGCTCGATAGAAAACACACGAACAACTGTTCTGTATACAGCCATCTACCTGCTATGCTTTTGCTAAATAAGAGCGAGAGAAAGGGGACGCGATGGAGCTGTTTGATGATCGGGTGGTTTTGTTTGAGAGCGACGAGGGCGGGGAGTACCTGCTTGTAACGTGTGAGCCGTCTGGCATGGGTGGCCTGGTGGTTCGACAGACGAGTGAGGGGCCGTTGACGCAATGGTGCTACGAGGAGTCGCCGCATGTGGTCGAGACCTTTGTGACGCATGAGGCGCTTGTTGTCCTTGAGCACTTCTATGGCGTTGGAACTTCTAATCAGGTGGCCCGAATGCTGAGCATCTCGTTTGCCGACTACGACTGTGCGCAACGGGTGCGGTCGCTTCTGGGGGAGCTTGGCGCCGGGTTCGATGTGATCGAAAAGCCAATCGATCGCACGAGAAGCGCCGATGCTTGTGGTGCAGCGTGACAAATTGCGGCCCGCGCGAAAAAAAGTTTGAGATTTTGCTTGACTCTAACGAACTAAAGTGGTTTTATATGTCTTGCGCTGCGGCGTTACCTCAGCTGGATAGAGGGTCTGACTACGAATCAGAACGTCATAGGTTCGAATCCTATACGCCGCACCAATTGAAATTGAAAGCCTCCGGCAACGGGGGCTTTTCTTTTATGCCGGCACCGCATGGATTCGAACCTCGGTCGAGGCGCGGGCGTCAAGAAAACGCGGAGCGTTTTTAGCCCGCGGGCGAGTCCGCCGGCAGGCGGGCGAAGCCGGTGCTGATCCGCACGACAACTTAATCGGCGCTTCGTAAAAATTTTCCAAATTGTCGCTTGACCCATCGGGGGCTCGCGTGCATAATAATCCGTGCGTTGCGGCGTTACCTCAGCTGGATAGAGGGTCTGACTACGAATCAGAACGTCATAGGTTCGAATCCTATACGCCGCACCAATTGAAATTGAAAGCCTCCGGCGACGGGGGCTTTTCTTTTACGTAAACACCGCATGGATTCGAACCTCGGTCAAAGGGGACTATTTCTCATCGACTCGTGTAAGATTTCGAGTATGCGCCTCGGTGAGCCCGTGGCGCGCTCTTTCTTTAGACGGCCGATCAGGGTGATATTTCGTGGCAGAGCGTCCGACATACAAGCTCAGGTTTCTCGATCCCAAAAAGCGCTTTCCGGCCATGCCCGAGCAGCCTGCGGGACGCTCGTATGGCGTGGTTTGGAAGCTCTTTGGCGAGGACCCGCATGAATCATGCTATGTCGTCGAATTCGTCGGCAAAAGCCATGTGTCGCTTTTGGGCTACGTGAGCGTTTCGGGTGAGGTCTATAAGGTGGACCGTCCCGTTAACGAGATGTCGCTGCCCGACGATCCCGACATGCAACTGATTCTCGACGAGTCCGATTCCAACATCGGTGAGATTGCGGTCAGGGGTGCCGATGGGACGATGCGCTCCCGGGCGCGAGTCATCGGCTCTCCCGAAGGAACCATGCGCGAACAATCCGATCGCGAGACGTGGAATTCGACGCGCAGCCTTCGCTACGGCGAGTTCATGGCCTCGATGTTCTTGCGTTACGTGATATTCGCCGATTCTGAAAACTCCATCTCAAGCACGGCAAACGGTGACGGCCTCGACGAGGGCATGAAAAATGCCGTCGACAAGATCAAACTTGTAAAACTCCCCGAGCCGGTTGAGGTACTGCTGGGTTTTGATTCCACGCCGCTGCCCGATGCAATTGAAACGTTGCTCTACCGCATTGACCATACAGATAATCCAAGTGGCATTGAGCGCTATGCCGCCGCTTTGATGGGCGAAGTTAATCTGCCACGCCTGCGCACCATAGCGGCTAAAACCGAAATGAGCCTGGCGCGCATCGATCGCTCGAGGCTCTTCTATCTCAATTTTGACCGTAGCCCGCTGGACCAGGACGAGATCGATACCCTGCTTGCCGTCGAGTGCCGCCTGAACCGCCTATCGGGCATCCTTGAGCGTATTGGAGCAGGGTTGGGCCCCGTTGCCTCGTCGCCAAGCTTTGAGGGCTGCTCGCTCTTCGACCTATGGCATATCAGCAAGACGACAAACGACGTTCCTCGCTTGCTCGAAACGCTGTCGAATGACAACCCGTGGGCCAAGCCGGGGACGGTTGCGTGCCAGCCGGGTGGAGAGTGGGACGTTCGCACCCGCTTTGCACGTATCGTAGAAGCGCTCAACGTGATCACGCGGCTCGATTACACCTATCGAGCGAACGTCGCCGAGGGCATCATGCTGGTGCGATTTGGCCGCACGGTTGTCGATGCTATGCCGCGGCGCGAATACGATGCTCAAGATGACGCCTGGCGCGAGGTAGATGAGCCTAAGCGCGCAGCATGGGCCACCGAGCACGATGCGCGTATTGCGCTTACACTCGCGGCGGCTTGCTTTGCTTCGGGTGCTCGCATCACGCGCTGCTACGTGCAGATTGCGGCTCCCGACGGCGAGCAGGGCGAGCGCGTTGTTAAAACGTACTCCTTTGGCCGTGCGGCTTATCTGGCCGATTGCGTTTCTGTCGCCAAGGATCTTGAGAGCATGGATATGGACGACATGCCCTGCAAGCATTTGCTCGAGGCATATGAGGCAGATGCGCCGGACATGATTGAGCCTGCAGAGGTTCACGCCCGACCACGCGATGACCATCGTCCATTGCCGCCTGCGCTTCGCGATCTGCTGCTCGCTGATACGGCTGACGAGCTTGAGGTCATGGAGGAGGACAACGATCCGTATGTCGCCCGTGTCGTCGAGCTGCGCGAGCAATCCAAAGTTGACCGAGCCGGTGCTTTCGAGGGCTTTTCTCGCCTTGTCGAGGAGCTGGAAGCCAAGTGTACTGTTGCTGAGCTTTTGGCGACGGGCCCAGTGCAGACCCAGTTCTGCGACAACCAGCTGGTGCGCATGGTGCTGCCGGTGATGGAGGAGGACCGTTCCGTGCGTATCCTTCGCGCTCCCGATGCGCTGTATTTTGCCCAGCACGAGATTTGCAGCTTTTACGCCGAACAAGAGGACTTTGAGCGTGCGCTGCCCGAGGTGCGCCGTCTCTACGACTTGGCGCGCTCGTCCATGCAGTCTCACTTTGCCCTGATTAACGTGCTAGCACGCCTGGAGCGTTATGACGAGATTATCGAGGTAGCGCGTCACGGCCTGCGCATTGCCAGCGACCGGCCTTCGATCGGTTACCTGTTCTATCGCCTGGCATTCGCCTACTGGAACTGCGACCAGCTCGAGCTGGCGCTGGCATGTTATCGCCTGGTGCCGCGCGGCGAGGAGTCGGGCGGCAGTGCGCAGGAGGAAATGCAGGGCCTTATGAACGAGATGGGCGTCATCAAACCGCCCACGTTTGAGGAGGCTGTCGAGACCATCCGCAAGGCAGGTCTTGAGCTGCCGCCGGTGCCCGCCGTGACCAATCAACTCGCGGATGCCGCCGTGCAACTCGTCGACAACGGCTTCTTTTTCTTGGCGCGCGGCTGCATCTATCAAATGTGGCGCACCATGGGTAACGATGAGCTCGGCTCCCTCAACCGCTCGCTGGGGTAGGGGCGGCATAGAAGGGCTGGACCGCGCTTGTCATCCCATTTGCTCACCATGCCGACAAAACGAAGGGGCTACTGCTGCCGGCGTACCGGGAACATTTGCGTATAGATAAGGTATAACGAATTAAGTCGTAGCGAATTAAAGTACGAATTACTGTATCGAGCAGGTTGCCGACAAATTGAATGGAGCCATTTGTATTTGCTCAAGTGGGTGGCTCCAGCAGGACCGGTAAGGTCAAAAGCGGCTAGGTCTGCTAAACCTGTTAAACTCTGCTAAAGTTGCTAAACTTTGTTAAAGTTGTTAAAACTAGCAGAGGAGGGTCGAATGTCGAAAGCCATTAATCCCTTTAAGCCAACGGCGGGCATGAATCCGCCTGAGCTTATCGGACGTGACGCTGTTTTGGATGATTTTGCCGAGGCCCTTGAGAATGGTCCTGGTGCTCCCGATCGACTCATGCGCATCTCGGGCGTCCGAGGCACAGGTAAAACGGTGCTTCTCAATGCATTGGGTGATCTTGCGCGAAAAAAAGGATTCGAGGTTGTTGACGTCGCCTCGAATGCCGGTTTTTGCAGTAGAATCCTCGAGGCTCTACAACGAAATGTTCGTCTTGAGTCAATGTCGATTTCCCCATCAATTCTAGGAGTCAGCCTTGGCTCCGTTGAGGTATCGAAGTCGGCATCTCATCTGGGCGAGGCAATGTACGATGCCGCGAAGCGCGGAGGTCTGCTCATTACGCTCGACGAGATTCAGGATGCCTCAACTGAGGAAATGCGCGAGCTGGGCAATGAGATGCAGCTTTTGATTCGCCAAGGGGCGAATGTCGCTTTTGCATTCGCCGGCTTGCCAACATCGGTGGATGGCGTGGTGGTTGATGATACCCTTACCTTCCTTCAGCGGGCAAAACATATCGAACTCACTCGTCTCTCCGATTTTGAAGTCGGTGGATCGCTTGAGGATACAATGAGACGAGCGGGCAAGGAGCTCGATGAAGACGCCGCTGAGCTATTAACAAAGGCTTCAGCAGGCTATCCCTTTATGGTCCAGTTGGTCGGATATTACGCTTGGCAGGTTGCTGCGCGCAGCGGGGCGGAGAGCGTGAACGAAGGGTCCGCGCGTAAAGGTATCCAAGCGGCTCTTGATAGCTTTAATGCTATGGTGATTGCCCCGGCGCTGCGCAGGGTTTCAGAGCGACAGTTTCAGTATCTCGCGGCAATGGCTCAATGCGAGGGCGATGAGATTGCCAACGGTGATATCGCCAAGAAGATGGGGTTGCCGGCGAACAAGGTCGGCTCGTATCGTAAACGTCTCATCGATGCGGGGTTGATTGAGCCTGCGGGCTATGGCTGTGTTTCGTTTGCAATTCCGTATATGCGCGACTATTTGTTGGAGGCGGTGCGGGAAAGGTAAAAATGGAATCGCTCCAAATTCCCTCTTGCCCATCCTCGACTGTTTGGTTACTATAGAACGGCTGTTACGGAGAGCTGACCGAGAGGCCGAAGGTGCTCGCCTGCTAAGCGAGTATGCCCCAAAAGGGCATCTGGGGTTCGAATCCCCAGCTCTCCGCCAGTTTAACTTTAAAGAAGGGTCCCATCGGGGGCCCTTTTTTATTATCGAGAAAGGGCGCTGGGGATTCGAACCCGAGAGGGCACGGGCGTTAAGCAAACGCGAAAGCGTTTGTAGCCCGTGGGCGAAAAGCCGCCAGGCTTTGAAGCCGGAGGGCATGCGTAGCATGCCCGGACATCCCCAGCTCTCCGCCAGTATGAATTGAAAGAAGGGTCCCATTCAGGGCCCTTTTTTGATTAGGAGAATGTTAACTGGGGATTCGAACCCTCAAAAAAGGAGGCGCCCCGTTGGACGCCTCCTTTCAGCGAGTGTATTGTTCTTCGACCTTACACCTCGGGTGCCTTGGCTACGGTCTCGCTCTCGGCTGTGAGCGGGCGGTTGTCGATGCGGCGGCCCAAGCGATCGAGCTTCACGAGCAGCCATTCAATGGGATTCGGTCCTGCGCCTTCCTCGTCGGCAACCAGGTCCATGACGGCGATCTTGGTGCCGTCCTGCTTGAGCGTAACGCTGCCCACCTTGTCGCCCACATGCACCGTGCCCGAAAGATCGTCGTAGCTAACCTTTTCGGTCACCTCGCCGGCAAGAGAAAACACGGTCGCTTGCGCCGTGGGATCGGCGAGCGTGGCGTCGATTGTCTTATCCGTCCAGTCGGTTTGACTAATGCGCGCCATAAGCGGGTTGCCGTTGGCGGTCTTTTCTTGCGTGTTGGCGATTGCGACCGTCACCTTGTGGTCGTAGTACCAGTTGGCAAGGGTGGCGGTATCGGTAAAGCGCTGATCGGTGGTGGTGGAGTTCAAAATAACGGTGTAGATCTCGTCGCCGTCGCGGTTGTAGGCGCTCGTAAAGCAATAGCCCGCGTCGTCGGTGGTGCCGGTCTTGCCGCCGATGTTGCCATCTTGGCCCAGCAAATAGTTATGCGTGTCCATGGAATGCGAATGGTCGGTGCCGTCGGCGCCCGTGACCTCGATCCAGGAATCCTCGCTCGCTACGACCTCGCGGATCGTGTCGTTTTTCATGGCCTCCTGCATCATCAGCGCTACGTCGTGTGCGGTTGAGTGCATATTGCCAGCCCACTCATCAAAGTCCAGACCATGCGGGTTTTCAAAAAGCGTACCGGTGCAGCCGAGCTTCTTAACGCGCTCGTTCATGGCCTTCACAAATGTGGCCTCGGCGTCTTTGGTCTTAGGGTCGATCTTCTTGCCCACATATTCGGCGAGTACGATGGCGGCGTCGTTGCCCGAGGGAATCATCAGGCCGCGCAGTGCCTGCTCCACGGTAAGCTCGTCGCCTTCGAGCAAGCCGGCGGTCGAATTACCCACGGTGGCTGCGGCGTTGCTCACCGTGACCTTCTCGTCCATCTTGCAATTCTCGACGGTTAGGATTGCGGTCATGACCTTGGTGATCGAGGCAATCTTGACCTGCTCATCGGCGCCGCGCCCATAGTAGACGGTGCCGTCTTTGCCCATGACGAGGGCATTGGTCGCATCGATATCGGGCAGGTTTTCGGCCGTGATGCCGCGCGCATCGGCGGTTTTGCCGCAAACATTGTCGGTCGTGAGCACTTGGGCGCCGGCGACGGTGGGCGCGCCAGCGGCAAGGGCGATAGCGCAGACAAAGCCGGCGGCAAGCTGGGCTGAGCGCTTTGCAAAAGAGGTGAGGGACTTCACGGATTTCGCTTTCGACGGGATGGTCTCTTCTGAAACTAGAGTATATCGTTTGCCGGCGTCGGCGATCATCGCGTGCGCGCTTGGCCCACATCCGCACCCGAACGGGCACAAGGGTGCTTAAGGCCGACTTAATCACCCACGCTTGTTGTGTGTGGCGTGCGTCGCCTCAGGCATAATGGAGCGCGAGAGGAGCACGCATGAACGAGCGCATTTTGGTAGTTGATGACGAGAAGGCCATCGCCGACTTGGTTGGCATCTACCTTACAAAAGAGGGCTTTGATGTCCAGATTGCCTATAGCGGGGCCGATGCTGCCAAGGCGATTTTGGAGCAGGAGTTCGATCTGGCGCTGCTTGATGTCATGCTGCCCGATATCGATGGGTTTGAGCTGCTGCGTACGATCCGTTCCAGCCATACCTATCCCGTGATCATGCTGACGGCGCGCGATGCCCAGCAAGACAAGATCGGGGGCCTTTCGCTTGGCGCGGACGATTACGTGGTTAAGCCGTTCCGTCCGCTGGAGCTCATCGCGCGCGTGCACGCTCAGCTTCGCCGCTACACCAGCTACGGTAGCCGTGCACAGGCGGCCGAGTCGCCGACCATTCAGCTCGACGGCTTGGAGATCAATCGCGACGCTCGTTCCGTGACGGTGGACGGTGCACCGGTACGCCTCACACCCACCGAGTATTCAATCTTGCTGTATCTGGTCGAGCATCGCGGCAGCGTGGTGGCCGTGGAGGACCTGTTCCGCGCGGTGTGGAGCGAGGATTTTATGCCCGGCTCCAACAATACGGTGATGGTGCATATTCGCCACTTGCGCGAAAAGATCGGCGACGACGCACAAAAGCCACGCTTTATCAAAAACGTCTGGGGCGTCGGCTACATCATCGAATAACGCTTTTCGCTTGTGAGGATCTTGATATGACAAAAGACGATAGGCAAGCGTTCGAGGTGCCCGATCGGCTCTTTGAATACGTGAGGTCGGTCGTCGACAACCGCGCGCTTGCAACGGTGCTGCTCTTTTTGCTGAGCCTGCTGCTGATTGGCATCGACAACATCGTCGGAATCTTGGCGGTGCTGCTTGTCGGCTTTTTGCTGATCGATCGATTTGAGATCGTGTGCCGCTGCGTGGTGATTGGCGGCGCCGCGTGGGCCATGACGTTGGCGATTGGCGCCATGGCGCTCGGCGGCATCGAAGGGCCGGTGCTGTTCGATGCCGGCTTTGTATTCAACATGCTTGGCTTTGTGCTGGCGCTTGCCGCGTGCGTGCTGTTCTTGTGTGGCCGCGCCCTGTACTACCAGGGCTACGAGCAGGGCGAGCAGCATGCCGATTGTGTGCTGGCCGCTCGTATTCAAGATCGCCTGATCGATCACCCCGACACCTGGGATAACATCGACGGCGACTTCTTGGAGGTCGAGGGCGCCCTTAACCGCGTGCGTGACCGTGAGCGCAAGGTGCAGCAAGCTCTGCGTGACGAGTCGCATCGCAAGGACGATTTGGTCACGTACTTGGCACATGACCTACGCACCCCGCTTGCCAGTGTGGTGGGCTATCTTTCGCTGCTGCAAGAGGCTCCCGAGCTGCCGGTTGAGCAACGTGCGCACTTTACGGGCGTGGCGCTCGACAAGGCGCACCGGCTCGATGCGCTCATCGAAGAGTTCTTCGATATCACGCGCTTTGACTTCCACGATATCGTGCTCACGCGCGGCTATGTTGATCTGGGGTTGCTGCTGGCTCAGGTGACTGACGAGTTCTATCCCATCCTCAACGAGCAGCATAAGGAAGTCCAAGTTGATATTCGCGAGGACCTGACGGTGCTCGTGGATGGCGACAAGATGGCTCGCGTGTTCAACAACATCATGAAAAACGCTATTGCCTATAGCTATGAGGACTCGACCATCACGATCGAGGCCAGACGCCGGGACGGCGGTGGCGTGCGCGTGCGCTTTATCAATCAGGGCGATCCCATCCCTGAGGCAAAGCTCAAGGTGATCTTTGAGAAGTTCTATCGCCTGGATGCGGCGCGTGCGACCAATCGCGGCGGCGCTGGACTGGGGCTTGCCATCGCCAAGGAGATCGTATGCGCGCACGGCGGTACCGTTGCATGTGAATCGACGCCCGAACACACGATATTCACCATCGAGCTGCCCGCCGCATAGCCAGTGTGCCCTTACAAACACTTGACAATGCGCTCACGTGCATATGAGCCGCGATTCCTACTATCGATACTGCTGAATTGATATCGATGTGGAGGTATGCGGTATGACGGCTGCTGCGGCTGTGGAGCCCACGGAGCTTGAAGAACTCATGAAAGCGCAGGCCGAGGCCGCGCACGAGCGCGAGGTTGGGGATGCGACTCGCCCCACGGCAGAGGATCTTGCCGCCTCGCCGACGCGAATCGATGTTGAGGGCCTCGACCTGTTCTATGGCGACCACCATGCGCTCAAGGACGTGAATATCAAGATCCGCGACAAGCAGATTACCTCGTTCATCGGGCCTTCGGGCTGCGGAAAGTCCACGTTGCTGCGCTGCTTTAACCGCATGAACGACGGCATCAAGGACTGCCGAATCGAGGGCAAGATTGCGCTCGATGGTCAAGATATCCTGGGCGACTACGACATCTGCCGCCTTCGCCAGCGCGTGGGCATGGTGTTCCAGCGCCCCAACCCGTTTCCCATGAGCATCTACGACAACGTCGCCTACGGTCCTCGCGGAATGGGAGTGCGCGATCGCGTCGTGCTCGACGAGCTGGTCGAAGACTCCCTGCGACGCGCCGCCCTGTGGGACGAGGCCAAGGACAAGCTCAAAGAGTCGGGTCTGGGTCTTTCGGGCGGCCAGCAGCAGCGTCTGTGCATCGCCCGCGCACTTGCCGTGCAGCCCGACATTCTGCTGATGGACGAGCCGACCTCGGCACTTGATCCTGTGTCGACGCTGGTGGTGGAGCAGCTGGCCTGCGAGCTCAAAGAGACCTGCACGCTCGTGGTCGTTACGCACAATATGCAGCAGGCGGCGCGTATCTCCGATTCGGTCGCATTCTTTTTGCTGGGTGAGCTGGTGGAGCACGCGCCCACTGCCCAGCTCTTCAAAAACCCGATCGATCCGCGCACGGCGGATTATTTGACGGGGCGTTTTGGCTGATACCATCTAGTAAAGGTACCTTTAGGGTTAAGATGCGGTCATGCCGGCCGCAAAGGGGTTCAACATGATCTATTACGTCGAGGACGATGACAACATCAGGGATTTGACGGTCTATGCGCTGCGCAAGCAGGGGATTGAGGCCGAAGGCTTTTCGTGCGACGGTGAGTTTAAGGCTGCCGTGGCGCGACGGGTACCCGATGCCGTCCTGCTCGACATCATGCTGCCCGATACCGATGGCTTGGCGATTATGCGTCGACTGCGTGCCGATCGCCTGACGGCGACGGTGCCCATCATGATGCTTACCGCCAAGGATACCGAGCTCGACAAGGTGATGGCGCTCGATGGCGGTGCCGACGATTACCTGACTAAGCCGTTTTCGCTCATGGAGCTCGCCAGCCGCTGCCGCGCACTGCTGCGTCGCGGCGGCATGGTCAAACAGGCAAGCGATGTGCTCAGCGTGGGCGACATCGTGCTCTCGCCCAGCCATCGTGAGGTGACTGTTGCCGGCGAGTCGCTTAAGCTCACCCTGCGCGAGTTCGACCTGCTCGAGTACCTCATGCGCAAGCCCGGCGTGGTCTTTACCCGCGAGTCGTTGCTGCAGAGCGTGTGGGGCTGGGACTTCGACGGCGGTTCGCGCACCGTTGACGTGCACGTGCAGACGCTTCGCCAAAAACTGGGCGAGCATGCCAGCGCCATCGAGACCGTGCGCGGCGTGGGCTACCGCTTGGCCGAGCCTTCTGCCGGTGATGGTGCCGAAGGTGACGACACCGCGGCCACCGCATCGGAGGAGTAACCCGTGGTCTTCGCCCCCCAGGGAAAACATACGCTGTCGCACCGCGTTTTTGTGACGATCTTTGTCTGCGCCATGGCGGTTATCGTGGCGTTTACGGTGCTGGGTGCGTTCTTTGTGCAAAACACCTTGGCGGATGCCACGAGTGCCAACCTGGCGCAAGAAACCGAGCTCATTGCTGCCGCCCTCGACGAGCAGCAGGAGCCCATCCCGTTCTTGCGTAGCCTCGATCGAGAGGACTTGCGCATCACGCTGATTAACAAGGATGGATCGGTTGCCTACGACAACGAGGCGTCGCCTTCCACACTGCCCAACCATGGCGATCGCCCCGAGGTCATCGAGGCCTTTGAGAGTGGTTCGGGTTCCGCGGAGCGCGCAAGCTCTACGCTCGACGAGATTATGCTGTATCGCGCCGTCGCCCTTGATAACGGCCAGGTTGTCCGCTTGGCGCAGGCCCAGCCTGGCGTTGCGGCGATTTTGCTGTCGATGGTGGCGCCGATGCTGCTTATCGCAGCAGCGGGTGCGGTACTCTCGTTTTTTATGGCGCGCCGCGAGTCCCGTGCCATCATCGCGCCTTTGCAAGAGGTGGATCTGGACCACCCACGCCGTAGCTATGAGCACGCCTATGCCGAGATGGTCCCCATGCTTGAGCGTATTGAGTCGCAGCGCCAGGAGCTCAAGCGCCAAATGGCGGTGCTGGCGGACAACGACCGTATGCGCCGCGAGTTCACGGCGAATATCACCCATGAGCTCAAGACGCCGCTTACGGCGATTTCGGGCTATGCCGAGCTCATCGCAAACGGCATGGTCGAGGGCGAGGGCGACCTGCGCAACTTTGGCGGTCGCATCTATCGTGAGGCGGGCCGCTTGGCAGCGCTTGTCAACGATATCCTTACGCTGTCTAACTTGGACGAGGCCGAGCGTGCAACTGAGGGCGAGGCGGTGCCCATTGGTTCCACGGAGCCTATTGAGCTCTCGCGTGCCATCTACGCGGTTGAGCAGCGTCTTGAACAGGTCGCCCGTCAGGCGAATGTGACGATAAGTCATGAGACCAAGCCTGTGGTCATCGAAGGCGTGTCGCGCTTGATTGACGAGCTCATCTATAATCTGGCGAGCAACGCCATCCGCTACAATCGACCCGGCGGTGCGGTTACGCTGCAGTGCGGCACCAACGACGAAGGCCATCCGTTCCTTGCGGTCGCCGACACGGGAATCGGTATCGCGCCTGAAGAACAGGGCAAGGTATTTGAGCGGTTCTATCGCGTGGACAAGAGTAGGTCCAAGGCGCGCGGCGGAACCGGTCTGGGGCTTGCAATTGTCAAGCATGCGGCCCTGTATCATCACGCCACGCTCGATTTGTCGAGCGAGTTGGGCGTGGGAACCACCATTACGGTGACGTTTCCCATACGGCAGGACGGGCCATTCGCATAGCGATACAACATAGATATTGATGCAGACGCCGCATTTGACTTTCGGGTGCGGCGTTGTTGTGCAATTTTACGATTGCTTCCGACATTTTTACAGGAGAGCCTGTTTCTTATGTATAGAGTTTGGTCTCGGTAAAAAGATGCGATAACATACGGACAGTTTTGTCAATCCGAACTGGGGAAATGAAAGGCAAGCTGCATGACCCTTCTCGAACTGTTCCAGCTGCTGAAGAAGCACCTTCAGCTGGTCATCACCCTTCCGGTGGTCTGCGCGATCGCCATGGGCATCGTGTCCTTCGTTGCGATGGACAACACCTATACCGCGACGACGAGCATGTACATTCTCGCCAAGACCGACGATAGCGGTCAGATGAGCTACAACGATCTCTCGGCGAGTCAGATGCTTTCCAACGATATCGCCACGCTGCTGGATAGCGATAGCGTTAAGAGCGGCGCAGCCAATGAACTGGGCCTCACCGATCTGGATGACTACAAGGTGTCTGTTTCCTCCGAGACCACCACGCGTGTCATTACGCTTTCGGTTACCGGCACCGATGCCAAGGAGACGGCTAAGGTCGCAAAGGCCATGGCCAGCTCGGTGAGTACGGTCGCTCAGAACGTCGGCGCTGCCCAGAGCATCAACGTTATCGACGAGGCTAAGACCCCCGAAGCCCCCAGCGGTCCCAAGCGTATGCTGTACGTTGCTGTCGCGTTCCTCGCGGGCATCTTTATCGCAGTTGCCTATGTCGTTTTGGCAGACATGCTCAACACCCGCATCCGCGGTGCCGAAGAGGCAGAAGAGCTCCTGGGCATTCCCGTTGTTGGCCGAATTCCGGCTATGAAAGGTGGTAAATAGGCATGGCTAAGGCAAAGAACACCGATAAGCTCGTTGTACAGAATGCCGCCAAGACCCTTCTGGCCAACATCCGCTTTGCGAGCGTGGACGACCCCATTCGCACCATCACCGTTACGTCCTCGATTCCCAACGAGGGCAAGTCTACGGTTTCCATCAACCTTGCTCAGGCTATCGCCACCAGCGGCAAGAGCGTCCTGCTGGTCGAGGCTGATATGCGTCGCAGGTCCCTTGCCGATATGCTCGGCGTCCGCTCCCGCGGCGGACTCTATGCAGTCCTTTCCGAGCAGGTTTCTATTGACCAGGCGATTGTCGAGACGGGTCAGAAGAACTTCTACTTCCTCGATGCCGAGCCGCATATTCCCAATCCTGCCGACATCATCGTCTCTCACCGCTTTGCCAAGCTGGTAAAGGCACTGTCCGCCAAGTTCCAGTACGTCATCTTTGATGCTCCCCCGGTCGGCACCTTCATCGATGCTGCCGAGATCGCAAGTCTGACCGACGGTGCGCTTTTTGTCGTGCGTGAGGATTTCACCAAGCGCGAGGAGGCGCTCAACGCCATCGGTCAGCTTAAGAAGTCCGAGAAGGTCAAGCTCATCGGTACCGTTATGAACTACTGCGAGACCGAGACCAGCGAGTACTACTACTCCTACTACACCAAGGACGGTAAGAAGGTGAAGAAGGGCTCCGACGATCAGGGGACTTCCAAAAAGGGCATCTTCACCAACCGAGCAAACGTTTAGTTGATTAAGGCTGACCTATGCGTGACATTCATTGCCATATCTTGCCGGGCGTAGACGACGGCGCCGCCGATCTCGATGAGAGCTTGGCGATGCTCGAGGCTGCCAAGCGGGCCGGTGTAACCAGAATCGTTTGCACTCCTCACTGCCGTGATCCCTATTTTGATTACGACAAGATGTGGGATGCCTTTGAGCTGCTGCGTGATAACGCTGACGGTTTTCCGCTCCAGATGGGCTTCGAGGTCAACCATCGAAAGCTCGTTGAGCTTGGTATCGATGCCGCGGAGCACTTGCATTTCGATGGGACCAACGAGTTTCTGCTCGAGCTTTCGACGCATGCCGATGCGTATGCGTTTAGAGAGTACGAGAACACGATTTACGATTTGCAGTGCCGTGGCTACCAGGTGATCATCGCTCATCCTGAGCGCTATCGTGCGGTTCAAAAGGATGTAAGCGTGGCGGAGCGCCTGGTCGATATGGGCTGCAAGCTGCAGGCTTCGGCGGACTTTATTGCCGGCGGTCGATTTGGTCGCGAGAAAAAGCCGGCACAGCGCCTGTTCGATCAGAACCTGTACAGCTTCATCGCGAGCGATGCCCATAACGTGGGTCATTACGACTGCCTGGCGAAGGCTCGCGCGAAGTTTAGCGTGCGCGGAGCTCATTTTCGCTAATATCTGTCCCTAACGTTCGCATTGAATGAAAGGGCAGCCATGGATATCCAACTTAAGACGGGATGCTTTGATGACGCGGCGTTGGTGCGCCGCGTCGTTTTTATGGACGAGCAGGGCTACGAGAATGAGTTCGACGCTATCGACGAGGATCCAAACTGCATTCATGTGACGCTCTATGTAGACGGCGAGCTTGCCGGTTGCTCGCGCGTGTTTCCCGAGGAGCTTGAGCGCGTGGCTGACGCAGAGGCCCCGGTGTTGCCGGCATGCGACATGGACGAAGGCGTTGCGGCGGGGGAGACCTACATTATGGGGCGCGTCGCCGTGCTGCCGGCTATGCGTCGTCGCGGACTGGCGAGTGCGATTGTCGAGGCCAGTGCTGTGTGTGCACGCGATGCCGGCGCTAAGCTTATTAAGCTGCATGCGCAGGAATACGTGCTACCGCTCTATGCAAAGGTGGGCTACACGCAAATTGCCCCGGTAGATTACGAAGACGAGGGCCAACCCCATGTCTGGATGGCCAAGCGCGTAGATGGCAGATAGGGACGTTCCTTTTCTGCCGGCAGTTGGGGACACTCCTTGGCAATTGGCGCATCGGAGCGCTTAGACATACAGTTTTTCGATTCCGTATGTATATATGCGCGCTAATGGGTTATAAAATCTAAGTCTGAACATAGCAGGTCTGCGATGCGGCTCGGGCGACCGGGCCGTTTTTTGCGGACGGGGGTAGCGCGAAAGGACTGCACATGCGTCAATTTAAGACCGAGAGCAAAAAACTGCTCGACCTCATGATCAACTCCATCTACACCAATAAGGAAATCTTCCTGCGCGAGCTTATCTCTAACGCGAGCGACGCCGTCGACAAGCTCAACTTTAAGAGCCTGCAGGACCCGAGTGTCAAGATCGACCAGGGCGACCTGGCCATTCGCGTCTCCTTTGATAAAGACGCCCGCACCATTACCATCTCGGATAACGGCATTGGCATGACCGCCGAGGAGCTCGAGCGCAATCTGGGCACCATCGCCCATTCCGGCTCCGAGGAGTTTAAGACCGAGAATGCCGAGCAGCAGGGCTCCGATGTCGACATCATCGGTCAGTTTGGCGTGGGCTTCTACTCGGCTTTTATGGTCGCCAGCCACGTGAAGGTCGTGAGCCGCGCCTATGGCGAGGACACCGCTCACGTGTGGGAGTCTGATGGTCTTGAGGGTTACACCATCGAAGACGGCGAGCGCGCCGAGCACGGCACCGATGTCATCTTGACGCTGCGCGAGAACGAGAAGCTCGATGCCGACGGCGAGGCCGAGACCTACGATCGCTTCCTGACCGAGTGGGGTCTCAAGAGCCTGATTCAGCAGTACAGCAACTATGTGCGCTACCCGATTCAGATGATGGTGTCCAAGAGCCGCCAGAAACCCAAGCCCGAGGACGCCGGCGACGATTACAAGCCCGAGTACGAGGACTACCAGGAGCTCGAGACCGTCAATTCCATGACACCGATCTGGAAGAAGCGCAGCTCCGATGTCGAGCAGAAGGACTACGACGAGTTCTACAAGTCCACGTTCCACGACTTTGACGATCCTGCGCGCACCATCAGCTTCCATGCCGAGGGCACGCTCGAGTATGACGCCCTGCTGTTTGTGCCGGGCCGCGCGCCGTTCGATCTGTACAGCAAGGATTACGAGAAGGGTCTGGCGCTCTACAGCTCCAATGTCCTGATCATGGAGAAGTGCGACGACCTGCTGCCCGACTACTACAACTTTGTCCGCGGCGTCGTGGATTCCGCCGACGTGTCGCTCAACATCTCGCGTGAGACGCTGCAGCAGAACCGTCAGCTCAAGGCCATCGCCAAGCGTGTGGAAAAGAAGATCACCACTGACCTTGAGGACATGCGTGACAACGACCGCGAGGCCTACGAGAAGTTCTTTGAGAACTTTGGCCGCGGCCTTAAGTACGGCATCTACTCGAGTTATGGCATGAAGGCCGATGAGCTCGCCGACCTGTTGCTGTTCTGGTCTGCCAAGGAACAGAAGATGATTACCCTGGGCGAGTATGCCAAGGGCATGCCCGAGGATCAGAAGGCCATCTACTACGCCGCCGGTGACTCGCGTGAGCGCTTGGCCAAGATGCCCGTGGTAAAGGGCGTGCTCGACCGCGGCTATGACGTGCTGCTGCTGACGCAGGATGTGGACGAGTTCACGTTCCAGGCTATGCGTGAGTACGTTGCCGCCGATATGCCCAAGATCTACGAGGACGATGCTGCCCGCGAGGCTGCCGAGAAGGCTGTGGCCGACGGTGCCGAGCCCGAGGTCGAGGATCGTCATCTAGAGCTCAAGAACGTTGCGACTGGCGATCTTGATCTGGCGACCGAGGACGAGAAGAAGGAGGCCGAGGACGCCACCAAGGAAAACGAGGACCTCTTTAGCGCTATGAAGGAGGCGCTCGGTGACAAGGTCGAGAAAGTTGCCGTCTCCGCGCGCCTGACCGATGCCCCCGCTTGCATCACTACCGAGGGCCCGCTTTCGCTTGAGATGGAGAAGGTGCTCCAGAAGGGACCCGAGGGCGCGCCCGACGGTATGCCCAAGAGCCAGCGCGTGCTCGAGCTCAACGCCAAGCACCCGGTCTTTGACAAGCTTGTCGCTGCCCAGAAGGCAGGCGACGCCGACAAGATCAAGCAGTACTCCGGTCTGCTCTATGACCAGGCCCTGCTGGTCGAGGGCATCCTCCCCGAGGATCCCGTAGCCTTCGCGGCGGCTGTTTGCAACTTGATGTAGTTCGGGGATACGGCACCGTAACTAGATTAGAACGAGAGTGGATAATCTCCCACTTTTGGCTCGAATGCGGGCTTGAAGTGAGAGATTTTCCACTCTCGTTTCCTTTTGAATGATCCCTCCGTCCCCAAGGGATCATTTATTTGTGCGGGTTGTGGTTTTGTGACCTGCTGAAATTTATGATACTGTACATCTGTACGTTAACTCATCTTCGTAGTATATTGCTACCCGCAAAACTCAACACCATTGTGCTTTGAGACGTTAAAGCGCCTACTACAATGGTTGTCGATAGTACGATTCGATTTAACGACAGGATGGATGGTCCAAGCGTGAGTCTCGGCAGCAAACTATCCAATGCAAAGGTGTCCTTTGCGATATTTAAGCGCGACATTAAGCGACTGCTTGTGAACCCCGTCGCCCTGGTGGTTACCCTAGGCGTGTGCGTTATTCCCTCGCTGTATGCCTGGTATAACATCGTGGCAAACTGGGATCCGTATGGAAACACCCAAGGCATCAAGATTGCTATCGCCAACAACGATCGAGGCACCCAAAACGACTTGGTGGGTGAGCTCAACGCTGGCGACAAAGTGGTCGACCAGCTCAAGGAGAATCATCAGTTGGGCTGGACGTTCGTCGACTCGACGGCCGATGCCAAGGAGGGCGTCGAGAGCGGCGAGTACTATGCCGCTATCGTGATTCCCAAGAACTTCTCGGATAACCTGGTTTCGATGCTCGACGGCAACTACCATCAGCCCAAGCTCACGTACTACGTCAATGAGAAGAAGAGCGCCATTGCGCCCAAGGTTACCGATACCGGTGCAAACACCATCGAGGAGCAGATCAACTCGGAATTTGTCTCTACGGTAGGCAAGACTGTTGCCGGTATCGCCAAGGATGCCGGTGTCGATTTAAAGGACAAGGCAACCCAGACTCAGGACTCGCTGGCAAGTTCGGTGTCCGAGGCGTCCGACACCTTGGGCGAGGTGCGCGATTCGATTGGCGATATGAATGCCGCCATCGATAAGACGAGTGGCGCTATCGCCTCGGCTGATGCGGCACTTGCCGGCTTGCAAGGCCAGGCACCGTCGCTGACGCAGGCGATCTCCCAGGGCAACGACCTGCTGAGCGAAGCTCGCACCACGGCGGGCAACTCCATCACCTCGCTCTCCAAGGCGCTCTCGGAAGGCAGCCTTGCGCTCACCAAGACGTCGGCCTCTGCGAACGCTGCCATCGGCAAGCTGACGGGCGCGGTCACATCTACGACCACCCGTATCGACAACTCGCTCGAGTCTCTTCAAGCGACGATCGACCACAATAAGGCCGTTATCGGGCACTTGGAGATTCTCGCCAATGACACGTCGACAGGTTCCGAGGAAATTGACGCGCGCATTGTATCGACCATCGATTTGCTTCGAGAGCAGAATGAAAAGCTTCAGAGCATCAAGGACGGTCTGTCCGCGCAGTCGAGCGCCATGGCGAATGACGCAGCGGCTGTTTCGGGTGCCAGTGACGCTATCAATAACGCAATTCATACCGGTGCGACCAACCTTGGCCAAGCCCAGACGGACTTGGGCCAAAACGCGCTGCCGAAGGCCTCGAGCGCGCTCGACTCTTTTGCTGCCGTTTCGGGCGACCTGACCGGTATCGTCTCGGGTATGACACCTACACTTGCAAATGCGCGCGGCACGTTGGCGCAGCTTAGCGCTACGCTCGGCCAGGCCAAGATCACGCTGTCCCAGACCGATTCCTCGCTTGCCAAGGTCCAGGACAAGCTTGCAACCGCCGCCAATGACATCGCGGCGCTGCAGACCTCCGAGTCCATGGGCGAGCTGTCTGATCTGATGGGCGTCGATGTCAATGACGTGGCAGATTTCATGGCGTCTCCGGTTGAGTTGACGTCCAAGTCAATCTATCCGGTCAAGAGCTTTGGCTCGGGCATCGCTCCCTTCTACACCAATCTGGCGCTTTGGGTGGGCGGCTATGTGCTCATCGCCATTTACAAGCTCGAGGTCGACCGTGAAGGTGTTGGCAGCTTTACGGCGCGCCAAGGCTACTTTGGCCGCTGGTTGCTCATGGTGATCCTGGGCGCGTTGCAGGCCATCATCGTTACGGTAGGCGATCTGGTGATTGGCGTGCAGTGCGTCAGCCCGCTGCTGTTCGTGCTGGGCGGCATCGCCATTTCGTTCACCTACGTCAATATCATCTATGCGCTGTCCACCACGTTTAAGCATATCGGCAAGGCTATCGGCGTCATTCTCGTCATCGTGCAGATCCCGGGTTCGTCGGGCATGTACCCCATCGAGATGATGCCCGGCTTCTTCCAGTGGCTGCACCCGCTGCTGCCCTTTACCTACGGCATCAATCTGCTGCGCGAGACGGTCGGCGGCATGTATTCGTTCAACTACCTGTTTAACCTGTGCATTCTGGGCGTGTTCTTGATCGTGGCGCTCTTTATCGGCCTGCAGCTGCGTCCGCTGCTGCTCAACCTTAACCTGCTCTTTGATAAACAGCTCTCCACGACCGGTATGATGATTTGCGAGTCCAACGACCTGCCGCGCCAGCGCTACTCGCTGCGCACGGCCATGCGCGTCATGCTCGATTCCGATTCGTACCGTCGCGAACTGCTCGATCATGCGGTCGCCTTTGAACATCGCTACCCGTACTACATCAAGGGCGGTTTTGCCGCCGTGGTGGGCGTTCAGGTCCTGCTCTTTGTCCTGTCGACGGTTCTCGATATCGACAATAACGGCAAGATCATCCTGCTTGTCATTTGGATCATCTCGGTTATTGCCATCTGCGGCTGGCTTATCAATATCGAATATATCCGAGCGAGCCTCAATACCCAGATGCGCATCTCGGCGCTTTCGGATGAGGACCTGCGTCGCGAGATGCGCGAACACACGGCCGCCATTCCTGCCGCCCGCCACATGTTTGGCCTCAACGCCAGCGAGCGTGGTGCCAAGGGCGGCGATCAGTCCACGGGCCGCTTGCCGCATATCGGCTCGCACCATAAATCTCAGGGCAGCGACAGCACAGCCACAAATGATGGAGATACCACCGCGCTTGGCAAGCACTCCAAAGGAGGTGAGGCATAAATGAAGAACATCCTGCATCTGTTTAAGCGCGATGTCCAAAACGTGTCTCGCTCCGTGATCGGCTTGGTTGTCGTGATGGGCCTCATTATCGTACCGTGTCTGTACGCGTGGTTTAACATCGCCGGCAGCTGGGATCCGTACGGCAACACCGGCAATCTTAAGATCGCCGTGGTCAACACCGATGAGGGTTACGAGAGCGATTTGATCCCCGTCGAGGTTAACGTGGGCGAAAACGTGACCGCCACCCTACGCGGCAACGAGAGCTTCGATTGGGTTGTGCTCAACAATCGCGAAAAGGCTATCGAGGGCGTTAAGTCGGGCGCGTACTATGCTGCCGTCGTTATCCCCAAAACGTTTAGCGCTGACATGATGACGCTTTTCTCGACCGACGTGAAGCATGCCGATATCGAGTTCTACGAGAATCAGAAGGCCAACGCCATTGCGCAGATCGTGACCGAGAAGGGTTCGAGCGCCGTCCAGAGCCAGGTTAACAAAACTTTTACCGAGACCATTACGAGCATCGGTCTTAAGACGGTGTCCAGCCTGCTCGATTACATGAGCACCGACCAGGTGGGTAACTTTATCGCCAACCTGTCCTCGACGCTCGGCGATTCGGTCCAGGACCTGCAGGACGTTCAGGCCAGCGCAACGTCGCTTGCGGGCATTTTGAGTTCGACCTCCGATTCGCTGACGTCGGCGGGCGGCCTGCTCAAGCAAACCGGGACCACCGACCAGTCGGTGAAGCAGCTGATGGAGCATGCCGAGAGCGGTATTGCTGATTCCGAGCAGGCGCTCAAGGCTGCCAACGATGCCATTGATGCCGCGATTGATGGAAGTGCCGGGTCGTTCGACAACGTGTCCACCGAGCTCGCAAAGGCCTTTGACGCCGCGAACCAGCATGTCGATCTTACGGTGTCTCAGCTCAACGATGGCGCGGCGTCACTCAATGCACGTGCCGACGAGATTGATGCCACGGCAGATAAGCTCCGTAGTCTTGCTGGCCAGGTGAGTAACGATAAGCTCAAGGAAGGTCTCGAGTCTGTTGCGACATCTCTTGGCGGAACTGCGGAAGAGTACCGCAACAATGCCAAGGAGCTGACGAGCATCGCGACGTCGCTCTCGGACAGCATGGCAAAGGTTAACGATGTCCGCGCCGAAACCGACCAGGCGATCGCCGACGCCAAGGCGGGTGTCTCGGGTGCCAAAATCGATTACGACTCCAAGTTCTCGGCCAAGGCAAAGGAGCTCAAGAAGACCATCTCGGGCGTTTTGGATTCGCTGAACGGTATTTCGAACGATCTGGATAGTGCCGTGAGTGGCCTCACCGATGCATCCGGCTCGTTGGCGAAGGGCCTCTCCAAGGCCGCCAAGCTGGTCAACAAGGCTTCCGATCAGCTAGGTGAAGCGTCCGATAAGATCAGTGCCTTTAAGGACGAGCTCGACGGCGCCTTGATGTCGGATGACCTCGCTACGATCAAGACGATGATCGGCAATGATCCCGAGGGCCTTGCCGTGTCGCTTTCCGGCCCCGTCGCGCTCGACCGCAAGCCGGTCTATCCGATCCGTAACTACGGTTCGGCCATGGCGCCGTTCTACACGATTCTGTCGCTGTGGGTGGGCTCGATTGTGCTGGCGGCCATGATGAAGGTCTCGGTTGACGATGAGCTTATCAACGAGCTCATCCCCGTGCGCCTGCACGAGATCTACCTGGGCCGTTACCTGTTCTTTGGCGGTCTGGCCCTGCTGCAGGCAACGCTCGTGTGCGCGGGCGACATTCTGTTCTTTGGCATCCAGTGCGACGACCCGTTGCAGTTTGTGCTGGCGGGCTGGGTCGCGAGTCTCGTGTTCTCCAATATCGTCTACACGCTTACGGTTTCGTTTGGCGATATCGGCAAGGCTTTGGCCGTTGTGCTGCTGGTCATGCAGGTCGGCGGTTCAGGCGGCACGTTCCCCATCGAGATGACCGGCCCTGTGTTCCAGGCGATCTATCCGTTCCTGCCGTTCACTCACGGCATCAACGCCATGCATGCCGCCATGGCCGGCGCCTACCATATGGAGTACTGGGTTGAGCTGGGCATTCTGGCGAGCTATCTGATTCCGTCGCTGGCCCTGGGCGTCGTCTTCCGCCGCCCGGTCATCAAAGCCAACGACTGGATCATCGAAAAACTGGAGTCAACCAAATTGATTTAGTTCAGCAACGTAAACGCCGTCGGAACATCGAGATCTTCCAACCCGATGCTTTAGCGTAGTGAATTGCACGGGCTGCTTGGTTGTTGCTACAGTAGCGGGGCGTGCCGGGGGTCCGGTGCGCCCTGCTTTTATTTGACCATGAGGCGGCACGCAGCCATGCGCGTGCGGACACCACGCCCAGATTGAGCGCGAGGATGCCCTATGGCCCAGCATGCCACTGACAATATCGAAATGATGCCCGATAGCCCTGTTGCTCGCGAGGACCTGGGCGCGGGCGGCACCTCCCGCGGCGCCGGCGCTCGCTCGCCGCTGTTCTGGAAAGTCCTGCTGCTTTCGGTGGCAGTCGTCTGGGGCTACTCCTTTACGACCATGAAGGACGCGCTCGACACCATTCCGGTGTTCGAACTGCTCTACGTGCGCTTTCTGCCTGCGGCGTTGGTCATGTTTTTCATCTTCCACAAGCGCATCATCGCGCACCTCAACGCCCGCAACCTTATCGTCGGACTTGGCATGGGCGCACTTATGTGGGCCGCCTACGCCCTGCAGACAGTCGGTCTGGCGCACACCACGGCGGGCAAGAATGCTTTTTTGACGGGCACGTATTGCATCGTTGTGCCGTTCGCGAGCTATTTTCTGAGCGGCGAAAAACTCACCCGCTATAACCTGGGCGCGGCGCTGCTGTGCTTGGCGGGCATTGGCTTGGTGGCGCTCGATAGCGTTGAATTCAACATCGGTGATGTCATTACGCTGGCGGGTGCGGTCTTCTTTGCCATCCAGATGGCGGTGACCGCCAAGTATGGCCGCAAGATGGACATCAACGTCATCACGTTTTGGATGTTTGTGGGCAACGGCGTGCTGAGCCTGATCTCGTCGCTGCTATTCGAGACCCAAGCGCCGCTGTCCGTTTGGACGCCGAGCTTTATCAGTGTGATGGCGTTTCTCTCGGTGGGCTGCACATGTGTGGCTCTGCTCATCCAAAACGTCGGCCTGGCGCATGTCCCGGCCTCGACGGGCTCGCTGCTCCTTTCGATGGAGTCGCCTTCGGGTGTGCTGTTCTCGGTGCTGCTGATGGGGGAGGCGCTCACCTCGCGCCTGCTTGCCGGCTTCGCGCTCATCTTCCTGTCGATTATCTTGAGCGAGACGCATTTTGATTTCTTGCGCCGAAAGCCGCGTCCGCAATTGTAAACAATTTGTTGCGCCGCCTCCCGGGGCGGCATTTTTTATGCGTCGCCCTTAAAGTAGTACCTTGCACTTTACGCTATCAAAGTGCTTGCTGCAAAAACGTTACTGGAGGGCATCTATGGCACCAGCACTGTCCGATCTTCAACCGCAATCAGCGCCCAAGGCCACCGCGGCGGCGCAGACCGCTATCGGTGACGGTCTTGTCGCAGAAGCTCAGGCTTTTGCAGACGAGCTCGCTGCGTGGCGACACGATCTACACCAGATGCCCGAGCTGGGTAATAGCCTCCCGCAGACCTCTACGTATATTCAAGCGCGCCTGACCGAGATGGACATCCCATTTGCTACGCTCGTCGATGGTTCCTGCGTTGTGGGCCTTGTCGGCGCCGGTGCCGCCGCGGCCCAAGGCAATGGCGTCTGCACGAATGAGCAGGCCGGTACGGTCATCATGCTTCGTGGCGACATGGACGCCCTGCCCGTTGCCGAGGAATCCGGCGAGCCCTTTGCATCCACCAACGGCTGCATGCACGCTTGCGGTCACGATATGCACGCGACGGCGCTGCTTGGTGCGGCTCGTATGCTCAAAGTGCGCGAAACAGAGCTTGTTGATGCCAACGCTACGGTTAAGTTGCTGTTCCAGCCGGGCGAGGAGACCTTTGAGGGAGCACGCGCTGCCATCGCCGACGGCTTGCTCGAGAACCCGCGCCCTCAGGCGGCCTTTGCCATGCATGTCAACAGCCAGTCGCCGCTTGGCCTGGTGCTCTACGGCAGCCCGGCGCTTTCGGGCGTGTACGGTTTTCGCATCACGCTTCAGGGCAAGGGCGGCCATGGCTCGAGCCCCGAGATTTGCATCGACCCCATCACGGCCGGCGTGCATGTGCACCTGGCGCTCCAGGAGCTTATCTCCCGCGAGGTGCCGGCGGCCAAGGAAGTCGCGCTTACCGTTGGCAAGTTTGCCGGCGGCTTGGCGGCCAACGTCATCCCCGACACCTGCGTGCTCGAGGGAACGCTGCGCGGCTTTGATGTTGAGCTCATGGCTCACCTCAAGACCCGCATCGCGGAGGTCGTTAACGGCGTTGCCGCAACATATCGTACGCCGGCGACCATCGAGACGCTTTCGGATGTTCCGCCGCTTGTGCTCGACAGCGATATGACTCAGGCGTCGCTTGGCTACATGGGCGCAGTGCTGCCCAAGGCGGCTTTCTTGCCGCTATTCCATGCCATGGCGAGTGAGGACTTCGCGCTTATCTCGAGCGAGATTCCGAGCGCGTACTTTACCGTGGGCGCGGCCGTAACCGACACGGACGAACACTTTGCCCAACACCATCCCAAGGCACGCTTTAGCGATGCCGAGCTGCCGCTCGGCGCCGCGGCCTATGCCGCCGTCGCTTTGGGCTATATCGCCGACCACCGGTAGTACCCAACCTTGCCTTTCAAACCTGCGGGCATGGCCGTAAGGCCTATGCCCTTGTCTTTCAAGGCAATCTTGGGCACTACCGGCGCCCGGCGCCGGCTATTCGTTTCAAGACTTTAGTCTGCTGGCCGCGGAGCGGCCAGCTTTGAACCACCCGCTACGCGGGTGGAGACAAACGGCTTTACAAAGCCACCCCTCCGACCGATATTGACGATTGTTCAGGCCGTCAAGAATTCGAGTCGAAGGGGTGGTCGCCATGGCCCAGAAGGCCTACAGCCTTTCCCACACGAAGTGGATGTGCAAGTACCACGTCGTGTTCACGCCGAAGTATAGGCGCAAAGTCATCTACAACCAAATCAGGAGCGACATAGGGGAGATCCTCAGGAAGCTGTGCGAGTACAAGGGGATCGAGATAATCGAGGGGCACCTGATGCCCGACCACGTGCACGTGCTGCTGGCGATACCGCCGAAGTACAGCGTATCGAGCGTGATGGGCTACCTGAAGGGGAAGAGCTCGCTGATGGCATTCGACAAGCACGCGAACATGAAGTACAAGTTCGGCAACAGGAAGTTCTGGGCCGAGGGCTACTACGTGTCCACCGTCGGCCTGAACGAGGCGACGATCGCCAAGTACATCAGGGAGCAGGAGTCCCACGACATCGCGCTGGGCAAGCTGAGCGTGAAGGAGTACGAGGACCCCTTCAAGAGGGGGTGATGCTGCCGGTTCGACCGGCGCGCCACGGGTCAAGATGCACTAGGCCTGGACGAAGTCCGGGCCCGCGCCTTTAGACGCGAGCCCGGGGCCCGTGGGTTATACCCTAAGAGCAAACCACCCTTTTTAAGGGTGGTTCTGATTGTTAAATAAGGAGCAGTATGCCCCAGCAGCGTAAGTTCTTCCCCGGCTGGCTCGTGGTGGCCTCCGGCTTCGTGATCATGGCCACGTGCTACACGATTTTCGTCAACTGCATGAGCATGTTCCAGCTGCTGATCGTCAGCAACCTGGGTATTTCCCTTGCGCAGTACAACGTCTCCAATGCCATCTCCACCGTGGTGAGTGTCGTGGGTTCGCTCGTTATCGGTCATGTTGCCGATAAGGTGAGTGGCCGCGTTCTGGGCTCCCTCACCGTTATCGCCACCTCTGCCGTTCTTGCCGGCATGAGCTTTGTCGGTGAGCTGTGGCAGGTCTACGTGCTCTTTGCCGTTTCGGGCTGCTTCGCTGTGGCCTCGACCCGTCTGCTCATTAGCCTTGTGACCGCCAACTGGTTTACCGCTAAACGCGGCCTTGCCATTTCCATCGCACTTTCGGGCTCGGGCTTTGGCGGAGCCATTCTCTCGCCGATCGTGAGCTCTCTTATCGTGAGTGTGGGCTGGCGCTCTGCGTTCCTGGTACTCGCTGCCGTCTGCATGGTGGCGGCACTGCCCATCACGGCTTACTCCTTCCGCACCAAGCCTTCCGAGATCGGCCTTAAGCCGCTCGGCGAGAACCCGGGCGATCCGTCCGTCTCGACGGCTGGCGATAAGGACGAGCACACGGCGCCCGAGGTTAGCGTCGGCTGGTCTCGTATCAAGAAGAGCCCGGCGTTTTGGCTGCTCGTCGTCGCCTTCCTCTTTATGGGTCTCGTTAACGGCGCCATCTTGCCCAACCAGGTCACCAACATGACGAGTGTTACCGTCAACGGCGCCAAGATCGTCACGGGCGGCCACGATCCCATGTGGGCAGGTACCGTGCTTTCGGCCTACATGGTCACCGTCGTTATCGCCAAGATTTCGCTCGGTGCGATCTATGACCGCTTTGGTCTGCGCTTTGGCAATATCCTTGGCTCCATTGCGTGCATTATCGCCTGCGTCGCCCTGTGCTTCCCCGCGACCGATCTTGGTTCCATCGTGGCTGCCGTGAGCTTTGGTATCGGAACGTGCATGGGCACCATCACGCCTACCATCGCCGCGTCCGAGCAGTTTGGCATGGCCGACCTCGGTAAGGTCACGGGCACCATTACCTCGCTCGATATGGTCGGCGGCACCGTGGGCGCCATTGTCTCGGGCGTGCTGTTCGATGCCACGGGCTCCTTTGCGAGCACCTGGATCGTGTGCCTGGCGTGCTCCGTGGTCATGCTCGTGTTCCTGCTGGCATCCGAGCCCATCGCCGCCAAGCTGCGCGCGAGCGTGGCGGGGGAGTAGGTAGGCCAAAGCGCATCGCCGCTTGTCCGCTTCGTCCGCGGCGGCGCGTCTGGCCGAACGAGTCCCCATACCCTCGTTCGGTCAGGCGCGCCGCCGCGTTGCTGCTTTGTGCCGTATAATGTCCACTACCTATGACGCGATACAAAAGAAAGGTGTTTGCCCATGCAGGCACAGAAGGCGGAGGGAACCCGCGACCTTATCGGCGCCGAGATGCGCGCCTGGCAAAAGATGCAGCAGATTGCGGCCGGCGTGTTCGAGCCGTTTGGTTTTAAACCCATCGAGACGCCCGCGATCGAGCAGGTTGACGTGTTTGTCCACGGTATCGGCCAGTCGACCGACGTCGTGCGCAAGGAAATGTTCCGCGTGTTCAGCGGTGCCAACCTGGAGCGCGTCTTTACCGAGGGCACCGACACCAAACTCAAGCCCAAGCAGCGCCTGGCACTTCGCCCCGAGGGCACGGCCGGCGTGGTGCGCGCCGTCGTCGAGAACAATCTGGTGCCCCAGGGCTCCACGCCGTTTAAGGCTTACTACGCCGAGGCCATGTTCCGCGGCGAGCGTCCCCAGAAGGGCCGCCTGCGCCAGTTCCACCAGGTGGGCATCGAGTGGCTCGGCGCTCCCGATCCGGCGGCAGACGCCGAGTGCATCATCATGCTCATGGAGTTCTACAAGCGCCTGGGCTTCGACCTTTCCAAGCTACGTCTGCTCATCAACTCGATGGGTGACGCCCAGTGCCGTCCGGCCTACCGCGAGCAGGTTAAGCAGTTCATCCTCGATCACGCAGACGAGATGTGCGATGAGTGCCGCGAGCGCGCCGAGCTCAACCCGCTGCGTGCCTTCGACTGCAAGAACGACCACTGCCGCGAGATCATGGCCGACGCCCCGCTGATGGGCGACAACCTGTGCGACGAGTGCCGCGAGCACTACGAGCAGGTCAAGCGCTATCTGGATGCCGCCGGTATCGAGTATGTCGAGGATCCCACCCTGGTGCGTGGCCTTGACTACTACACCCGTACCGTCTTTGAGGTCGAGGCCCCTGGCGCCGGCGTCGGCTCCATCGGCGGCGGTGGCCGCTACGATGGCCTGGTCGAGCTCGAGGGTGGCAAGCCCACGGCGGGCGTCGGCTTTGCCGTCGGTTTTGAGCGCGCCCTGCTGGCCCTGCAGGCCTTTGGCGGCGATTTGGGTGCCGATGAGGCCCCGTGCGTCTATGTCGCCAACGCCGGCAAGGAGCTGCGCCAGAACGTCTTTGCCATTACGCAGGAGCTTCGCGCCGCAGGTATCGTGACCGAGGCCGACTATCAGGGCCGTTCGCTCAAGGCCCAGTTTAAGCAGGCCGATAAGGTAGGCGCCAAGCTCATCCTGGTCCTGGGCGGCGACGAGCTTGCCGCCGGCAAGGTCAAGGTGCGCGACATGGAGAGCCATGACGAGGTACTGGTCGATCTGGCCAACGTGGTCGAGGCGGTTCGCGAGCGCCTGTAGCGCATCTTTTTGAGCTGCGGGCCTGCTAACGTGCCCTGCTCATGGAGAGCGATTGTTACGGGGGTGTTTCGCTTTTATGCGGAATGCCCCCGTTTGTGTATGCCGTCCACCGAGAAATACGACCATTTAGGGCAAAAACCCTTGCAATGCAGAAAATACTTTTGTGTGGTAAAGCGCAATCAGTGTCGAAAGTATTTCTCAAGCGCCTATAATGAATACCGCATGTTACGTGCATAGAAGGAGGAATGGGAGGAAACGTGGCTGAGAACCTAAGCAACCAGTCTGTACCCGAAGCCGCGGCGCGCGTCGCTGCCGTGGTCAACCGCCTCGTTAACCGAATCGGCTCGAATGCCGAGTCCAGGGAGCGTCTCGCCGAGATCGAGATCCCCGAGGAGCTGCGCGACAATCTGGCGCTGTTCCTGCGCCTGGAGCGTCGTGTGCTTAGCGAGTATGATCCTGAGATCGCGGACCTGTTCGACAAGATCCTGTCGGCCGAGATTGTGGCCAATGCCGGTAACCCCGGTACCCGCGCTGCCGACGAGGCCGTCGACGAGCAGGGCGTGCCCACCGCCGA
Organism: uncultured Collinsella sp.; assembly: GCA_902478965.1. Classification (GTDB taxonomy): domain Bacteria; phylum Actinomycetota; class Coriobacteriia; order Coriobacteriales; family Coriobacteriaceae; genus Collinsella. The sequence continues at coordinate 5,190 of CABSMQ010000006.1, read as the reverse complement.
CGAGCCCACTGCCGTGGCATTTCGTGAGGTCGTCGATCTGATCGACAGCCTGCCGCTCGATAAGCAGCAGGTCATTGTCCGCGCCTTTACGAGCTTCTTCCATCTGGCAAACCTGTCGGAGGAGAACTACCGTGTGGCGCAGCTGCGCGAGCGCGAGGCCGGTGCGTCGACCGATACCGAGGTCGATCCCGCCAACGAGCTCACCGTCGCCTATCACCAGCTGGTGAATGAGCTGGGCGTCGAGGGCGCCAACGAGCTGCTCGGCAAGCTTGAGTTCCATCCCGTCTTTACCGCGCATCCCACCGAGGCCCGTCGTAAGGCCGTCGAGGGCAAGATTCGCCGTATCTCCAACCTGCTGGAGGAGCGTCCGCGTCTGGGCGGCTCCGACCTGGTGGAGAACGAGCGCCATATGCTGCAGGAGATCGACGCCCTGGTGCGTACGAGCCCCATCGCGCTCAAGAAGCCCACGCCGGTCGAGGAAGCCGATACCATCATCGACATCTTCGATAACACGCTGTTTGACGTCATCCCTGTCATCTATCGTCGCTTTGACGACTGGGTGCTGGGCGACAAGGCCGGTACCGTGCCGCCGCTGTGCCCGGCGTTCTTCCATCCCGGCAGCTGGATCGGTTCCGACCGCGACGGCAACCCCAACGTCACCGCCAAGGTGAGCCGTGAGGTCGCCGCCAAGTACTTCACCCACATGGTGCTCAAGCTCGAGGACAAGTGCCGCCGCATCGGCCGCAACCTCACGCTCGAAGCCACCTACAGCAAGCCGTCTGCCGAGCTCATCAACCTGTGGAACCATCAGGTCGAGATGAGCCCTCGTTACACGGCCCGCGCCGAGCTGATCTCCGAGCACGAGCCTCATCGCGCCGTCATGCTCGTCATGGCCGACCGCCTGAACGCCACCGTGCGCCGTATCACCGATACCATGTACCACAGCGCCGACGAGTTCCTGGATGACCTGCGCGTCGTCCAGCGTTCGCTGGCCGCCTGCGGTGCCGTCCGTGCTGCCTACGGCCCGGTCCAAACCATCATCTGGCAGGTCGAGTCCTTCGGCTTCCATATGGTCGAGATGGAGTTCCGTCAGCACTCCGTGGTGCATGCCCGCGCCCTTAAGGATATCCACGAGAACGGTATCCATGGCGACCTGCAGCCCATGACGCGCGAGGTCATCGATACCTTCCGCGCTATCGGCTCCATCCAAAAGCGCTACGGCAAGAAGATGGCGCACCGCTACATCATCTCGTTTACCAAGAGCGCTCAGCATGTGGCCGACGTCTTTGAGCTGGCGCACCTGTCCTTTGCACACGAGGAGGATGTCCCCGAGCTCGACGTGATCCCGTTGTTCGAGCAGCTCGAGGACCTCGAGGGCTGCGTCGACGTGCTCGATCAGATGCTTACGCTGCCCGTGGTGCAAAAGCGCCTTGCCCAGACCAACCGCCGCATGGAGGTCATGCTGGGCTATTCCGACTCTTCCAAGGATGCCGGTCCTACCACGGCCATGCTCGCGCTGCACTCCGCGCAGGAGCGCATCGCCAAGTGGGCAGAGAAGAACGATATCGACCTGGTGCTCATGCACGGTCGCGGCGGTGCCGTGGGCCGTGGCGGCGGCCCGGCCAACAAGGCCGTGCTGGCGCAGCCCAAGGGTTCGGTCAACTGCTTCTTTAAGCTTACCGAGCAGGGCGAAGTCATCTTTGCCCGTTACGGCAACCGCACGCTGGCTCAGCGCCATGTTGAGTCCGTTGCCGCCGCAACGCTTTTGCAGTCGGCCCCGAGTGTCGAGAAGACCAACACCGAGACCACGCAGAAGTTCTGGGATATGGCCGAGAAGCTCAACACTGCAAGCCACGAACGCTATCTGGACCTGCTGAACACCGAGGACTTTACACCGTGGTTCTCGACCGTGACGCCGCTGACCGAGGTCGGTCTGCTGCCGATCGGCTCGCGTCCCGCCAAGCGCGGTCTGGGCGCCAAGTCGCTCGATGACCTGCGTACCATCCCGTGGATCTTCAGCTGGAGCCAGGCGCGCATTAACCTGGCCGCTTGGTACGGTCTGGGCACCGCCTGCGAGCAGCTTGGCGATCTTGACCAGCTCAAGGCTGCCTACCAGGAGTGGCCGTTCTTCCGCACCTTTATCGACAACATCGAGATGTCGATTGCTAAGACCGATCAGCGCATCGCCAAGATGTATCTGCATCTGGGCGACCGCGATGATCTGTCCAAGAAGGTCTTTACCGAGATGCAGCTCACCCGTAAGTGGGTCCTTGCCATCGTCGGTGATGAATGGCCGCTGCAGCGTCGTCGCGTGCTCGGCTGCGCCGTTCGCGTGCGTAACCCCTACGTCGACGCCCTGTCCATCGCCCAGGTCCGCGCCCTTCGCGAGGTGCGTATGAACCAGGACGAGATGGCCGAGGAGAAGAAGGCCGAGTACATGAGCCTGATTCTTTCGACTGTGACCGGCGTCTCGGCAGGACTGCAGAACACGGGGTAATCGATAGCCCTGTAGTCGTCCGGGCCCGCCATTAGTTTACTTTTAGGCACGTCCTCGGACATGCAAGAAGCCCTCGCTGCGCACTTCGTGCGGCGAGGGCTTCTTGCGTCCTGCGGAGTGTGCCTAAAAGTAAACTAATGGCGGGCCCTGCGATGTCCGGTCTTCAGTGGATTACTGCTGGGGGAATTAATGGCGCGCTTCGCGCGTTTTGGATGGGGTCTGTCCCGGCGGCGCGTTTGGCGCTTCGCGCCGCGCGCCTTATCGATCGGGATTGAGATGCATGTGGTGCTTCTCGCCTTACGACTGTAGCGGCCGCGGTCCCGTTTGGGGTCGCGGCCGTTTTGTTGTGGGTCAAATATGAACGTTGTGTTAATGGGTCGGTGGACGGTGGTGTTTTTCGGTGAGCGGCGTATCCTTCCAACGGTTTATCTAGTGTGTCAGTTGAAAAGGAAGAGGGCGCTCGTCATTGTTTGAATGTGAACTGCCGTTTGACCACAAGACGTTGCATCTGGAGCTCGAGGATAAGAACTTCGCGGGTGTGATGGAAGGTCATCAAAACGAGTTTAAGACCACGAAATCGCAGGAAGAGCTGGTAGAGGAGTCGCTTGCCAACCCTTATGGCTCGCCGTCGCTCGAGGAGCTTTGTGCTGGCAAGAAGGATATCGTCATCATTAGCTCCGACCATACGCGTCCCGTTCCCTCGCGTGTGACGATGCCTATTCTGCTGCATCACATCCATTCCGCTGCGCCCGAGGCTCGCGTGCGCATTTTGGTTGCTACGGGTATGCATCGTCCGTCGACGCATGAGGAACTCGTCAACAAGTACGGCGAGGAGATCGTTGCCAACGAGGAAATCGTTATGCACGTCGCGACCGATGACAGCATGATGAAAAAGATCGGCACCCTGCCTTCTGGCGGCGAGTGCATCATCAACAAGATTGCTGCCGATTGCGATCTGCTGCTTGCCGAGGGCTTTATTGAGCCGCACTTCTTTGCCGGTTTCTCTGGTAGCCGCAAGTCCGTCCTGCCTGGCATCGCCAGTTACAAGACCATCATGTACAACCACAACGGTCAGTTTGTGAACGATTCCCATTCGCGTGCCGGCAACCTGTGCCACAACCACGTGAGCGAGGACATGTTTGCCGCTGCCGAGATGGCTCACCTTGCCTTTGTGCTCAACGTGGTGCTCAACGGCAAGCACGAGGTCATCGGCTCCTTTGCCGGCGACATCCACAAGGCGCACGAGGCTGGCTGCGAGTTCGTGAAGAGCCTTGCCGGCGTTGAGCCCGTCGAGTGCGAGATTGCCATTACCACCAACGGCGGCTACCCGCTCGACCAGAACATCTATCAGGCCGTGAAGGGCATGTGCTCTGCCGAGGCTACGCTTCCCGAGGGCGGCGTGATCATCGACGTCGCCGGCTGTGCCGACGGTCACGGTGGCGAGGGCTTCTATCACAACATCGCCGACAACGATCCGGCGGAGTTTGAGCGTGCCTGCATCGACCGTCCTAAGGACGAGACCCTGCCCGACCAGTGGACGAGCCAGATCTTTGCCCGCATCCTGGCGCATCACCCTGTGATCATGGTCACCGACCTGTGCGATCACCAGATGATCAAGGATATGCACATGACGCCGGTCAACACCCTCGATGAGGCGCTCAAGCTCGCCTTTGAGATGAAGGGTGCCGATGCCAAGGTGGCCGTCATTCCCGATGGCCTGGGCGTTGTCGTCGCACAGCACTAGCACGCGGCCTAAACGAATCGTTTATAACCGACAAGAAAGATAAGGTTTTATGCTTACCAAACTCCTCTGCGAATTCGGCGCAACGGCCCTCATGATCATCTTTGGCGTGGGCGTGCACTGCGATACCGTGCTTAAGGGTACCAAGTATCAGGGCTCCGGCCATATGTTTGCCATCACCACTTGGTCTTTTGGTATCTCGGTCTGCCTGTTTGTCTTTGGTGGCGCCGTGTGCATGAACCCGGCTATGGTGCTTGCCCAGTGCATCGTCGGTCTGGTGCCGTGGAGCAGCTGCATCCCCTTCATGATTGCCGATATGCTCGGCGGCTTTGCGGGTGCCGTGATCGCATGGTTGATGTATGCCGATGAGTTCAAGGCTTCCGATGGTGTCATCGATCCCATTGCTCAGCGCAACATCTTCTCGACCAACCCCACCACCGAGGGTACGAACTATGCCCGTAATTTCTTCTGCGAGGCTATCTGCACCTTTGTGTTCATCAGCGCCATCCTTGCTGCTGCTAACCGTGCTGGCGAGAACGTCCTGATGCTCGCTATCTGCGTCGGTCTGATCGTTTGGGCTGTTGGCATGGGCATGGGAGGTATCACTGGCTTCGCCATGAACCAGGCCCGTGACCTTGGTCCTCGCATGGCCTATCAGGTGCTGCCGATTAAGAACAAGGCTGACAACAACTGGAAGTACGGCCTGCTTGTTCCTGGCATCGCTCCGTTTGTCGGTGCCGCTCTGGCCGCGCTGTTTGTGCATGGTTTCTTGGGCATGTTCTAGGCCAAGACAATTGATATAACGCCCGGGTCCGGCATAGGTTAACTTTCCGCCGCGTCCTCGGACATGCAAGAAGCTCCCGCTGCGCACTTCGTGCGGCGGGAGCTTCTTGCGTCCTGACGCTCCTATTTGGCAAGGTGTTTTTTAGAATCCATTTTGCGCTCGGCCTCG
>CABSMQ010000005.1:0-50825 GCA_902478965.1 uncultured Collinsella sp. | reverse complement strand
GAGACAGCACCAAGACCGGCCTCCTTGAGGGCCTCGGCCACCGCGTGCACGCCGTCGTAGGCGTCGGCGGCAAACTGGTCGGGGGTATCGCCGTACTTATCCTTGTAAGCGTTGACGAAGTCGGCGTTCTTCTCGTCGTCGGCAGAGAACGGGGTCATGAGCAGCAGACCCTCGGCAAGAGAGGTATCGAAGCCCTCAACGCCCAGGATGCCGTCCATGCCGTCGCAGCCCATCATCTTGACGTCGTAGCCCATGTCCTTGGCGTTCTTGAGCAGGACGGACGCCGGCGTGTAGTAGATCGGCGCAAAGATCATGGTGGCGCCGGCCTGCTTGGCCTTGGTCAGCTGGTTGGTAAAGCTCGTGGCGGAGTCGTCCTTAAAGGTCTCCTCGTCAACAATCTCGAGCTTGGACTCAGCGGCCTGGGCCTTAAAGGAATCTGCGATGCCCGAAGAATATGCGTCGCCGGAGTTATAGAACAGCACGAACTTCTCGTCCGCATACTTCTGCGCCAGGAACTTGGCAGCGTTGACACCCTGGTTGGGGTCGGTGAAGCAAACCTGGAAGACGCAATCCTTGCCGTCGGTGACGTCCTCGGAGGACGCGGACGGGGTGATCATGAACGTCTTGGGGTCGTTACCGCACTCGGCGGCAACGGCAACCGACGCACCCGTGGTGGTCGGGCCGACGAGGGCCTGCATGCCCCAGTCGAGCAGGGTGTTGAAGGCGTTGACGGCCTTCTCGCCGTCGGCCTGGTCATCCTCGGCCTTGCTGGCAAGCGGCAGCTCCTTGGTCGAGAAATCCTTGCAGCCAAGCTCGACACCCTGGGTAACGGACTTGCCGTAGGACGCGTTGGCACCGGTCAGCGGGCCGATGGTGCCGATCTTAAACGAAGCGTCGCCCGAAGCGGAACCGCTATCGCCGCCGTTGGAGGAGCAGCCGGCTAGAATGGACATCGCCCCCAGACCTGCTGCGCTCGCGATAACGCTCCTGCGATTCATAACAGGGTTCAATGACTTACCGGTGAGGCTCGACATGCGGCTCTCCTCTCAAATCTCGTCGGGTTTCGGTTACCCGACAGGCCATCCTTCGCCGTGTTCGGCGTTCGCAAAATACTAGACGCTTTAGTTAAGGAAAGTGGCGATTATTTCAACTTTTCTTTGGATTTGTTCATTTATCCATAATTCTGCGTATTTCTATTACTTTATGCAGTAAGGCCACTTTATTGTGTGAAAGTAATGTTTCCGTTCTGTTACAGGCGTCCCTTCCCTGAATAAAACGGCCTCACCGGTCGCGCTTTATGCGCACTTAGGCGGCGATGTACTTGCCGTCCTGGATCACATAGGCCGTAGCGGGCTTTTCGACCTGGCCCTCGTCATTCCACGTCAGCTCGCCTGTCAGGCCCTCGATCTTGATCTTGCGCATGGCCTTGGCAAGGTCGCCGGCAATGTCGGCACCGTCGGCCGTAATGTCAATCCCCGCCTTGTCGATGGCCTCGACAATGGCGTGGACGCAATCGTAGGCGTCGGCGGCAAACTGGTTGGGTGTCTCGTCGTAGGCATCCTTATAGGCTTTGACGAAGTCGGCATTCTTCTCATCGTCAGCCGAAAACGGGGTCATGAGCAGTACGCCCTCGGCAAGAGAGGTATCGAAGCCTTCCACAGAGAGTAGGCCGTCCATGCCGTCGGTACCCATGAGCGTCATGTCGTAGCCCATGTCCTTGGCGTTCTTGAGCAAAACGGACGCCGGCGTGTAGTAGATCGGCGCAAAGATGAGCGTGGCGCCGGCCTCCTTGGCCTTGGTGAGCTGGTTGGTAAAGCTCGTGGAGGAATCGTCCTTAAAGGTCTCGGTATCGACGATATCAAGTTTGGACTCCTTGGCCTGCTCGGCAAAGGCATCGGCAACACCCGAGCTGTACGTATCGCCGGAGTTGTAGAACAGGGCGATCTTGGCGTCCGCGTACTTCTCGGCCAAGAACTTCGCGGCGCTGGCGCCCATGGTGGGATCGGTGAAGCAAACCTGAAAGACCGTGGTCTTATCCTTGGTGACGTCGAGAGACGAGGCCGAGGGCGTGACCATGAGCATGTCGTCGGCAATCTCGCCCGAGACAGCGACGGCAGCACCGGTGGTGACCGGACCGACGAGCGCCTGCATGCCCCAGTCACACAGGGTATTGAAGGCGTTGATAGCCTTCTCGCCGTCAGCGACGTCATCCTCGGACTTAAGCGAGAGTTTGAGGTCCTTGGTCGAGAAATCCTTGGCGGCGAGCTTGGCACCCTTCTCGGCCGAAACGCCATAGGTTGCCGCGGCGCCGGTCAGAGGGCCGATGACACCGATCTTGAAGGTCTTGCCGTCATCGGCGGAGCCGCCGTCCGAGCCACCCGACGAGCAACCAGCGAGCGCCGCGGTGCCACCGAGCGCCGCGGCGCCAGCCAAGAAACTCCTGCGGTTAAGTACGTTGTTGATGCTAAACATGGTGTCCCCCTTTTCGCTGGCCGCGGTGCGGCCGTCTTGCGGTACAGGGCAAACCTTATGGTGCAAACGTTGACAGTTTGTTACGGAGTTCCGTTTGTAGCGAGCATGTTTCCAATGTTTCCGCAGCGTTTCGGGGGTGCCGTTTTGTGCGACTCCTGTTGCCTGGCGAGCATGCGCCCTCGGTTCACGCTAGAATGCACTCAACCTTTAAGCGGTTAATCCATCCATAAGATGCACGAAGGAGCTATCTATGAGCGAACCCCTGCGCACCGTGAACGTCGGTCTGATCGGTCTTGGAACCGTCGGCGGCGGCGTGGCCCGTCTGATCAAGAGCCACCACGATGAGTACCTGGCCGCCTACGGCATCGACCTTAAGCTGACCCGCGCCTGCGCGCTTGCCTGGGAGCAGGCCGAAGCTGTCGGTATTGAGCGCGAGGCCTTTACGAGCGACTGGCACGACGTCGTCACCGACCCCGCCGTCGATATCGTCGTCGAGCTCATCGGCGGCGAGCACCCCGCGACCGAAATCTTCACCACCGCCTTCGAGAACGGCAAGCACGTCGTCTCTGCCAACAAGGCCCTGCTGGGCCGTCATGTCGAGACGCTCGCCGAGAAGGCGCGCGCGTGCGGCGTGCAGATTAAGTGCGAGGCCAGCTGCGGCGGTGGCATCCCCATTGTCAGCACGCTCGAGCACGACCTGGTGGGCAACAAGATCCTGACCATCGCTGGCATTCTCAACGGCACCACCAACTACATCCTGTCGCGCATGGACGCCGAGGGCGCCGATTACGCTGACGTGCTCGCCGACGCCCAGGCAAAGGGCTATGCCGAGGCCGACCCGTCCGCCGACGTCGACGGCTTCGATGCCGCCAGCAAGACGGCAATCCTCGCCTCCATCGGTTTTGGCACCCGCGTTACCACCGACGATGTTTACCAGCAGGGTATCCGTACCATCGGCGCCGAGGACATCGCCCAGGCCCGCGAGCTCGGCTACACCATTAAGCTGCTCGGCATCGCCCGCAATACTGACGCCGGCGTCGACGTCCGCGTGCATCCCACGCTGATCCCCGCCGACCACATGCTTGCCAAGGTCAACGGCGCCATGAACGCTGTCTACGTGGTAGGCGACGCCGTGGGCGAGACCATGTTCTACGGTGCCGGCGCAGGCTCCTTCCCCACCGCGAGCGCCGTCGTGGGCGACATCCTGTCGCTCTCCGAGCAGATCAGCCGCGGCGTGGCTCCGCTGCCCGAGATTGAGCCCTATGGTCACAACCTCGCCTTTAAGCCCATGGACGAGCTCCAGACCAAGTACTATGTGCGCCTGAAGGTCGCCGACCGCGTGGGCGCCCTGTCCGAGACGGTCGACATCTTTGCCAAGCACAACATCTCGATCTCGCTCATCAACCAGGTCGAGGACGGCAAGTCGGGCGTCAACGATGCCTGCTCGGTCATCTTCCTGACGCATCGCGCGCTCGAGAAGGACGTCCAGGCTGCCGCGGCCGAGCTTGCCAACGTCGGCTGTGTGGCCGAGGTCGCCAACGTCCTGCGCATCGAGGACGTTGAGGCTTGGACCGAAGGCGTCATGGCCAACTAGTCCACTACTTCGAACCTCAACGAAGCCCAACGCAAAAGGCGCGCTGTCTGCATCAACCGCAGGCAGCGCGCCTTGTTCTGCTTGCAGGGGAAGCTGCGTCCCGGTATTTCAGCTCAGAACGGGGCGCAGTTTCCCTCAGGGCCTTCTTTCAGAAACTATGTCCCATTCTGGGCGCGGATTCTGGGACACGCTTTCCGTAACGGGCCTCTCGCGGAAAGCGCGTCCCACTCTGGACGCGGATTCTGGGATGCATTTTCCGCGACGGCGTTGGCTACCTGCCGTCGTCGTCCTGGGCTTCATCGCGCGCATAGAGCTCCAACATGCGGCGGCGGTATTCGCGCACGGCGAGCTTGGCGCGCTCCAGGCGGCGACGCTCGCGCGGAGTCAGCTCGGACGGGTCGACCTCGTCTCCATAGGTCTTATCGGCAAGCAGGTGCGCAGCGTCCACGATGCGGGCATCGATGTGGCCGCTCGCCGCCTCGGCGGAAAGACGCTCGGCAATCGTATCGAGCGTAGGCAGGCCCTCGAATACGCGACCATGGCCATGCGAAGTCAGCAGCTCATGCTCGCGCGCGAGCAAGCTCGCTAGGTCGTGGTGGGCGCGCAGGATGTCGAGCGCATCGGATGGATGCTCGGCAACCTCTGCCACGGCGGTGACCGGCGCTGCATCGACCACGCGGTAGAAGAGCTGCGCGAGCAGCGGCATCAAGAACACCGTGATGGCGCCGGCAGCGACCATAACCGATGCGACGTCTTGCGACAGCGCGCCCGCGTTGACGGCAACGCTCGTCACGGCAACGATGATCGGCAGCGCCGTGGTGCAGTACAGGGCCACGGTAATGCGACCATACGCCGACACATCGCGCGTCGCAGGACAAATGCTCATGGAAATAAGAATGGGCACGGCACGAATAATCAACAACGCCACGATAAAGCCCACGAGCAGACCCGGGCGCGACGCCACGGCCGTCAGATCGATCTTTGCGCCCGATACGGTAAAGAACACCGGAATCAAAAAACCGTAGGCCAGACCGTCGAGCTTGGTCTCGAGCGTATGGTTGCCCTCGGGGATGATATAGCGCAGGACAAAGCCGGCGGCAAAAGAACCCAACACGATGTCGAGATCAAAGACAGCCGAGAATGCCACGAGCGTGACCAGGATGAGCACCGTCAGGCGCACGAAGGTCTGCGACGTGGTATCGGCGCGCTCCTCAACAAACGCAAAGAAGCGGCTGCCGACGCGCTTGGAGCGGCTCGGGACCACGGCCAGCAACACGCAAACCACCGCAAACAAGCCAAGGATAACGAGCGTTTGGATGCCAGTGCGGGCAGACAACAGCACCGACATGGCGAGCACGGGACCGAGCTCGCCCCAAGTGCCATACGCGAGAATCGAGTCGCCCACGCGCGTGCCGGTGAGCGAGCGCTCACGCATAATGGGCACGAGCGTACCGAGCGCCGTCGAAGTGAGGGCAAGCGTCACGGCGATACCGTCGAAATGACTGACTGAGAACCACGGGGTAAAGCGCACGGCAAGCCAGGCGATACCAAACGTGACGACCCACGTCGCCAAGCCGTAGCGCCCCTCGACGCCCGTGATGCTCTTGGGGTCGATCTCAAAGCCGGCAAGCAGGAACAAAAAGGCCAGGCCCAGCTCGGACACAAGCGAGACCTCAGCATCTACATGGATGACGCCGAGCATATGGGGTCCCAGCACCGCGCCGAGCACGAGCAAAAAGACCGTCTCGGGAACGGGTTTTCCGGGAATCGCCGAGGCGATAAAAGGACTCGCAAAGGCCACGAGTGCGATGATGGCGAGCGAAACGAATGCCATGTGATGCCTTTCTCTTGTTTGCGCTTCACTGTAGCACCCTCGCCGTCCTCAACGCGCCGCGAGCTGTCGTATCATAGTGAGGTTTACAAACATGTGGCTCAAGGCGACCGCAGGGCAGACCCCGCAAACCGACCGCTGCCGCATACCGTACCGTACGCCCAACCGATCAGGAAGGCAGGAACCAATGGTCTCTCGTATCTACGTGGAGAAGAAACCCGGGTTCGACGTCGAGGCTCAGCAGCTCAAGGGCGAGCTGACCGAAATTCTCGGCATCAAGGGCATCGAGGCCCTGAGGATCATCAACCGCTACGACGTCGAGGGCATCGACGAGGAGCTTTTCCGCTCCTGCGTGCCGACCGTCTTTAGCGAGCCCCAGGTCGATGTGACCTACGACGAACTCCCCGCAAGCGATGGCGCCGTCTTTGCCGTCGAGTTCCTGCCTGGCCAGTTTGACCAGCGCGCCGACTCCGCCAGCGAGTGCGTGCAGCTCATCAGCCAGGGTGAGCGCCCCGCCGTGCGCTCCGCCAAGGTCTATATGATCTCGGGCGCTCTGGACGAGGCCGCCATCGATGCCATCAAGCACTACGTGGTGAACCCCGTCGAGGCTCGCATCGCCTCGCTCGACCTGCCCGAGACGCTGTACATGGAGACCCCCGAGCCCCAGCCCGTCGAGGTGCTCGACGGCTTCCGCGAGCTCGACGAGGCCGGCCTTGCCGCCTTTATCGCCGATCGCGGCCTTGCCATGGACGAGGCAGACATCGCCTTCTGCCAGCAGTACTTCCGCGATGAGGACCGCGACCCCACCATCACCGAGATCCGCGTGATCGACACCTACTGGTCCGACCACTGCCGCCACACCACCTTCGGCACCGTCCTGGACGACGTGACGATCGACGACGCCGTGGTGCAGCAAGCCTTCGACCGCTACATGGAGATGCGCCACGAACTCGGCCGCGACGCCAAGCCCGTCTGCCTCATGGACATGGGCACCATCGGCGCCAAGTACCTTAAGAAGACCGGCGTCATGACCGATGTCGACGAGTCCGAGGAGATCAACGCCTGCACCGTCAAGGTGAAGGTCGATGTCGACGGCGAGGACCAGGACTGGCTGTTCCTGTTTAAGAACGAGACCCACAACCACCCGACCGAGATCGAGCCCTTCGGCGGTGCCGCCACCTGCGTGGGCGGCGCCATCCGCGACCCGCTCTCGGGCCGCAGCTACGTGTACCAGGCCATGCGTGTCACCGGCGCCGGTGACCCCACCGTCCCGGTTTCCGAGACGCTCGAGGGCAAGCTGCCGCAGCGCAAGCTCGTGACCACTGCCGCCGCCGGCTACTCCAGCTACGGCAACCAGATCGGCCTTGCCACCGGTCAGGTCAACGAACTCTATCACCCCGGTTACGTGGCCAAGCGCATGGAGGTTGGCGCCGTCGTGGGCGCTACCCCGGCAAACCACGTTCGTCGCGAGTGCCCCGCCCCCACCGACAAGATCATCCTGCTGGGCGGCCGCACCGGCCGCGATGGCATCGGTGGCGCCACCGGCTCCTCCAAGACCCAGAACACCGAGTCCATCGAGACCTCGGGTGCCGAGGTCCAGAAGGGCAACGCCCCTGTCGAGCGCAAGCTGCAGCGTCTGTTCCGCCGCGGCGACGCCTGCCGTCTGATCAAGCGCTGCAACGACTTTGGCGCCGGCGGCGTCTCGGTCGCCGTGGGCGAGCTTGCCGACGGCCTGTATGTCGACCTGGACACCGTGACCAAGAAGTACGACGGCCTGGACGGCACCGAGCTCGCTATCTCTGAGTCCCAGGAGCGCATGGCCTGCGCCGTCGCCGACGGTGACGTCGAGGAGTTCATGGGCTACGCCGCCGAGGAGAACCTGGAGGCGACCGTTATCGCCGAGGTTACCGCTGAGCCGCGCATGCGCATGGCCTGGAACGGCGTCGCTATCGTCGACCTGTCCCGCGAGTTCCTCAACTCCAACGGCGCACCCAAGCACCAGGTCGCCCACGTGTGCGCCCGTAGCGTGTGGCAGCCCAGCTGGGCCGGCACCACGCTCGCCGAGCGCATGACCTCGCTCGTCACCGACCTCAACGTCGCTTCCAACAAGGGCCTTTCCGAGCGCTTCGACTCCACCATCGGCGCCGCGACCGTGCTCATGCCCTTTGGCGGCAAGACGCAGCTCACCCCCAGCTCGGCCATGGTCGCCAAGTTCCCCGTGGGCGGCGAGACCACCACGGCGAGTGCCATGGCATGGGGCTTCAACCCCTATCTGATGGAGGCCGACCAGTTTGCGGGCGCCTACCTGTCCGTGGTCGAGTCCATCGCCAAGCTCGTGGCTGCCGGCTTTGAGCACAAGCGCGCCTATCTCTCCTTCCAGGAGTACTTCGAGCGTCTGCGCACCGAGGCCGAGCGCTGGGGCAAGCCCACGGCAGCCGTCCTGGGCGCCCTCATGGCCCAAGTCGACCTGGGTGCCGGCGCCATCGGCGGCAAGGACTCCATGAGCGGTTCGTTTGAGGACGAGACCGGCGAGCTCAACGTTCCGCCGACCCTGATCAGCTTCGCCGTCGCCGTGGGCAAGGCCGCCCGCGCCGTCTCGCCCGAGTTCAAGGGCCTCACGCACCGCGTCGTCCGCATCGCCCCCGCCACCTATGGCGAGGACTACCGTCCCGACGCCCAGCAGTTGCTCGCCGCGTTTGACGCCGTCGAGGCGCTCACTGCTACCGGCAACGCCCTGGCCATATCCACGCCCAGCTACGGCTGCGGCGCCGAGAGCCTCTTTAAGATGTGCGTCGGTAACCAGATCGGTATCGAGCTTGCCGAGGATGTAGACGTGGAGAGCCTCTTCACCCCGCTCTACGGCAGTTTTATCGTCGAGCTCGCCGAGGACGCCGAGCTGCCCGAGGTCGCCGACGGCGTTGTCGTCGAGCCCCTGGGCACCACCGTCGAGGGCTATGTCATCGACACCGGCTCCGAGGTCATCGAGCTCGCCGAGCTCCAGGAGGCCTGGGAGAGCGGCATCGAGGGCGTCTTCGCCTACCGCAGCGCCGGCGAGACCCCCGAGGTCGAGACCATCGACTTCCGCGCCAAGGATATCCACGTGTACGGCGGCGCCAAGATCGCCCGCCCGCGCGTGATCATCCCCGTGTTCCCCGGCAACAACTGCGAGTACGACAGCGCCCGCGCCTTCCGTGCCGCCGGTGCCGAGGCCGACACCTTCGTGATCAACAACCTCACGCCCGAGGCCGTCGCCGAGAGCACCCACGAGCTTGCCCGCCGCATCCGTGCAAGCCAGATCGTTATGATCCCCGGCGGCTTCTCGGGCGGCGACGAGCCCGACGGCTCTGCCAAGTTCATCACGGCGTTCTTCCGCGCTCCCGAGGTCACCGAGGCAGTCCGCGACCTGCTCAAGGCCCGCGATGGCCTGATGCTGGGCATCTGCAACGGCTTCCAGGCCCTGATCAAGCTCGGCCTGGTGCCCTACGGCGACATCGTCGACGCCACGCCCGATGCGCCCACGTTGACGTTCAACACCATCGGTCGCCACCAGAGCCGTCTGGTGCGCACCCGCATCTCGTCCAACTTGTCCCCGTGGCTGTCGCAGTGCAGCCTGGACGACCCCTATACCGTCGCCATCAGCCACGGCGAGGGCCGCTTTGTCGCCAATGACGAAGTGCTCGCCCAGCTGATCGCCAACGGCCAGGTCGCCACGCAGTACGTGGGCGAGAACGGCAAACCCAGCATGGACCTTTCCGTCAACCCCAACGGCTCCGCACTCGCCATCGAGGGCATCACGAGCCCCGACGGCCGTGTCCTGGGCAAGATGGGCCATGCCGAGCGTCGCGGCGACAACCTGTACTGCAACGTGCCCGAGCATGTCCCCGGCGACAAATTCATGCCGATCTTTGAGAGCGGCGTAGCCTACTTCGCTTAATACGTTTCCATCGGGTACAATCCCCTCGGGTAACAACACCCGCCACCGGCACCCCCGGTGGCGGGTTCTTTTTTGCTTTGCGCGTATAGGAGAAGGACATCATGGAAAGCCGCAAGCCGTATCTCGCCACCCTGCCCGGACTCATCCTGGGCTGTCTCGTTTGCTGCGCGCTCTGGGGCTCCGCCTTCCCCTGCATCAAGATCGGCTACGGCCTCTTTGGTATTCCCGCGCACGACAGCGCCTCGCAGCTGCTCTTCGCGGGCCTGCGCTTCACCCTTGCCGGCATGCTGGTCATTGTTGGCATGAGCGTGGCCCAGCGCCGACCGCTCGTTCCGCAAGCGCGCGATATCAAGCCCATCTGCATCTTGTCGCTCTTCCAGACTATCGGGCAGTACTTCTTTTTCTACCTGGGCCTCTCGCGCGCCAGCGCCATGTCGAGCTCCATCATCGAGGCCAGCGCCAACTTCCTCGCAATCCTCTTTGCCGCCCTGGCATTTCACACCGAGAAGCTCAATGCGGCCAAAGTGCTCGGCTGCGTACTGGGCTTTGCCGGCGTCGCGCTCGTCAACCTTTCGGGCGCGGACGGCACCTTTGGCTTTACGCTCGACGGCGAGGGTTTTATCCTAGCCTCCACCGCCGCGGGTGCCCTTTCGACCTGCCTGATCGGTATCTTCTCGCGTGAGCACGACGGCGTCTTGCTTGCCGGGTGGCAGTTCTTGGTCGGCGGCCTGGTCCTCACCGCCATCGGCTTTTTGATGGGTGGCGCGCTCTCCCCCACGGCGATTGCCCCCGCCATCGCGCTCATCATCTACATGGCGCTTATCTCCGCGGTCGCCTACTCGCTGTGGTCGCGCCTGCTTGCCGTCAACCCCGTCAGCCGCGTCTCGGTCTTTGGGTTTATGAACCCCGTCTTTGGTGTGCTGCTGAGCGCGCTGCTGCTCGGCGAGGGCGCTGGCACGAGCCCCATTACCGTCATCGTTGCCCTGCTGTTGGTCTGCGGCGGCATCATCATCGTCAACAAACCCAAAAAAGCCTAGCGAGCTCACCTTTTTAAAGAGGGCGTTCGCACACTTTAGCTTAATGGAATACATCGATGAGCTGAGGGCCGCCACGCACGCAAGCGTGCGACCCTTTTCCTAGCGTATCTGGATGCCGGCTTTCTTTTTCTCGGCCTTGACGCGGTAGAGCTCCGCATCGGCAGCGCGAAGTAAGTCTTGCCAGGTATCAACACTATCGCCGACCCGCGCGCAACCGATGGACATCCGCAATGCATACGGCACCTCGGCATGCGCGAGCTCGTCGTTGATTGTCGCGCACAGATGCATGATATCCTGTTCCGCCGCTGCCTTTTGGAGCACCACGAACTCATCGCCACCATAACGCGCGATAAAGCCACCAGACGCCGAGCAGACCTCTTTGAGCGCAGCGGATATTACCTGAAGAGCATGGTCGCCCTCCACATGTCCATAGCGATTGTTAATCTGCTTAAAGCCGTCGGCGTCCATCATAAGCAGATATACATCTTCGGCCTGATCCACATTTGAAAAGAGCGACAGCATATAGGTTTCAAAACGGTTGCGGTTGTTGAGTCCAGTCAACGGGTCAGTCGAGATCAGTTGCTCCTGGCAGATGATATAGAGCAGCAACATGCTAATCATTATGCCGACACAAAGGCCAGGCACCGAGTATACGATCTGAAAGGTACCGCCCACCAGAGCGGGAACCGCAAAAAAGGCGAGGGTGCGATAAATGGCCTTCTTTTGCAGGCTTTCGACTTTTCGAGCCTGAATAAAGGCATGTAAGGACGTATATATGACGTAGCAGTAGCTAACGATAGGCTGAATCATATAAAGCGCTCCGCGACGATATACGCCCCGCGCATCGATATAGAACATAGCGTGCGTCCAGTAGCTGGTAAATGCCAGAACGACCACCAATGCGGTTGGCAACGTTAAAAGTACCACCCTATAGGGCGTGGCCAGGAGCCGTGAGCCCTGCATCGTCTCGGAATAGAAAAACCAAATGAGGCACGCGATGGCGAACAGCGAAAACGAAACCGCGTTGGAAATCCAGTTGGCCGTGATGCCTACAGGAGTGCTCACGCCGTCCGAGAGCGTCCAGATCATATCGAAGAAAATGTAGGCAGCAGACGTGTAGCCCAGCATGCTAAACAAAAGCTGCTGGGTGCTCGAGAACAGGGAGCGACGGCTTCGTACGGCAAGTCCGATAAGAATAATCATGCACAGCAGGAATATCTCGATCTTGAGTGCCTTTACCACTAGACGCCCTCCCTTCAATATCCAAGTGGCCAGAATCGCCCAATTCGAATCTGGGCAACAAACACCCCCTACTCCGCAGGGGTAAGGGGAATAATAGCAGAGCGACCGAACGTCACTGCAAGACAGCTCTCGTTCGGGCGCTCAAACGGCGCGAGTTGCACGCCGGAATCATTGATAGGTATCGATTGCTACTCGCCATCGATGTCGGTCGCGACAGCCTCTTCGATGGCCTCGACACCGGCAGGCGACAGGTCTTCCTTGCTCTGGCAGAACTTCTTATCGACCCAGCCGGTCAGAATCGGGGCCATGATTGCCGTGATGATGACGGCAGTGGCGATCTGCGCATACGCGGTGGGCGCAAGCTCGGCATAGCGCGGAGCGACCTCGGCGAGGGCGACCGGCGTGGTCATGGCCGTGCCGGCAATGGTGGAACATGCCACAGCCGCCTTACCATTGCCGCCACACAGGCGCTCGAAGGCAAAGGTAATGGGACCGACGATAAAGAGCGTGATGAGGCCCAGCAGGATGCCCGAAATGCCACCGGCGATGAAGCTCGAAAGGCTCATGGACGCACCGAGCTGAAAACCAATTACAGCGATCGCGGGATTGGCGCCGGGAACCAGCAGGTTCTTGATAAACGGGAACAAGTTGCCCAGGACCATGCCGATAACAAGCGGCAGGATGGATCCGATGATGGTGCCGACGGGGATGTTGGCGAGACCCGAAACACCAAGGATGATCATCGTGACGGCGGGGCCGGCCGTAAAGAACAGGATACCGACAGCGCCCTGCTCGGACTCATCGCCGAACTCGCCCATGATGCCCGTATAGAGCGCCATGTTGCAAAACGTAATGCCGCCGATGATGGAAACCGAGCTCAGGCCTAAAAAGTTATCGTTAAAGAAGTACGCGACGTCCAGACCCAGCGCGGCTGCCACTACAAGCTTAGGAATCAGCACGACGATGCCGGTCTTGATGGCGCCCGGCGTGGACTTAAAGCTGATGCCGGCGCCCACGAACAGCAAGATCGCGGCAACGATGGTGTTGGAGCCGCCGCGGCAGGCAGCCGTAAAGAAGCCGCCGACCTCAAAGACCTGCGGGCAGAAGGTATTGAGCAAAAGGCCGACGATCATCGGATAGATCATGATGTCGCCCGGGATGCGCGGGACCTTGAATTTCTTTTGCTCGCTGGCGGTCGCTTCCTGTGCCATGAAACCCCCATTTCCGCTGACGCAGAACAAAAGCCCACGTCACGCTTTGCTACAGTAAAGTTTGACCATGGTACCAGAAGAAGCAGACCGCCTCGGTGAGAAATTCGATTCGTTAGGCCGGGACGATAACGCGTCCTGCTCCTATACGAGGCTCAAAACGATATAGAACACGATGCCCGAAACGCAGCACCACAACATCGACTTTGTCTTGATTGCCACCGCCACGACGCCGGTGGCCGCAATCCAGGGAACCAAGGCAGGCCAGAGTCCCGCGTCGAACGCGCCGGGGTTCACCAAGTCGTTGGCGACCAGCGCGGCAAAGGCAGCGGGCGGGATATAGCCCAGGGCCTCGGTAATGCGGGGCGACAGGGTCCGCCCGCGCAAGGCGAACGCCGGCGCGATGCGAAAGAACGCGATAGCAGCCCACGACGACAGCCACAGAACCAAGAACTCGTTAGCGGGCATCGCGGGCACCTCTTCCGTCAAATACAGCATCGCACGCCAGCGCAATGGCAATGCCGACCACGACGCTTGCCGGCACGGCAATATTCGCGAGGCCCAAGAACTTGCATATGGCGACAGACACCGCAGCCATAACAGCAGCCACGACATTGCCGCGCGACAGCCGCTGCGAAAAGAGCAGGCAGATAAAGAGTGAAGTGCAGACAAAGGCTGCAATGGCGGTGGGAACATCGACAACGGCGCCGACGATGGCGCCCGTCGTACACGAAACGCCCCATGTTGCGATAAGGACCACGTTGAGCACGAAGGACTCACGCGGGCCCCAATCCTCCCCTTCAACCAACTTGGCAAGCGAGATGCCGTATGCCTCCTCGGTAAGTGTCGCGGCAACAGCCAGCGTCTGACACTTCGAGGCACCCGTCAGATGCGGCGCGATCGATGCCGAGTAAAGCGCAAAGCGCGAGGAGATTGCGGCGACGCTCGCGACGATCGATGCTGCAGGCACACCCGCCAGCCACAGGTTGCAGATCATAAACTGGCCGCTGCCCGTCACAAACGTACTGCTTAGAGCAAAGACCATCCAGGGCTCCATTCCCGTCTGCCCCATGATCATTCCGCACGGCGCGCCTATTGCAACATAGGTAAGCATCACTGGCCAGACGGTTCTAACGATTTTGAGCACCATACGCTTCTCATCCTGACAAGGTCTCCGAGCCGCATGTAGCGACACGGCAGAATCATCATCCGGCAGCAACCGAGTTCACCTACAATTGCCACCGGATCGAAAGACACAACTTTTTAGGAAGTCATTATGACAGCTATCGATCGAGACCGGGCGCGCGCGGCCTTCAAAAGCTACACCGATGCCTACGACGCCACCAACCCACGCATCGCGCTCAAAATCGAGCATACGTACCACGTGGCCGAGGCATGCGATGCCGTAGCGCGCGAGCAGGGCTGGTCGTCAGAAGATATTGACCTGGCATGGCTTTGCGGCCTGCTACACGATATGGGCCGCTTTGAGCAGCTGCGACGCTGGGACACCTTTAAGGACGCCGAGAGCATGAGCCATGCGGCGCTGGGCATCGAGGTCCTCTTTGGCGAGAATCCCGCCGATGCACCCGCCGTAACGAGCATCCGCGACTTTATCGATGACCCGGCAGAAGATGAGCTCATCCGAGCGAGCATTGCCTATCACAGCGATTTCCGTCTACCCGCGCAGCTCGACGAGCGCACGCGGAGCTTCTGCGATATCGTGCGCGATGGCGACAAGATCGACATTATGCGCACCATCGCCGACAGCACTGTCGACACTATCCTCAAGGTGGACGAGAAGACGTTTCTCGGCAGCCGTTTCTCGTCGCCGACACTTGCCGCCTTTGACGAGCACCGCTGCGTCGCACGCGATGAGCGCGATGAGCCCGCCGACTTCTTGGTGGGGCTTATCTGCTTTATGTTTGAGCTCGTCTATCCAGCAAGCCGCGCGCTGGCGCGCGAACAGGGCGATATCCACCGCCTGCTCGACGCGCCCTTTGGCATTACGCGGCCCTTTACCGACCCCGCCACGCAGGCGACTTGGAGCCGCCTAAAGGACGAGATGCGCGACTGGCTGGCGCGCGCCTAGCGCTCAAGCTGGGCCAGCAGCTCCTCGACGACCTCGACGGCATCGCCGACAACCCTGTACTGGGCAGCACCAAAGATGGGGGCATCCGGGTCCTCGTTGATGGCGATAATGCACTCCGCCCCACCGATGCCGGCAAGATGCTGGATGGCGCCCGAAACACCGATACTCACGAGAAGCTTGGGCGAAACCGATACGCCTGTCTGGCCAATCTGATGGCGATACTCCAACCAGCCGGCCTCCACGACAGGTCGCGTGCAGCCAAGCTCGGCCCCCAGAGCCTCGGCGAGTCTTCGCATCAGCGGCAGGTTTTTCTTGGAACCAATGCCGCGACCCACCACGACCAGGCGCTCGGCATCGGCAATTGATGCCTGCTGCCCCCACTCCTCGGCGGGAATCGAGATCTCGACACGAGCCTTAGCATCATCCGCAAGGAATACCTGGGTAATCGTGCCAGAGCGGCTGTAGTCAAACTCGGGCGCCTTAAAGATGCCGGGGCGCACCGTTGCCATCTGAGGACGGTGGTTAGGGCAAATGATGATGGCCATCAAGTTGCCGCCAAACGCCGGGCGCGTCTGCTGCAGCAGGCCCGTTTCCGCATCCATCGAAAGCACGGTGCAGTCGGCCGTAAGGCCCGTCTGCAGGCGTACAGCAACGCCAGGCGCCAGCTCGCGGCCAAAGGCGGTCGCACCGTACAGAATGGCCTCGGGATTGTGCTCTGCCACCAAATCGCAGATCAGCCGGGCGTAGACCTCCGCATCGTTCTGGCGCAGACGCTCGTCGCGACAAACCAGGACCTCGTCCGCGCCGGCGCAAACCAGATGCTCCAGGTCACCGAGAGAACCCTCGGGGTCCATACCGACCAGTGCCACCAGACGGCAACCACGGGCATGGGCAAGCTCGCGTCCCTTGCCCATGAGCTCGTAGGCCACGGGAGTCACCGTATCGTGCTCGTCGGTCTGCGCGAACACCCAAATGTCTCGATATGCATCAAGGTCCACCGCACCAGCGGCCTCGTCACGCTCGATCGAAATGGCACTGACGGGGCAGGCGTCGACGCACCCGCCGCATAGGATGCAGCCGTCGGTTACGCGGGCGCAACGGTTGGGCCGCTCGCCTTCCACTACGATGCCGCCCGAGGCACAGGCACGAACGCAGCGACCGCAGCCGATACAGGCTTCGCTATCGATAATCAGTCCGCTCATCTATGCCATCCCCTCGATAATCTTGGCAAGTTTTGCCGCCTGCTCGGACGCCGTGCCGTCAACGGCCTCGCACGTTTGGTCGCGTTCGGGCACAAACGATCGCACGACTTGTGTCGGCGAGCCGGCAAGGCCGCAGCGCGCGGGGTCGGCGTTCACGTCGGCAGCGTTGACCACGCGCACGTCCGCCTCCTCGGCCGCACGAATACCGGCAATGCTCGGCATACGCAGTTGGCCAATCTCCTTGGCAGCCGTCATCGCGCACGGCATCTCCAGATACACCGTCTCCTCGCCGGCATCGCAGCCGTGAACAAGCGCCAGTGAACCACAGGTCGTAAAGCCCGCGCTCTGCACGCAGCTCACGTCGGTCACGCAGGGAATCTCAAAGGCACCGGCAAGCTCGGGACCAATCTGGGCCGTATCGCCGTCCACCGCCATCTTGCCGCAGATGAGCAGGTCGAAGTCCTCGTCGAGCGCCTCGATGCCGCACTTGAGGGCATAGGTGGTTGCCAGGGTATCGGCACCTGCAAAGGCGCGATCGGTTAGCAGCAGTGCGTCATCGGCGCCACGGGCGATGCAGTCGCGCAATAGCGATTCGGTCGCGGGGATGCCCATCGACACCACCGTTACGCGCACGTCCATGCCAAAGCCGATAAAGTCGTCCTTCAGCGCCAGCGCGCATTCTAAAGCGCTCGCGTCAAAGGGATTAATGACCGCCTGCTTGCCATCGCGCACGATGGTATTGGTCTTGGGGTCCATCTTGACCTCGGTGCTTCCGGGCACCGCCTTGACGCACACCACCATATGGAAATCGCTCATCTTCACGCGCCCCCTTTCTGGATGAGCTCATCCAAGAGCTTCTCCGAAAACAGGTTACCGCGACCCAGCTGCCCGGCAGGATCGAGCTGGAGCTTGAGCCGCGCCGACTCGACCATGGCCTCGTGACCGTACATCGTCTCCAAGAAGCCCGCCTTGATCTTGCCGACGCCGTGTTCGGCGGAGACGGCGCCGCCCATGACCGTGACCTCGGAAGCCCACTGGGCAAAGAGTTCTCCGCCGCGGCGGTAATCCTGCGCATCGCGCGGCAGAATGTTCACATGCAGATGGTTGTTACCGATGTGCCCCCAGGCGGCAGATTCAAGCCCACTTTCGGCCAACGTGCGACGATAAAGGGCGATGACATCGGCCAAGCGTGCGTTGGGCACCGACATGTCCGAGCCCAGTTTGGTGATGGTGGGATCCGTGCGGCGACGCTCGTCGATGAGCATGTTGACGCTCTCGGGCACCGCATGGCGGAAGAATCGCTGACACTCGCGATCGACCTCGGTGCGCGCGACCCATGTCGCATCGTCGCTGCCGCCCGCAAGCTCCAGTACCCACCCCAAGTGATACAGCTCCTCAGTCGCTTGGGCTTCGTCGTCGCAGTCGAGCTCCACGTAGACACAGACCTTGGCGTCTTTGTCGAGCGCCGGCAGCGAGGCGAACGCGGTCGACTGCTCACGCTGACGACGCAGGATATCCAGGGCGCCCGCATCGAAATATTCGATGGCAGCCGCGTGGGACAGGACGGGACGCACAGAATCGGTGAAGGACACGGCCTTGTCTTCGCTGTCAAAGAAGCAGCTCACGCCCCAAACGACCGCGGGTGCCACCTGCAGGGCAATCTCGAGTTCGGTGATGACACCGATTGTGCCACACGCACCGATAAACAGATCGATGGCATCCATATCGTCAGCAACGAAATAGCCCGAAGCATTTTTTGTCTTGGGCATGGTATAGCCGGGAAGATCGAGCTCGAGTGTACGGCCCGCTGCCGTCACGAGCGACAGGTGGCGGCCCTGGGCAAAAGCCTCGCCGCGCCGAAGCTCAAGCAAATCACCATCAGCCAGCACGACGTGGAGTCCCGTGATATGTGGGCGCAT
Source organism: uncultured Collinsella sp. (assembly GCA_902478965.1). Taxonomy (GTDB): domain Bacteria; phylum Actinomycetota; class Coriobacteriia; order Coriobacteriales; family Coriobacteriaceae; genus Collinsella. Next base: position 32,297 of record CABSMQ010000005.1, on the reverse strand, counting down.
GGGGCCGTAGGCGTAGCTGCGGGCACCGGAGGCGTTACATGCCGCCATGCCGCCCAGACAGGCAGACGCCTCGGTGGGATCGGTGGGAAAAAACTGCTCGGGAGCCTCTTGGAACTCCTCGTAGGCCTCAAGCGATGCCTGGTCCCAACCAGCGGTCGGCAGCACCTTCTTGCTCAGCTGCTTGCGCAGCTCCGAGAGCACAACGCCCGGCTCCACGCGCAGCAGAAATTGGCCTTGTTCATCGCGGCGAAGGCCCAAATAGCGATTCATACGGGAAGTATTGAGGATATGCCCGCCGTGGGGCACGGCGCCGGCGGCAAGGCCGGTTCGGGCGCCCTGAACCGTTACCGGAACACGCTCGGCATGGAGCTTTTCCAAAATGGCACGGACCTCGTTTTCCGTTGTCGGAAACGAGATGCTCGAGGCCTCGCCCGATGCGCGAGATTCATCGCGGCCATACTCTTCGAACTCGTCGGTGAAGGGTTTGATGGTTGCAGACACGCGAACTCCCCCTTTAGCTAACTACAGTGTTTGCAGGGAGATGTTACCGCATCGTTTCGTCGACGTGTTCGAGACCGTCTCCATAATTGGCGTTTTTTACGTTCGTGCAATTCGGCGAGCGGCTTGATTTCCTCGGCAGACGATGCTTTTGACACATATGGCCCCGCCGTCGCCGACCGCGCGATTGTCGCTCGAAAAAAGTTGGAGTATTTTTTGCCGCCTTTTACCTGCGGAGACGCCAATCCGTCAAGCATTTGGTCAGAAATTGGTCAAGTAGCGGCTGATAAGGTCGGCGTCGACAGCCAAAACCGATAGAAGTTTTGGCCCAGAAGCAGGGAGGTTCCCATGGCATATTACTGGCCCCAGTACGGCATCGCCATCGAAGTCGACGACGATCCCCATCTCCTGCCTTTCGACGAAGAGGCATTCCCCGATACGACGGTCTACCACGTTACCACCGATGTGATCTGCGACCCCGAGTCGTTCTCGGCGCTCGCCCACCACATCGCGCATATCCACGACATCGAGCTCCCTCCCGACTTCGACGAGCTCGTCTACTCGCGCCGTCTGATGCTTCACATGCTCTTTGGAGCGGACCCGTCCACCTTTGCGCGCGTCTATACCGCCAAGGATGCCGCATGAGCGCGAAGAAGCCACCCCACTTTGCAGGCCTGGGTCGTCGCAAGAAGCTCATCGTTGCCTGCTTGGCCATCGTCTGCGCCCTTGTCGCCGTAGGACTATACGTTTGGCAGTCGCAGCCCGTACCCGAGGCGGGCGCTTCGGTTACGACGGCCGAGGGCAAAACGCGCCAGGAAATCCAAGATGAGCTCGACGCCATCGTCCGCGACAACATGATGACGATTTCGGTCGCGCCGGTCGCTCAGCTGCAGGAGGACGGCAAACTGCGCGTCAACGTGCAAAACGTCCAAGACAATAAATTTCCCCAGCGATTCCGCGTCATCCAAAACGACGAGACCATGTACGAATCCGGTGTGGTCGAGACCGGCAAGACAATCGAGACGTGCCCCGCCGGCGACATCAAAGAAGGCGAGGCGTACATCGAGATCCAGGCACTCGATGCAAAGACCCTCGACAGCCACGGCAATCCGACACGTGTCAAGGTACGGGTTGAGCAAACCGAGAACTAGCCTTCCGGCCGACGCGGCACCGCATGCAATTCACCAGCATTCGTCCAATCATCGCGGGGACGGCCCGCGGCGAATAGAAAGGAACGACCATGGACATCACCAGGAACATGAACGGAGTCAGAGCGCTCGTCGTGGGCACAGGGCTCGCGCTCGCGCTCGCAATGGGCGCCGCCCCGACGCCAGCTATGGCAGCCGGGCGCGTTGGAACCACGAAGGTAATGGTCAGGACCGAGATCGACAACGTTGAGTTCAAAGTTCCGACGGTTATTCCCTTCGTCGCCAAGGCCGACGGCACGCTTCAGGGCCCCTCAGAAGACGCGACCACCATCGACAATCATTCGGCCTACGGCATCCATGTCACCAACATGAAGATCGACGCCATGAACACCTGGACCATTGCCGCCGACGCCAAGGCCGGAACCGCGCAGAACTCCATCGACTTTAAGGTCGGCCCCGACGGCGCGCTCCAGAACGCCAGCGCCGCCGCGCAAGGGACGGGCCTCGATCTTTCCAAGAATGCAGCCTTCGACATGGGCTACCAGGGCATTGCCGGCGGCACGGACAAAATCAAGCTCAAGACAAGCGGAAACGTCGCCCGCGTCACGCGCGACATCTTCCGCGTAACCGGCGAAGGCGATCAGGTTGCGACGATCACCTGGACGGTCGAGCCCGGTGCGCACACGGCATAAGGCCGTCGCCCTGGCCGCCGCCGTCAGCATCCTAGCGTTTGGGCCAGCCATGGCCTTTGCCCAGCAAGAACAGGCGCAGGCCGCCACGCAAGTGACGGTCGACCTCTCGGAGCTCGACCGCGGCGACCGCGAGGAACCGTTGGCGCAGACAGGCGACAGGCGATGGCTCTTGGCAGCAGGCGCCACAGCAGCAGGCGCGGGAACCGCCGGCCTCGGTCTGCACATCAAACGCAGCCAGAAACAAAACACGGACAGGCCGCACTAAATTAGTTAAGGAGACCCCATGGCATCGAAGAACCTTTTGCCCGTCGTCGCACTCTGCGGCGCGCTCGCAACCGGAACGCCTGTCGCCGCTTGGGCGACTCCCGTCATGGCAGACTCCTTACCAGTAGCCCTAAGTTCCGCACCAAATCCGTCGAGCGCCATTGCGTGCGAGCGTTTTTCGATCGCACAGGCCGTGATCTCAACCTCGGGATGCCTTCGTCGTAATACGGACGGCTCGATAGTCGTGGATATCAAGCGTTCGAACAAGGCAAACGGCTCCCAGGCGGGGTGCGCCGTCTGCACGTGGCGCTCGGTTGTGCTCGATGCAGATGGCGATCCATGCAATTTAGAGCTGCGCATCGACATCGCTTCGGTCGATGACTCGGCGAACGGAGCGAAGGTCGCCTTCGACGGTGCGTTTTTCGAGAAAGGAGGCGGTATATGTCTGGGCTGCGCCGCCGCGAATGCAGACGATGCGCAGCCCACCCTCTCATTCACGGCATCGTTGCGGCTGACCAAAGCCGGTACCGATGTTATCGCGGCGGGAGAAGCGTCCCTGCTGTTCTACGCCGTCAGCACCAAAGACACAGACGCTCATTTCGAGAAGCCAGCCGGATCACTCAGCCTTACACGAGGGATAGAGGCAGGCCCTATTGAAATCGATGCCCACGCGCAAAGCAGGCAACGCATTCTTGCCGACCCGGCGCTTCTCGAAATGGAGTGGAACGGATCCGGAGCCATCGGAATTCTCCCCTCCGCGTTTGACGCCAAGACGCTCCCCCCAAACGACGAACCCATCAACGCAACCATACAAGAAGAGAGCGCGGACAAAGAAGCAGGTGCGGGCGACACGCCGTCGCCGACAAACAGCGTCCCAGCTTCTCTCGAAGCGCCGAATGAGCCCGCTGCCGATCCAAACGATCCCGAGCTCGCGGACAGTCTGGGGCTTGCTGATCCTCAAGAGATCGATGAAGGTAACTGCTGCGTGCTTGCCGCGCTCGACCACACAGAGGTCATCGACGCTGCGAACATCGAAGTTGCCGCCGCCAATCAGCCCGTCCGCAAGTCGGCTATCATCGCATTTCCTGAATCCATCGAAGTCGTCTTTTTGCCATCGGGCGAGGTCGTGGCCCCAACACTGCTCACCTTGTTGGGCGCCAAGAATACTCGAAACGAAATTAAAAAGGTCACAGTTGTCGACCCTGCAACCACCGCCAAGCTGCGTCTATACGCCGTTGCTCCAGACGGAGGCAAGACCTTGGAATTCGATGGCGACACACTCCTGGCCTGGCGACGTCTGGACATTATGCAAGACGTCTCGTATCAGATCGAACTCGAAGGGTTTGATCGTGCCCGCGATGCCAATATCATCGCCGCGGCTATTGAATCCCCACAGCGGCTTATGACACTGCGCTTTGAATACTATCCCTATGTCCCGACAACCACCTGAGGCTTAAATGCCGCGCATCATTCCTAATACCACTTATATAACGTATTAGATGAGTCGCGATGTACCTCGCATTTCGTTCTGCTACGATTGCCACGTTGGCATCAATACAGGAGGGCTCATGCCGGGCTTGGGAACAATCATCAACGTTGGGCTTTTAGTTGCGGGCGGTCTTTTGGGATTAGCGGGCGGCCGCTTCATTACACCGCGCATCCAAGACACGCTCATGAAAGCATCGGGGCTGTGCGTCCTGTTTATCGGCCTTGGCGGCACCATGCAAAAGATGCTCCTTATCGATGGGAAGGCGCTAGCGACCACCGGCACCACCATGCTCATCGTCTCGTTCGCCCTCGGCTCGCTCATCGGCGAGGCCATCAACTTGGAGGCCGCCATCGAGAACCTTGGCGAATGGCTCAAGCGCAAAACCGGCAGCGAGGGCGATAACGAGTTCACCAACGCTTTTGTCTCGACTTCACTCACCGTGTGTATCGGCGCCATGGCCATTGTGGGATCGATCCAGGACGGTCTGCTCGGTGACTGGTCAACGCTTGCCCTGAAAGGCGCATTGGACTGCATCATCGTCTGCACCATGACGGCGTCGCTTGGCCGCGGCTGCATTTTCTCCGCCCTGCCCGTCGCCGTGTTCCAGGGGACGATCACGCTGTTTGCCGGCGCACTCTCCCCCATCATGACTACGGCAGCCCTCGACAGCCTTTCGCTCGTAGGCTCCATGCTCATCTTCTGCGTCGGCGTCAACCTCATCCGTCCTCAGACCTTCCGCACGGCCAATATGCTCCCCTCCGTCGTCATCGCCGTCATCTACGCCCTCCTGTTCTAAATCTATCTACGCAGCAGTATCTCGAACACCTGTTTGATGCTGTGCTATGATATGAGGTCACCGAAGCTGCGTTAGGAGAGGAGAAGCGGTGGCCGACCAGGACATCAAGATGCTCATCGAGCGCATTATGGCCGAGGCCCGGACCCATCAGTCCGCCCGCTTCTCAAACGAAATCTACGCAGACGAGCCGATTCTCAAAACCGGCCGACAGATGCAGAATTTCCTCCCCGACCAATACCGCAAGATGCGCGAGATATCGCGCTGGCAGGATGACCCCAAGGGCGGCGCGGGCCGCTGGCTATCGGAGGCCGAGCTTTTCTACCGCCAAGGCTTGCTGATGGCCGACTTTGAGGACGACTGTCCCTACAACGGCACCTTTAAGTCGTACTTTCCCACCTACAATGCCATGAGCGACCGGCAGTTGCGCGGCTACTTTACCTGGCGTGCCCAAGTGCGCCGCGGAACCGTCGAGGAAACGTCTACATCCTTTGCCTTTCTGTATCTCTATGAGCTGATTTGCGGCATTGGCGTAGATGACCCGCTCGACGGTTTTAACAAGATCAAGGCCTTTTGGGATGTCTATCGCGCCTTCGAGCCCGGCATTGATCGGTTTGCACGCGTGTGGTTGCAGGATTACGCCGTATTCCATGGGCTCAACCCCAAGCTGCTTCGTGACTCTAAAACCGTCATGTTCGATAACGCCCTTATCGAGCTGCGGCGCGCAGCACGAGACCTTGTACCGGCACCGGCACCGTCCGACCAGACCCCCAAACGTCGCAAAACCTCCGAGCCCACGCTCCCCCTTCCGCCCGATGAGGTGCGCGAGGAGCGACTCATGGCCGCCATCAACGCCCTCTCCACGTACAACCTAAGTAACTCGCGGCTCGACCGCAGCCACCACCGCGATCTGCGCCACGCGGCATGCGCCGTGTATGTCCGCATGGCGCGCTACTATGACACGCACCGAAAGACCGGCATCGTGGCGAGTTTATTTGGGGAGGAGACGGCCATGCCCTACACCATGTTTGCCTCGGCCGTATTCTTTGCGCCCGAGCGCCACGAGGACTGCGAATATCGCCTGGATCCTATCCATATCTACCGTTGCCAAAACGGCTTTTGGGAATGCATGCGCATCCACGGTAGTAGGCAAAAGAGCAGCAAGCTCGGTGAAATGATGCGCGCCTGCGACCAACGCCTGCGCCTGGCGCTGGACCCCGCCCATCCCCTTAAGGAAGAAAAGGTCCCCAAATATCTGGCCAAAATTATCGATGACGAGATTGTGGCATGGCTTTCGTGGGACGCCGTACACCAGCCCGTCAAGATCGATATCGATCTGAGTCAGCTGGGGCACATTCGGAGCGCCGCTGCGCAAACGCGCGAAGCGCTTTTGATCGACGAAGAGCGCGAGGACGATGTGCCCACAGAGGTCGATACGGCGGAATCCGAGCAACCGGAAGCCAAGCCTGCGACCGACGTGATGGCCGAGCCGATCGCGGCGCCTACGGAGCGCAACAAAGCCGACGAGCCAACCATTTCCACCGAACAGTTTGGCGTCGTGGCACCGCTCCTCGCACCGACGCCAGCGGTCGTATCGACTGCACCCGCTGGCACCGCAACCGAACTCGCGCCCGCCGCAGATGCCTTCCTTCGCGCGCTGCTCGAGCAAAACGCAGCGCAAGCGACATTGGCGGTAGTGCAATCGGAGCAGAGCGAGGACATGCTCGTCGACAGCATCAACGAGGCGCTCTTTGACCTGGTGGGTGACACCGTTATCGAGTTTGGAGCGGCAGGACCGCAGATCATCGAGGATTACGAAGCAGACGTGAGAGGATACCTAGACCATGAGTGATACCGCATCCACAGCACCCCGCGTGCCCAAGCGCGTCGCTGCCGTCATTCTCAACTCGCTCAAGGGCGGCGTGGTCCCGCGCATCGGCCTTCCTTACATCACCGTAGGGCGCGAGGTCGAGATCCGCGCCCTGCTCACCGATCTGAGTCTCATCGCCGACGGTGGCGCGAGCTTCCGCTTTCTGGTCGGTCGTTACGGCGCCGGCAAGAGCTTTTTGCTCCAGACCATCCGCACGCACGCCATGGGCGAAGGATTCGTCGTCGCTGATGCCGACCTGTCGCCCGAGCGCCGCCTGCAGGGCGGTCAGGGACAGGGCCTTGCCACCTACCGCGAGCTCATCCGCAATATATCGACCAAGACGCGCCCCGAGGGCGGTGCGCTCAACCTTATTTTGGATCGCTGGGTCGCCTCGTGCGCCGACGTCGACGAGTCGGTCGTCAATGCCCAACTGGCCCCGCTCGAGGAGATGGTCCACGGCTTCGACTTCACCCGCATGCTCCGCCGCTATCGCATGGCCGTATCCGAGGGCGATGAAGAGGCTATGAGCCGCGTGACCAAATGGATTCGCGGCGAGTACCGCACCAAGAGCGAGGCTCGCGCCGAACTGGGGTCCTCAACCATCATCAGCGACGATGACTGGTACGACTACGTCAAACTCATCGCGCGTTTTTTGGTTTGCAGTGGCTACAAGGGCATGCTGGTGCTCATCGACGAGCTCGTGAATCTGTATAAGATTCCCAACGCCATTACGCGCCAGTACAACTACGAGAAGATCCTGACCATGTACAACGACACGCTCCAGGGCAAGGCGCAGTACCTGGGCATGATCATGGGTGGCACGCCAACCTCCATCGAGGACCGTCGCCGCGGCGTGTTCTCCTACGAGGCCCTGCGCAGCCGACTCGCTCAGGGCCGTTTTGCGCGCGAGGACCTTAAGGACATGCTCGCGCCCATCATTCGTCTGCAGCCACTCACCTATGAGGAGCTGCTGGTGCTCATCGAAAAACTCATGCAGATCCATGCCGGCTACTTTGGCTGGACGCCCACGCTTACCGAGAACGACTTGGTGGACTTTCTCAAGATTGAGTTTGGCCGCGTGGGAGCCGATACGCACTTGACGCCGCGTGAGGTCATTCGTGACTTTATCGAGCTGCTCGACATCCTGTGTCAGAACCCCGATGCAAATGTGGCGGAGCTGCTGCAAAGCGTCGGCGGCGACGCGCTGGCGCCGGCAGCCGCAACAGGCGACACCGGCGCTGCAGACGGTGACCGCAACTTCGCCGAATTCACCATCTAGCCTGCCAAAAAGGGACAGGTTTATTTTGGTAGGTTCTATCTGGGCAAACGTTGAGGCAGTAATGCAGCAAGCCGTTGCCAGCCGCGTTGAGAGATTCGTTTTTGAGAGGAGGCCCCGTGAACGCCTTTGACCGCTACGCCCCGTTTATCCAAGACTTCATCTACTCCCACGATTGGGAGAGCTTGCGCTCTATCCAGGTTGCGGCGGCAGATGCCATCTTTAACACGCAGGACAATGTGCTCCTGACGGCATCCACGGCTTCCGGCAAAACCGAGGCAGCCTTTTTTCCCATGCTGACCGAGTTTTGGGAGAACCCGCCCGCAAGCGTGGGCGCCCTCTACATTGGCCCCCTCAAGGCGCTCATCAATGACCAATTCGTCCGCCTCAACGACCTGTGCGAAGAAGCCAATATCCCTGTCTGGCACTGGCATGGCGATGTCTCGCAGTCGCACAAGGCTAAGCTCATCAAAAAACCGAGCGGCATCTTGCAGATTACGCCCGAGTCACTCGAAGCGCTCTTAATCCATAAGCACATGGCGATCCCGCGCATGTTTTGCGACCTGCGCTATGTGGTCATCGACGAGGTCCATTCGCTCATGCGCGGCGACCGTGGCGGGCAGACGCTCTGCCTTATCGAGCGACTCTCGCGCATGGCAGGCGTGCAGCCCCGCCGCATTGGCCTTTCGGCCACCATCGGCGACCCCGAGCGCACGGGTGCCTTTCTCTCACAGGGAACGGGACGCGACTGCGTTATCCCCCGTTTTGAGGAACCGCGTCGCGTGTGGCGTATCTCCATGGAGCACTTCTACAACTCGGGTCCCCAGGCACAGCAGCGAGGATTCGAGAGCATGGGTCCTCAAGAGGCCGAAGTGCTTGCGTGCGAGCGCATTGAGGCAGTGGCACCCGCGGCGCTGCCCGCATCCGGACAAGACATGCGCCACAGCGGACAGCTTACACAGGCGGAACGTCGTCAACGTCGCGAGCAGGCGCGGGGCAAGGACGCTCCCAAAGACCGTCGCACTTCCTCGGCCCCCGAGGGCGAAGTCGACATCCCACGAGCGACCGAGCAGGCGCTTCTCAACCCCACCGACACGGCGCCCGACAACGCCGACCCCGGTATGGGCTATATCTTTGAGCATACGCGCGGCCGCAAGTGCCTGGTCTTTGCCAACTCGCGCGAGGAGGCAGAGGCCGTGTGCTCCATGCTGCGCAGCTACTGCGAAAGTCGACACGAGCCCGACCGCTTTCTCATCCATCACGGCAATCTTTCGGCATCGCTGCGCGAGACGGCCGAGGAGCTCATGCGCGACGAGGAGCAGGCGCAGACAACCGTCACCACCTCTACGCTGGAGCTCGGTATCGATATCGGCCGCCTGGAGCGCGCCTTCCAGATTGACGCGCCGTTTACCGTCAGCTCCTTTTTGCAGCGCATGGGGCGCACAGGCCGTCGCGACCTTCCGCCCGAGATGTGGTTTGTCATGCGCGAGGAAGAACCCGAGCCGCGCACGATGATGCCCGAAACCATTCCCTGGAAGCTCCTGCAGGGTATCGCGCTCGTACAACTCTATCGCGAGGAAAAGTGGGTCGAGCCGCCCGAGCTCGATCGACTCCCCTACAGTCTGCTCTATCACCAGACTATGTCGACCCTCGCCAGCACCGGCGAGCTCACGCCGGCCGAACTTGCCCAGCGCGTGCTCACGCTCAGCTATTTCCACCGTGTCTCGGCAGACGATTACCGTGTGCTGCTGCGTCACCTCATTAAGATCGACCATATCCAGGTCACCGAAGGTGGCGGGCTCATCGTGGGTCTCGCGGGCGAGCGCATCATCAACAACTTTAAGTTCTACGCCGTGTTCCAGGAAAACGAGGAGTTCACCGTTCGCAGCGAGTCGGCCGAGCTGGGCACAATCGTCAATCCGCCACCGCCCGGTGAGCGCATCGCCATCGCAGGCCATTGCTGGATTGTCGAGGAAGTGGATTGGAAGCGTCATACCGTCTTTGCCACGCAGGTCAAGGGCCGTGTGCCGGCCTACTTTGGCGACTGTCCCGGTGACATCAACACGCACGTACTCGAGCGCATGCGCAAGGCGCTCAACGAGCACGCAACATATCCGTATCTCATGGGCAACGCACGGGCACGTCTTGCACAGGCTCGCCATACGGCCGAGATTTCGGGCGCGGGGACCAAGCCACTCATCAACCTGGGTGGCGACACCTGGGTGCTCTTCCCCTGGCTGGGCAGCTACGCCTTTTTGGCACTCGAGCGCATGCTCAAGATTAAGTGCGCCGCGGAGCTGGGCCTTCGCGGACTCGACCCATCACGCCCGTACTTTATGCAGTTTAAGATGAAGGCCGACGAGGAGACGTTCTTTGAGGTGCTCGCCGCCGAGGCCGTGAAGGACTTCGATCCCATCGAGCTCGTCTATCCCGGCGAGGTGCCTTACTTTGATCGTTACGATGAGTTCGTTCCCGAAGAGCTCGTGCGCAAGGGCTTTGCCGAAGGCGTGCTCGACATAGAGGGCATGAAGCAGCGCGTTCTCGGCTGGCGCGACCACGTCTAAGACCAGTCTTTTTGGGACGGGGAGACTTACTTGTCGTGAAGGACGGTGCCGAGGAAGTCGGTGTCGAAGGGCACGGCTTCGGCAAAGGCATAGTCGCCGTCGCTGGCGATGAGCAGGTAGTTTTCCTCGCCGCCAAACTTCGCATCGCCACATGGGACCACCCAGGCGTGGACGAATACCTCGAGTGCCGTGGCAGCGCAGTCGCGCAGGAACGTCACATCGCTCCCCTCGTTTGCGCTCACGATATTGGCCACGTAGATACCCCCGGGGTTCAGGCCGCCCCGCACCAGGCGCAGCGCTTCAACGGTCGCCAGCTCGCGCACGGGCTCGGCACCGCCAAAGCAATCGCTCACGACCACGTCGTAGCGACGATGGCCCACGCTCGTCACACCCAGATACGAGCGAGCCTCAGCGGTTATCACCCGCAGGCGATCGCCCGCCGCGCGCTCCAGCTCGTCTAGGTAAAACCAGCGGCGCGCCAGGCGCGTAATCTCTCCGTCATACTCGATGACGTCCATGCGCAAGCCCTCGTGCGACATCAGGGCGAATTTAGGATAGGCAAACCCGCCGCCGCCCAGCATCAGCATGCGGTCGATACCGTGACCATAAGCGTCGCGCATCGCATCCTCGGCCTCAAACACGTCGTCAAACGCGCGATAGTACGCAAAGACGGGCTCTGCCCAGCGCTCGCCAACGTAACTCGCGCTTTGGTAGACGCCGCCTTGCACCAATACGCGGACTTCGTCGCCGCCCTCGTCGTGCACGCGTTTCACACGCGCCAATCCATTGCGGGTTCGCGCAACCTGCAGACAGGCAGCACGAACAGCGACAGCGGCCGCACCAAGCGCCGCGGCTCCCAGAGCAACGCCGGCAACGACGCCGGCAGAAACACTCGGCTTGTTCATCTAGAGCTCCTTTTGCAGATAAAGACCATGGTCATAAAATCCAAGATGGCGATAGTACTCGCGCGTACCGATCGCGCTGATCACGTTGATGCGCGCATAGCCGGCATCCCGGGCAATCTCGCACGCACGCTCTACGAGCAAACGCCCCAACCCGTGATGCTGCGCCGCCTGGCCCTGGTCGCCCACGCGTGCCGCCATGCCATACACGTGCACCTCGCGAATCATCGCCTCGTCCGGAGACGTCGGCAACTCGTCCGCATGCGCGGCAACAAACGAATGGTCGGGCAGCGACAACCGCAAAAAGCCCGCGATCTTGCCCTGCGGCGTCACCCACTGCAAAAAGCGCTCGTAAGTCACCGGCGTCTCGTACGCCACTTCCTCATCAAGAGACAGCTCATCCAAGTCGGCACCCGCCGTACTGATCTCGCGATAGCGAATCTCGCGCACCGTCGCACCGTCACCCCGAGCAGCCAGGCGGTTCTCAACGAGCTGACGCAGGTTGGGCTTCTTGTTGCCCACCATGATGTCATCGGAACTAAAATCGCGGATCATGCGACTGATACGGCAGAACGACGGCGTCACCACGATGTCATCGGCCAGCACATCGAGCAGCTCTTCCTCGGTATAGGGACGCCACTCGCCGCGCTCGTAGCAGCCCACCAGACGCGAGCCCTCGATGAGCGCACACGGATAGACTTTGACCTCGTCGGGCATAAAGGCCCCTTCGGTCATAAAGCGCTCGTAATCGCGCTTGTCCCCTTCGGACGTGGCGCCCAGCAAGTTGAGCATAAAATGCGCGTGGATCTTAAAGCCAAACAGGCGTGCAAGCGAAAACGCCCGCTCGATCTGCGCCACCGAAATGCGACGCTCGTTGATATCGAGCAAATGTTGGTCGAGACTCTGAATACCCATCTGGATCTTGGTGCAGCCCAGGCGGCGGATAAGCGTGAGGGTCTGCGGCGTCACGGCATCGGGGCGCGTCTCGATAACGAGGCCCACCACGCGATGCTTCGCCGTCTCGTTGATGCGCTGCTGACGCTCGAGCTCCTCCATCGTTGCCGTCTGCCACTCGGCAGCCTCGCCCCATGGCGTACCGGGGCCGTACAGACGACGCACTGCGCGGTTATAGCCACCAACGACAGCATCCACACGCCCCTGCTCGTCGGCAACGCCGGCAGCAAGCTCAGCCTCGTCTGTCGCAATGCCGGCAGCCCGATAGCGCTCGCGGCGCTCTGTTACCACCGGCGGCAGGGCATCGGCGGGAGCGTCATCGAGCAGGCGCCCTGCCTCGGCACGGCTGATGCCCGGACGCGCCAACATGGGGTTGGCCGCCACGCCCGCCACCGCATCATCATTGAGTGCACGAAAGAGCTCCGACATAAACCATGTCTGGTACCCTTGCGGATAGTCGCTCCAGGTGCCACCGAGCACGATGAGCTCTATCTTGTCGGTCGCATGCCCCATCTGCGAAAGCGCGGTCAGACGAGCGCTCACCTGCAGATACGGGTCAAAGCAATTTTGCTCTGCACGGGCGCACGCCGGCTCGGCGTGCAGATAGCTTTTGGGCATGCGCAGATCGTTGGGGCAAAACAGGCAATCGCCCGAGCACGGCCAGGGCTTGGTGATGACGGTAATGGTCGCCACGCCCGAAGCCGTGCGACGAGGCTTCATGCGCAGGACCTGCAGCAGTTGACGCTCCAATTCGGCATCGACATTCCACGCAGCCCACCGAGCCGGCTCCTCACGTTTAACCCGCTGGTAGAACGGCAGCAGACGGCGCTTGGCCAAATCGCGTTTGTCGGCACCCTCACGGCGCGCCTCGGCATGTATCAGTTTGACGAGCGCTTTGTCGTCCACGGTCTCGCCGCGACGCAGAGCCTCGAGTATGTTCAAGATAATCTGTTCCATGACCCCATTGTAAAGGCAAAGGCGCCGGAGCCCGTCACGGCTCCGGCGCCTCCATCAAACAGCGCAGCTATGGTATATAAGTCTTCGATAACCGCCCGTCACTCTGAATCAAATGACATGTCGCCCGAACCGACCTCAAAACGATACGTAGCAGACTTATCGCCGTTATCGAATTCAAGATTCAAAATGGTCTCGCCGTCGTAGCCAAGCGGAAGGAAATCGCTCTCGAAGTCGCCGCTGCCCAAGGTAAGGCTCGCCTTAAAGCCCGTCGAGTTCGGAACCATCATCTCCACATCGCCCGAGCCCACACTCACGTCCATCGACTTCGCGGGGGCCTGGTAGAGCTCGAACGTCACATCGCCCGAACCGACCTCAGCACTGAGCGCATCAGTCACGCTGCCCGCAAACTCTACATCTCCCGCACCCAGGAAAAGGTCGAAACCATCACAGGTGACACCGGCAATCTGCAGATCACCCGAGCCCACGTGCGCGTTGACTCCCTTCAGATGTTCGGCAACACGGCGCGGCAGCTCGACCGTAACTGAGCGATCGATTGCCTTACCGTCATCACTTCCAAACTGGGAAACCTTGAGCGTCGAGTCCTCGACGGATGCGATGTTCTGCGTCGCGGCCTTGGAGGCATCCATACCATTGGCAACGCGTCCCCGCTCGATAACGCGAGCCTTGTTACCATCAACAACCTTGACGTCCACCGTAGCCGCATCGATATCGAAATCGAGGTAGCGAAACTCATCGGCATCAAAGGTCGTACACGAAAGCTGCTGAGGCCGAGCGGAATAGTTACCGCCATCGTTCATAAAATCGTCGTCATCAACCACATCGTCCATACCGGACAAGCCGGGTATAACATCGTCGAGATCCCACGGGCCATCAAAATGAATCAAAGTCCGCGAAACGCCAAAAACAAGCCCGATAATCAGTACAAACGCTCCGATGCCGACGCCCAGGCGCAGCTTGGATTCATGCGAAAACTTCATCATTCGTCACCTTCTTTGGCACATGGCTCAGCGGTGGCCGCGGTAGCCACGTCAGCATCAGGTTCCGCAGAAGTATCCTTCCCCTGGGCCCTGACCGCCACCGGTGCCGGACCAACCTGAATATCCCCGCGCGCCCAATCGCCATCGAGTGCACGCGCCACCCAGTGATAGATGGGAATCGTGAAGAAGATCAGCGCAGCAAAGGGGCCGGCACCAAACAGGAACATCAGTAAAAAGAACAGCAGCCAGCACACGGCCCAATACGGGAATGACTGGAACGGACCCTTCACCGGAGTCGGACCAGCCGCACCGGTACCCGTCACCTGAGCCGTCGCCGCATTGGCAGCCTGCGCACTCCAGCTTGCCGCCTGCGCCGCCTTGGCTGCCGCGTCACTTGCCTGCGTTGCCGCCTCGGTGGCACGCGCCGCCGCCTCATGGGTGCGGGCGCGCTCTGCCGCCTCGGCCTCGCGCTGACGAGCGCGGTCCTCGTTCTCAAACTCGATATCGTCCTCAATCTCATCGCTCGGATTGAGCAGCTCGTCCAGACTCACACCATAGAGCTTGGCGAGCGAGATCAGGTTCTCGGTATCGGGCGAGCTCTCCGCACGCTCCCATTTACTAACCGCCTGGCGCGACAGCCCCAGCTTTCGCGCCAGCCCTTCTTGGCTAAAGCCCTTGCTGCGGCGAAGGTCGGCGAGCCGCTGCGCAGTTTCTACATTCATGGTTCCTCCTATGTGATGCCAGCCGTGCCGCCGGACCGTTTTTTGTTCTTAAGGCGCCTTGCACAGTTAAAAATCTATCCGCCACCGCCAAAAGCATGCCACCTATTCTAGTGAGATTTTTGACAACTGGCGGTTGCGGGCACATATGAGCTGCGGAAATGTGTCCAAACAAAGCAATGAGCCGCAGCTCGGTTGTCCCCGTTGCGGCGTTAACGGTAGTATGGTCGTACTGTTTATTTCGCACCGCTAACGGAGGGAGTTCCGCGCCGTGAACCGCGATTTCGCCTCATCGCTCATCCAGCTCAACAACACGTTCTATCGCGAGCACTCCGCTTCCTTTTCCGATACGCGCCAGGCCCCGTGGCCCGGCTGGGTACGCACCATGGATATCGCGCTCGAACAGCTCGACGTCGCCACGATCGAGCATCCCGTCCGCGTCTTCGATCTCGCCTGCGGCAATATGCGATTCGAAAACTTTGCCGCCGGCGGCGCACTTGCCGCCAAGGGCGTCGACGGCGCAAACCCCTCGGCAGATGCCAGCTGCCCGTTTGAGTTCTATGGCGTCGACTCGTGTCAAGACCTGGCCATCGATGCACATGGCCACGCGCTGCGCATTCCCAACCTGCACTTCCAGGAACTCGATGTGCTCGACGCCCTCATGAAGCTCAACCCCGCCGAGACGCCCGACGTGCTTTTCGACGCCCCGCTCGCCGACATCTCGGTCTGCTTTGGCTTTATGCACCACGTGCCGTCGTGCGAGTATCGCGTACGCGTGCTCGACGCCCTGGTGCGTCAGACGCGCCCAGGTGGCATCATCGCCATCAGCTTTTGGGAGTTTATGAACGACGAGCGTATGGCGCGCAAGGCCGTTCGTGCCGAGGCCCGCGCCGAGCTCACCCCGCCGTTTGAGGGTTACGATTCAGCGCAGTTTGAAGCCGGCGACCACCTCATTGGCTGGCAAAACGACCGCCACGCCTACCGCTATTGTCATCACTTTGACGATCAGCAGATCACCGACCTGGTGCGTGGCGTCCGCACGTTCTACAAAAGCGGCGAGGTCCCCGTGCGCGAGCTTGAACGTTTCCATGCCGACGGCCGCAGCGGCGAGCTCAACCGTTATGTGATTCTCAAGCGTCTGTAGGTATCGGCGACTCGCCGCCGAACCGCACCGCATCTTTCGGGCAAACTATGCCCACCCTTTTTCAACCCATTGACGGAACGCGCAGCTACGCGTTCCATATTTATGACCAAGGAGCCTCATGGGAGCCGTCCACGTTCGCACGCCTAAGAACTTTGTGCTCGAGGAGCGCCTGGAGCGCTACGCCGCCGCGATTGAGACGAACCCCGAGGCTTATGCCGGAGATTGGCGCAAGGCCTGTGCGCCCGCAGGCGGCAAGCCCTTCGAGCACCTTCACCTGGATCTGGGCTGCGGCAAGGGAACGTACCTTGTAGAGCGCGCGACCCACGAGCCAAACACGCTCTTTATCGGCATGGACCAGGAGCCCATCTGCATCGCCTATGCCGCACAGAAAATCTGCGAGCAGGAGCTATCCAACGCACTCGTCCTGCCCCGAGGTGCCGCATCGCTGCCAAAGCTGTTTGCCGCAGGCGAGCTCGATGCCATCACCATTAACTTTCCCACGCCACAGCCCAAGGCCAAGTACGCCAAAAAACGACTCGTCCATGTCGACCATCTGATGCTCTACCGCCCGCTCTTTGCAGCCGGCGCCACCGTCACGCTGCGAACCGACAGCAAGCCATTGCGCGACTATGCCCTGGGGCAGTTTGCCGCGGCCGGCTACGATACGCTTTGGGTAAGTGACGACGTCCGCCGCGACCATCCCGAGCACCCCGAGACCGAATATGAATGCCGCACGCGCGAGATGGGTGCCGCTGTATATGGTATTTGCGCCACACCCGGCGCGCAGCCCAGCGATGAACAGCTCGCGGCGGGCCGCGCGCAGGAGCAAAGCCTTGCCTGCTACCTGCCCGAAAACCTCGATGAGCTCACCTACGTGCCTCTCGGCATGGAAGATGCCGTCGAGAACTTTAGAAACCGCGCCCGCAAAGGCAAAAAACGCCTGCCGCAGGAGTCCTAGGGGCTTCTGATGGTCGCGGCGTCGGCAAACAAGTGAAAATAGGCGCCAGCGAACGACCCTCAAACCTAAGTGAGTAGACTTTTTTGCAATAGCCAAGCACAACCCGCATAACGAAAACTAAAACCGCAGATAGAGCCCTTGCGCAAAAGCCATGTGCTCGCGACATCGCAAAAAGTCTACTCACTTAGCCGGCAACTGCACCAAACGGCTGGGTAGAACACCCATTTCCTGCATTTTCTCGCGCGCTGGCACCCCGCGCCGCCGCTACGCCATAATAGTTGGCGGACAATCGCGAGAGAAAGCAACCACATGGCACAGACCACGACAGATACCGCCGCCAGCACCGTCTCCGGCGCCGGGGCCGCCAGCTCATTCTCGGGCGGCACGGGAACCGAGGCAGAGTTCGGCTCGCTCGGCGCGCTCTCCCCCACCTGGTGGGAGCCCGAGGACGGCAGTGAGCCCGAACCATGGCTCACGCCCGATCAAGCCTTCGAACGCTTCTTTGAATGGACAAGCGATCGCGGCATTGAGCTGTGGGATCACCAAGAAGAAGCCCTCATGGATCTAGCCGCCGGTGACCATGTCATTTTGGGAACACCGACCGGATCGGGCAAGTCGCTTGTCGCGCTGGGCATGCTCTTTATGGGCATGGCGCAGGGCAAGCGCTGCTACTACACGGCTCCTATCAAGGCTCTGGTCAGCGAGAAGTTTTTCGACCTTGTGCAGGTGCTCGGCCGCGATAACGTCGGCATGATCACCGGCGATACGCATATCAACACCAAGGCGCCCGTCATCTGCTGCACGGCCGAAATCCTTGCCAACGATGCACTGCGCGAGGGCGAGGGCGCCGACGTGGGCTGCGTGGCCATGGACGAGTTCCACTACTTTGCCGACCCCGACCGTGGCTGGGCCTGGCAGGTGCCGCTGCTCACCCTGCCCCACACGCAGTTTATGCTCATGAGCGCCACGCTCGGCGATGTCACCGCGATCGCCGCCTCACTCGAGGAACACACCGGCGCTGCTTGCGACTTGGTTGTCGACGCCCCGCGTCCTGTTCCGCTGAGCTACGACTATGTGACGACCTCCCTCGAGGGCACGGTCGAGCTCGCCATGCGCCGCGGCGAGGCCCCGCTCTATATCGTGCACTTTAGCCAGGATGCCGCCCTTGCGACGGCGCAGTCGCTCGCCAATTTTGGCATCGCCAGCAAGGAGCAGCGCGAGGCCATTAAGGAAGCGGCAAAGGGAACGAGCTTCTCGACGGCCTTTGGCAAGATTCTCAAACGCCTGCTTGGATGCGGCGTCGGCGTGCACCATGCTGGCATGTTGCCGCGCTATCGCCTCCTGGTCGAACGCTTGGCGCAGCAGGGCCTGCTGCCCGTCATCTGCGGCACCGATACGCTCGGCGTCGGCATCAACGTACCCATCCACACCGTGGTGCTCACCGCGCTCACCAAGTTCGACGGCTACAAGATGCGTCGCCTGCGCGCCCGCGAGTTCCATCAGATTGCCGGTCGCGCCGGCCGCTCGGGCTTCGATACCGAGGGCATGGTAATCGCCGAGGCCCCGGAGCACGAGATCGAGAACGCCAAGCTCATGGCCAAGGCGGGCGACGACCCCAAAAAACTCCGTAAGATTAAAAAGAAAAAAGCCCCCGAGGGCTTTGTCACCTGGAACAAGCAGACCTTTGAGCGCCTAATCGAGACGCAGCCCGAAACGCTCAAGCCGCGCCTTCGCATCACACACTCCATGGTGATTAGCGTGGTCGAGCAGGGCGGCGACGCTCGCGCCCGCGTGCACGATCTCATCGAGACAAGCCTGCAAACGCCCGAGGAAAAGGCAAAGCTCGAGGTTCGTGCCGACGAGATCTTCGCCACGCTCATCGACTCCGGCGTCGTCGTGCGCACCGAGGTGCCGCCCGCACCCGACGCTCCGGCTGACGCTGCGCCGGACATCGACTACGCGCTGACGGTCGACTTGCCCGAGGACTTTGCCCTCGATCAGCCGCTCTCACCGTTCTTGCTTGCCGCGTTGGAGCTGCTCGATCCCGAGAGCGAGACCTATACCATGGATCTAATCTCAATGGTCGAGGCAACGCTCGAGGATCCCAAACAGGTACTGCGCGCACAGGAGCGCGCCGCACGCGATCGCGCTATGGCCGAGATGAAGGCCGACGGCATCGAGTATGAGGAGCGCTTGGAGCGCATTCAAGACGTCACGTACGAAAAGCCGCTCGAGGATTTGCTCGACGCCGCCTTTGACAAGTACTGCCAGGAAGTGCCCTGGGCAAACGACTACCAGCTCTCTCCCAAGAGCGTTCTGCGCGATATGCTGGAAAGCGCGAGCGATTTTAAGGGCTACATTCAAAAGCTCGGCATCGCCCGTTCCGAGGGCATTTTGCTGCGCTACCTGGCAGAGGCCTACCGTTCTCTCGACCGCACCGTACCCATCGAGAAGCGCGACGAGCGCCTGCGCGACATTATCTCGTGGCTGGGCTTTGTGGTGCGCTCGGTGGACTCGAGCCTGGTGGACGAGTGGGAGAACGCCGGCAACCCGGCAGCCCTCGACGCCGCGCCGCCGCAGGGCATCGACGAGGTCGTGGCGGACCGCCGCGGCTGCACGCTGTTGGTGCGCAATGCACTCTTCCGCCGCGTGACCCTTGCCGCCCGCGAGCACGTTCGCGACCTGGGCGAGCTCGACGACGACTGGGGCATGAGCGAGATCCGCTGGCAAAAGGCGCTCGATGCCTACCACGAACAGCACGAGGAAATCCTCACCGACGGAGATGCCCGCAGCGCTGCGATGTTTTCCATCGATGAGTCCGACGAGAAGACCGCGCACGTATGGCACGTGCACCAGATCTTTGCCGACGAGGACGGCGACCACGACTTTGGCATCATGGGCGATGTCGATCTGGACGCCACGCAAGACGGTGGCGAGGTCATCTTCAAAAACTACCGCGTCGGCTTTATCGAGGACCTGCTCGAGGACTAGCCGAACATACTGGAACGAAACGAAGCGGGGCCGCTGGCAACATCGCCAGCGGCCCCGCTTTTTGCGCGATACGTTATCCCCTACTCGGTATCCTCGACCTCATACGAATCCGCCTCGGCTGGCTCATCGTTTGTCTCTGGCGCAGCCCCGCGCGCCTCGTCAAACGCGGCCTTCATGGTCTTGTTGCCCCAGGTGAGCTTGCGAATGGTAAGATCGTCGGCTTTCTTGTTGGCTAGGCGCAGGTTGTTCTCGGAGGACAGCAACGCCTCCTTGGTTTTCTGCAGATGGCTAATCGTCTTGTCGATCTCATCGATCGCCGTTTGGAACTTGCGACTCGCAATCTCGTAGTTGCGGCCGAAATCATTCTTGAACTTTTCCATCTTGGCTTCGAAGTTCGTAACGTCGATATTCTGCTGTTTGTACTCCGCTAGCTCCTGCTTATAGCGCAGCGAACCCATGGCGGCGTTGCGAAGAAGCGTAATCATGGGAATGAAAAACTGCGGGCGAATCACGTACATCTTCTCGTAGCGATAGCTCACGTCGACTATCCCTGCGTTATAGAGCTCGCTCTCGGGCTCGAGCAGCGTGCAGAGCACCGCGTACTCACAGCCTTTCTGGCGACGATCGTGATCGAGTTTCTTAAAGAAGTCCTCGTTTTTATGCTTGGTCGCGGTCTCGTCGTTCTCGTTTTTCATCTCGAACATGATCGAAATGACCTCGTTACCGCTCGCGTCGCACTCGCGGAAGATAAAGTCGCCCTTGGTACCCTCGGACGCATCGTTATCTTTCTCGAAGTACGCGTTGGGAAACGCCGTCATGCGCAGACGGTTGAACTCAGTCTCGCAGTGCTGCTCGAGTGACTCGCCCACCATCTTGGTGGACAGGCGGACCTTCATGTCCTTAAGGCGCTCGATCTCTTCATCCTTGTAGCGAATCAGATCATCGCTCGCACGCTTGGCCTGCGCAAGCTCGAGCTCGTGTGCCGCCTTGGCCTGTTCCTCGCGAGAATCGCGCACCGCCAGCTCGCTCGTCAGTTTGGCACGCGCTTCATCGCGCTCTCGCTCCGCCGCGGCGACCGCCTTCGACAGCTCCATTTTTGCAGAAAGTTCTTGCTCACGAAGTTGTGCACGAAGGCCCTCGGCCTCGCGCTCGGACTGAGTCTTAGCATTCGAGAACTTCTCGCGCACTTCTGTCTGGTAATCGGAAAGCTTACGATTCGCTTCATTTTGCGCAGCCTCGAGTTTACGCTGCGCCTCGGCCGCAGCAGTTGCGAGTGCCATTTCTTGAGCCTTATCTGCGGCGGCAAGCTTTGCCTGCAACTCCGCAATCTGAGCATCGCGCACAGCGAGGTCATTTTGAGTCGCATTGCGCACCACGGCTTCGGCAAGCTTTGCTTCGTCATCTTTGCGCCCAAGCTGCGCACGCAGGCTATCAATCTCACGCTGGAGTTCGGCATTCTCCTTTTGAGCGTCAGCTCGTGCCTCAACCGCCGCGCGCTGGCTTGCGCTCTCGCGCTCTGCGGCAGCTCCCTCAAGCTTGGCGCGCAGCTCGGCAAGCTCGGCATCGCGCTTGGCAACTTCTTGCGCCAGTTTCTGATCCGCGGTGTTCTTCTGCTCGACAAGCTGAGCGTTGCGCTGAGACTCTGCCTCCTGCAATGCAGCCGTCGAACGCGAGCGCTCAAGCTCCAGCGCCTGCTCGCCCTCGCGCTGGACTGCCTTCACACGCTCATCCAGGTCACGTGAAAACTCGGCGTCGCGCACTTGCTTGACGATATCCGCATAGCCGGACGCGTCGACCTTAAAAACTTCGCCACAATGCGGGCACTTGATCTCATTCATAGCAGCTCCTCGATGGACGCAAATTTCAACCGCCTACACTCTACCGCGCCGCACGGACAAAAAAGGCGCCGCCGCCATAATGGCAACGGCACCAGAACCGCCACAAAGGTGCCTGTCCCCTTTGTGGTGGCTCTGGCGCCCTATAGCCCAAAAAAGCTAAGAATCTGATCACGGCTTACGGGCTTGTACTCGTTGGCATCGAGACCGACATCGTAGCGAAAGATAGGGCGCTCGCGATCGCGGTTGCGCGCGTTGGTGCGGTCTCCCCTGCTGTGGATATGCCCGTGCAGCATGATGGCACCACGCGCCTTGCCATTCCAGCTGAGCATGGGGTAGTGGCTCATAACCAGACGATGGCCCTTGGCATAGCCGGGAGCAATCTCCAGGTAATCGCGCACGTCTTCCCAAATCTGCGGTACGTCGGAATCTTCCCAGTCGCCGTCATGGTTACCGCGGATGAGCGTCACATTCTTGCATTCGATACGCTCGCGCAGGCGCACCGCCTCCGCCAGGGGCAAACGATAGGTAAAGTCTCCCAAGATATAGAGACGGTCGTCCGCCGCCACGCACTCATTGACGGCATCGATGACCTTGCGGTTCATCTCCTCGACCGAATCAAACGGCCGATCCATGTCGTGCAAGATATTCGTATCGCCCAGGTGCAGGTCGGCGGTAAACCACATCATCGTCTATGCCCTCATTTCGCAACGCGTTCAACTCGTGCTAAGTATACAGACGCAGCGATGCGGCGGTTAGCCAAAGAGCCCGCCAAACAGTCCACGGCGGCGCTTGCCTTTCTTTTTCGAAGCGTCACCCTGAGTTTTCTTGTCCTGTCGTTTCCTACGGTCCTGCTCCAGCTCATCGTCGTCGAGTAGCATATCCCACTCAAACGGATCGTCTGTCAGATTGAATAGGTCGTCGTCATCAAACATGGCCGCCTCCCTTGCCGACTAGCGAGCATCCACCACATAGAGGCCAACGCGCACCTGGTGCCACGGGCTGCGCTCGGGAGCAACCTGTTGCACGCGGGCCTCAAATACGTCCTCGTGGCCGTAATACATCATCAAGGACAGTGGGCCGACCTCGTTTCCCGGAACATAGCCAAGCTTGGTGTTGCCGTAATAAATCGCAACCGCCTCAGGGTCATGGGGATTATCGCGCTCGGCACACAGCGTCAGCTTATCGCCCGCTTTAAGATCGCCCAAGACCAAGGCGCCATCGGCATACTGAAATCCTGCAATGTGAAATGACAGAAGAACACGCGAAGGCTCGTACATAGCAGCTCCTCTAACGGCCGGATAAACCGGTGTGTAACCTTATTGAGAAGTCTACGGTCCCGTGCGGACACAAATACATCCTGTCTGCGTCCTTCAATCGTTTGCCTCAACGCTTGCGCGACAGAACGCTTGCAGATAAGATAGGAACACGGATGGCACCCGTTGCCGCGGGTCTTGCCAACTCCGATACACGTTTTCATCGTGAGAAGTGGCCGTCTTCGCTTACGCGGGGGCGGCTATTTCATTCGGCCGATAAACAGACCGAGTTCGATAGCCGCAATCAACAACGCCAATAACGAAATAACATCGCCTACGTTCATACCAAATCCCTTCTAAAGGGAGTTGGCCCATCCGTGCTCCATAACAGTAGTCTAACGCAAAATGCAGGTAATAGGAACACTTGTTCGTATTACCTGCGCCCTTTTCTAATGCACAAACATGCGCACGAACTTGTGCTTCCAGCTTGCGTAAGGAGCATAGCGGAATGGCACGTCCGGCCACGTTGCCTTGTTCACGACGCTCTTCTTGTGGCTAAACGTATCGAAGCTCTCGCGGCCATGGTACTGCCCCATACCGCTCGCGCCCATGCCGCCAAAGCCCATATGGCTCGTAGCCAAGTGCATGATGGTGTCGTTGACGCAGCCACCGCCAAAGGGCACGTAACGCACGAAGCGCTGCTGAACTGCGCGATCCTGACTAAAGATATACAGGGCCAGCGGCGTCGGACGATCCGTAATAAACGCTTCGGCCTCGTCTAGGCTCTCAAACGTCAGCACCGGCAAGATGGGACCGAAGATCTCCTCCTGCATCACGGCGTCATCGGGGGTCACGCCGTCTAGGATCGTCGGCTCAATCTTGAGCGACGACTCGCGCGCCGTGCCTCCCAGCACGACCTTATCGGGATCGATCAGCCCGCGCGCACGCGCAAAATGCTTGGCGTTGACGATATGCCCGTAGTCCTCGTTATCGAGCGGATGCTCGCCAAACATACGGCGGGCCTCCTCCTTGATAAGGTCCAGCAGCTCGTCGTGCACGCGCGCATCGACCAGCAGGTAGTCGGGCGCCACGCAGGTCTGCCCCACGTTGAGCCACTTACCAAAGGCGATACGCCGTGCCGCAACCTTCAAGTTTGCCGTCGCATCCACGATACAGGGACTCTTTCCGCCCAGCTCAAGCGTCACGGGCGTAAGGCTTTTACTTGCGCGCTCCATGACGAGCTTGCCGACCGGAACGCTACCGGTAAAGAAGATCTTGTCCCAGCACTCATCGAGCAACGCTTCGTTCTCGGCGCGCCCGCCCTCGACAACCGTCACCATGCACGGATCAAATGCCTCTTCACAGATTTGCTTGAGCACCGCGCTCGATGCCGGAGCATAGGCGCTCGGCTTGATGACCGCGGTATTGCCCGCGGCAAGGGCGCCGGCGAGCGGCTCGAGCGTCAGCAAAAACGGATAGTTCCAGGGCGCCATAATGAGCGTGACGCCATAGGGCACGGCTTGCGTTTTGCACACGCTCACGGCGTTAGCGAGATCGCACGGACGCAGGCGCGGACGACTCCACCGAGCCACGTGAGCGATCTGATGTCGAATCTCGGAAAGCGACGTACCAATCTCGCACATATAGGCCTCGTCATGCGACTTCCCCAAATCGGTCTTGAGCGCATGGGCGATATCGGCCTCGTGGGCCCGCACCGCATCGCGTAAACTCACGAGCGCGCGACGTCGAGCATCGACATCAAACGTGGCGTGCGTCTTAAAGTAGGCGCGCTGATCGCCGACGATGCGCGCAATTTCCTCGGTGTTCATGGACCCTCCTAATTCTCGTCCTCAAACATACCACCTGCAACGACTTCGTACATATGCTCGAGCTCCAAGCGGTCCATTAGAAGCGGAACGGGGTATAGCGGATTGGCCTCGTCATCGGCATGCGCCGCCATCTGCGGAATGTCGGAGCGGCGAATGCCCGAGACATATTTGGGGATTCCCAGGGCCTCGTTCACGCGGTCGACCCAATCGATAAAGGCCTCGGCCGCAAGACTGTCCTGCGCGGTAGCCGGCGCAATGCCCGCCATGCGAGCAAGATCGGCAAGCTTGGGGGCGGCGGCGTCACCATAAGCGCGAAGCATGTGCGGCAGGATGATCGCGTTGGCCAAACCGTGCGGAATTCCGTATCGGCCGCCCAAACTGTGCGCGATGGCATGCACATATCCGACATAGGAGCGGGTAAACGCAACGCCCGCCTTATACGCCGCCAAAAGCATATTGCGACGAGCGCACATGTCGTCACCATGCTCATAGGCCTCGAGCAAATTGTCGTGGATAAGCTGCACCGCCTGTCGCGCCATCTTACGCGTATAGGGCGTGGTGCTTCGCCCGATAAAGGCCTCAACGGCATGCGTCAGGGCGTCCATGCCCGTCTGCCCCGTAATGGAAGCGGGCAAGCCGCACGTAAACTCGGGGTCGTGGACTGCAAAACGCGGGATGAGCACAAAGTCGTTAATGGGGTATTTGTAGTGCGTCTCGTCATCGGTGATAACCGCCGCGAGCGTGACTTCGCTTCCCGTACCGGCGGTAGTGGGAACCGCAATAAGCAGCGGCAGGAGACGATGAATCCGCAGTAGGCCGCGCATCTTGTTGATGGGCTTGTTTAGCTGCGCAATGCGCGCCCCCACACCCTTGGCGCAGTCCATGGCTGATCCTCCGCCAAAACCGATAATGGCCTGACAGGCGCTCTCTCGATACAGGAACGCCGCTTCCTCCACGTTTGAGACCGTGGGGTTCGCACGCGTTTCGGCATAGACCGTAACGCCAATCCCCCTGGATGCGAGCGCCGTCTCGAGCGGTGCCGTGAGCCCCAGACGGGCAATGCCGGGATCCGTCACGATAAGGACCTTCTGAATCGAGCGCTTTTGAAGCACCGCGGGCACATCCTCGGCATGCTCTAAAATGCGCGGCTCGGTATAGGGCAGGATCGGCAATGCAATGCGAAAAACCGTCTGATATGTTCGGCACCAGGCACGACGGGCTAGATGCATAAAGGAAACTCCTTCATTTGTTGATAGGTCAACATTTGCTCGCCCGATTGTACTCAGCAAAGATCGCAGACGGCCTCCCAATCGTTAATCAATCAACATCTTCATATCTCGAAATTGTTTTATTAAAAATCATTCCTAATAGGCTTCACATTTGGTTGCATTTATGGATAATAGAACTCGTCAAGACGCACGTCCGGAGAGGGCCCTTACGGGACCGGACGAGCGCACAATCGCCATCGATCGAAAGGATCGAATCATGAAGTTTGTTTGCCCCGTTTGCGGTTATGTGGAAGAGTTCAACGGCGACCAGCTGCCCGAGGATTTTAAGTGCCCCCAGTGCGGCGTTCCCGGTTCTCGTTTCCTGAAGCAGGAGGAGGGTCAGCTCGAGTGGGCTGCCGAGCACGTCGTGGGCGTCGCCAAGATGGAGGGCGTCTCCGAGGACATCGTTGCCGACCTGCGCGCCAACTTTGAGGGCGAGTGCTCCGAGGTCGGTATGTACCTGGCCATGGCTCGCGTCGCTCATCGCGAGGGTTATCCCGAGATAGGCCTGTACTGGGAGAAGGCTGCCCACGAGGAGGCCGAGCATGCCGCCAAGTTCGCCGAGCTCCTGGGCGAGGTCGTGACCGACTCCACCAAGAAGAACCTCGAGATGCGCGTTGAGGCCGAGAACGGCGCCACCGCCGGCAAGACCGATCTTGCCAAGCGTGCCAAGGCCGCCGGCCTCGATGCCATCCACGACACCGTGCACGAGATGGCTCGCGACGAGGCCCGCCACGGCAAGGCTTTCGCCGGCCTGCTCAAGCGCTACTTTGGCTAAGCCAACCGCCTGAGACATAACCTCAAGCTCGATGAGGCCCGGACCGTATTGGTTCGGGCCTTTTTCGTGCCTCACGAACTTGTTAACGCCCTGAAATAGGACCGTCTTCGGCATCGGCTTCTCGTCAAAAACTAAGTGAGTAGACTTTTTGGAACTTGCCGAGCAGACCATCCATATCACTTTATAAAGCCGCAGGTAAATGCCTTGTTGCAAAACGACCTAGTCGCCAAAGTGCCAAAAGTCTACTCACTTAGATTCGCAGCCGTCCACGATCGAGCCATTTTGTGTCTAACGGGCATCTTTCCGTCAATTACTCCCAATTTTGTCCAGTCAACGAATAGTTCAGACCGGAGTAATGTCTCAGCCCTTTGCTCATCCGAGCTTTTATCACGATATTCAGCATCGAGCATCCTGCATATGGCCTTAACGATCGCGCGGAATCTATCCTCATCCGATATCTGTCTGTGTGTCAGGAGAAGCACATCGTAGCCCATGGCCTGAAGGGCCGTCATACGGTCAGCGTCACGCAAGCCATCCCCTGCGCGTCCGCGCGAGGCCTTTCCCTGACATTCAATGGCCACCTGTCGCCTGCCGTCCGGCGAAGAAAGAAGTAGGTCGATATATACACGGGACTTTCCCACAATCGCTCGAGCACTTGTGCTTAGCATCACTTCAACATTAAGCTCTATGCCGCAAAAACCTTCGCCTCCCAGGGCTCGCGGCAGTCCAAGCAACAAATACGCCTCGACCTCAAAAGGCGACGCGGCACCCAATGGAACGAGTTGCGATACCACCATAAATCTATTGCCGTAACGCATCCCGCAAACATCTGAACAAAAACGGTCAAGGTCTCCGCCCAAAACCAAAGCGTCTCGACGCCATAAATTTGAGGCGGTGCCGTCCTCGGACGGGCAGCGCACCCAACCGACCGTTGTCGAAATCGCGCCCGAATCAATTGCACGCGAAAGCTCCGCCTCAAGTGCCGCCGGCAGGGCACACACCGCAAACAAGCCACACATCTCCGCCAATACCAAAAGAAGCTGAAGATCCGTCAGATGCCGCGACATGATGAATGCCGTCAGTAGAGGAGACGTAATCAAAAATCCATGCTCCGTTTCCAGCACGGATTCCCTGGGGAGCTCACCAAGAAACAGCCGCTGCCTAATGCTGGCAGGACAAGTCCGTTTGTTTCTCGTCCGAACCAATGTATGCAACGGAAAGCCGAGCACAACCGCAGCCGTCGGGTTACGGACGAGGTCATATCGCTGCCGGTCTTCTTCCGGCCGTGGAAGCGGCGGACACAGAGCGCGGGCCTGAGGGGGCAAACGCCAGTACCTAAAAGCCGATATGTCACAAAGTAGATCCTTCATAGGCACAGGAAAACACGAATTTCAACCCAGTCAGTCACACATTGGCGCGAACGCGCCAAAAATGGTGCCGAACGGACTGCCAAGTTTTCAACAGCCCTCCCAAACTGGCCAAAAGCTTGCCGAGAGCTGGACGAAGTTCTGTTGAAAACCCCATTTTTTCTCATGCAGAAGCTTTGCGCGACAAGTGAGTAGACTTTTTTGAACATCCCGAGCAGCCCGGTCATCCTGCTTTTCAAAACCGCAGGTAGATAGCTTGTTACAAAACTGCCTGGTCGCCAGAGTTCCAAAAGCCTACTCACTTAGGTTGCAGAGTGCTCCCATTAGCTGCGATTCCAAGGTATTTAGCGCTTTTGGACTCAAATCGTCATACTGAACAAGAATTTGACTTGAGTTTTCAGGGACAGATGCGCCATCGGCACACCAATAACAGTCACCGATATCGACAAAAGGGATACTCGAGCGCGTGAGGGCCCGCACAAAAGAGCTTCCGCCCGCTCCGCGCTCCGCAACCACGGTGCAGTAAAGGCCCGCGTCTGCATGCTCGATCGAGACCTCTCCTGCCGGAAATACCTTCCGCACAAGCGCCATCAGGCCATCACGCGCCTCGCGAGCACGAACGCGCACGCGGTTCACATGTCGCTCGTAATCACCCGATTCCAGCAAACGCGCCAAAGCGACCTGATCGACAGAGCTCACCGACGAGGCGTAGAAACCAAGGTTGCGCCTAAACCGCTCCATTAGCTCATCGGGCAACACCATGTACGCCAAACGCAACGCCGATGAAAGGCTCTTCGAAAACGTGTTGGTGTAGATAACCGACTGGGCGGCATCAATCGACGCGAGCGCGGGAATCGGCTTGCCGGCAAGGCGAAACTCACAATCAAAGTCATCTTCGATGAGATACCGACCTGGTCGCTCGGCGGCCCAGCTCAGAAGCGCATAGCGACGCGCAATGCTCGTCACAAGGCCGGTCGGATACTGATGGGACGGCATCAGGTGAAGGACATCGGTCCCGCTTTTCTGCAGAGTGCTCAAGTCCACGCCCTCATCATCCAACGGGATATGTCGAACTTTGCAGCCCATAGCCTGATAGATGCGCGTCAGACGCAAATAGCCCGGATCCTCAACGGCATACACCTTGTCAACGCCAAGCAACTGAACCAACATGGTATCGAGCAGCTGGGCGCCTGCACCGATAACAATGTTGTTGGGGTCGACATTCATACCCCTTGTCCCACGCAGATGGTGAGCAATTGCGCGTCGCAGCCGAGCGGTGCCCTGCGCCGGTGCGGGCGAAAAGATTTCGCGCTCATCTTCGGATGCCAGCGTCGCCCGTAGTGCGCTTTGCCAAAGCCACGCCGCCTCCAAAGCGGAAGGAGAAAGTGCATCGAATCGCTCGACCTGTCCGTTGACATCATGCGCGCTGGGACCCGCAGAGGCGGCGTCTCGGTCGACGCCCTCCGCAGCCGAAGCCAAAACCGGTGCATCCGGAAGCTCGCAAGCGTAGTAGCCACGACGCGGCATTGAGCAAATATAGCCCTCGGCAAGTAACTGGCTATATGCATTCTCGATGGTAATGACACTGATTCCCAGATGACTGGCAAAGGCGCGCTTAGACGGCAGACGCTCCCCCGCCGCAATACGTCCAGCAACAATATCATCTCGAATTTGCTGGTAAACATACTCATAAAGCGATGCTTCGCCGCGTTTTTCCAAATTGTAGTCAAGCATGAGTTTGCCACCTGACCTTATCGAGCTGTTCAATCTGGTATTAAGCTGACCTTATTATTATCTCGAAAACTGAGTATTTTGCCATACCCAGCTCCCCGATAGGATGTTCCGTCAAGCAATGCACATGCCAACCAAGGGAGCAACCATGGCAGAACAGACCAGCAAGGCCGATCGCGTCAAACTCAATCGCGAACTCGCGCAGATGCTCAAGGGCGGCGTCATCATGGACGTCACCACGCCCGAGCAGGCACGCATCGCTGAGGAGGCGGGCGCCTGCGCCGTCATGGCACTCGAGCGCATTCCGGCCGACATCCGCGCCGCAGGCGGCGTCTCGCGCATGAGCGACCCCAAGATGATCAAGGGCATCCAAGAGGCCGTCTCCATCCCTGTTATGGCCAAGTGCCGCATCGGTCACATTGTCGAGGCACAGGTCCTGCAGGCCATCGAGATCGATTACATCGACGAGTCCGAGGTTCTCTCCCCCGCCGACGACGTCTATCATATCGACAAGACCCAGTTTGACGTGCCGTTTGTCTGCGGCGCCCGTGATCTGGGCGAGGCGCTGCGCCGTGTTGCCGAAGGCGCCACGATGATTCGCACCAAGGGTGAGCCGGGTACGGGCGACGTCGTTCAGGCCGTGCGTCACATGCGCAAAATCCAAAAGCAGATCCGCGACGTAGTTGCTCTGCGCGACGACGAGCTCTTTGAGGCAGCCAAGCAACTGCAGGTTCCGGTCGAGCTGGTGCGCGAGGTCCATGCCACGAGAAAGCTTCCCGTCGTGAACTTTGCCGCCGGCGGCGTAGCGACCCCCGCCGACGCCGCGCTGATGATGCAGCTGGGCGCCGAAGGCGTCTTTGTCGGCTCGGGCATCTTTAAGAGCGGCGACCCCGCCAAGCGCGCCGCCGCCATCGTCAAGGCCGTGGCAAACTTCACCGATGCCAAACTCATCGCCGAGCTTTCGGAGGACCTGGGCGAGGCCATGGTGGGCATCAACGCCGACGAAATCGAGATCATCATGGAGGAACGCGGGCGCTAGTCCAGCAGAAGGGATCGCACATGAGCGATTATGCAGACCAAACGGTCGCCGTGCTGGCGGTCCAAGGCGCATTTGCCGAGCACGAGGCAAGACTATCCGAGCTGGGCGCGCGCTGTATTGAGCTGAGGCAGGCGGCTGATTTAAAGCAGGACTTTGACCGTCTGGTACTTCCCGGCGGCGAGTCTACCGTTCAAGGGAAGCTGCTAGATGAGTTGGGCATGCTCGAGGAGCTTCGCACCCGCATTGTTGAAGGCATGCCCATCCTGGGCACCTGCGCCGGCCTGATTCTGCTGGCTCACGACCTTGCCGCCCATGACGATAAGGGCACGCCGCGCCTGGCAACCATGGATGTGCTCGTTGAGCGCAATGCCTACGGCAGGCAGCTCGGCAGCTTTCGAACCAAGGGGCAGGTAGCCGGCATCGACGGTGAAGTGCCGCTGACGTTTATCCGCGCGCCCCGCATCGTTGAGGTGCACGGCGATGCCGAGGCCCTGGCCGAAGTCGATGGCCGCATCGTCGCCGCCCGCCAAGACAACCAGCTCGGCGTAACCTTCCACCCCGAACTCGACGAAGACACCCGCCTCCACGAACTGTTCCTACAAATGTAGGCAGAACAGAAACGAGAGTGGATAATCTCCCACTTTGAGCCTGAATGCGAGCCCAAACTGGGAGATTATCCACTCTCATGCTATGTAGTCGTTGGGGACGTTCTTGAATGACTAGTCAAACAAGAACGTCCCCAACGACTAGTCATTTAAGAACGTCCCCAATGACTACAAGGAGTGTCCCAAACTGCCGGCAGAAAAGGAACGTCCCTAACTGCCGCATCCGGAGCAAGACAGCGCCGCAGGTAGAGGACGGACAGCGAGCGGGTCGCATTTGAGGCAAGGTGACGTGAAACGAGAGGGCGCTGACCTTCTGGTCGCGCCCTTGAAGTTGAACGTCAGATTGTCCAAATGCGGCCCGCGCAGCGTCGA